>JBBRMT010000058.1:0-20928 GCA_038230695.1 Chloroflexia bacterium
CAGCAGATGAACCGCGCTGATGCAGCACGGGCAGCGGTTGTGGCCGCTGGTTGGCCGACCGACACCGCCAAGCCAGTAGCATATAGCGATGTGTCAGCCGACAATCCCGACTACAGCTTCATCCAGAGCGCATTCGCGCATGGCGCAATTACCGCCGCGCCCGTTGGCAGCGCCACCTTCCAGCCCAAGATGGCAATCAGTCGCTACGACATGGTGAGGCTGGTAGTTATCGCCCACGGCTGGAGCCTGGAGAACCCCTCCACCGCCCACTTTAGCGACGTATCCAACAGCGCCCCCTATTACAAATACGTGGAGACCGCCTATGCCCACGGCATCCTGCCCGACAGCTACAAGGGCGCGAGCTTCAGCGGCGACACGGCGGTGACACGCGGCGAGGCGGCCTTCATGCTGTGGCAGGCGTTTAAGTAGCAGTGCTGAGTGCTGAGTGCTGAGGGTTGCTGATTCCCTTCCGGAGGGAGAGACGTTACGCACAAAAGGTGAAGGGCAGTAGTGGTGGGGATAGCCTACCGCTCGCCAAGTTACCGAGGGTTGGGAGCGTAGCTCCCTGCTTGCAAACGCACCAGTGCTTATTGTCACCGCCAATGCCCCAACGCTAGCGGTAAATATATGGCGCGATAAACATGAAGTAAATTGTCGCGCTGGCTTGTTTGCAGCTCTCGCTTAAACGTTGAACGTAGGTAAGCAGACGATAGGCATGGTTAGCATGGCAAGCAAGGGCTACGCCCCCAACCCCCGGTAACTCGGCACGCGGTGTGCTGCCTTGCCGCCTCGTACTGTTGGGCTGGGGGTAAGGATAAGCCCGCTGGGGAAACTACACCGCTGCCCCATCAAAATTATTCGCAAGGAATAGGCTCATGCCTGAGCAGGAACAATCCAACACTCAGCACTCAGCACTCAGCACTCAGCACTCCATTATCAGGGCCGACAAGCGTTTCCTCGGCGGGCTGGGGCATTGGGTGGTGGGACGCTGGCTGGTGATGGCTTCGCTGCGGCGGGCGTTCAGCCAGGTGCATCTCAAGATGCGTCCCGCCCCCGACGTGCCGCTGCCCAACTCCCACCTTGACCGCCCCGCCATCTTCTACGTCAACCATAGCTCGTGGTGGGATGGCTATCTCGCCTATCTGGTGGTTGACCAGTGCCTCAAGATGGACGGTTACCTGATGATGGACGTGCGCCAGCTACGCAAATATTTCTTCTTCACCTGGATGGGGGCGTTTTCGGTAGACCGCTTCGACCCGCGTAGCGCGGTGGAGAGCATCAACTACGCGGTGGACACGTTGCAGGCCGCGCCGGGGCGGTCGCTCTTTATCTTCCCGCAAGGCGAAATCCAGGGCAGCCACCGCCGTCCGCTCGACTTCTACAACGGCGCAGCGCAGGTGGCCCGCAAGCTGCAACGCTGCTACCTCTATCCCGTCGCCCTACGCTACGAGTTCATGACCAACCAGTTCCCCGATATTTTCGTCAGCATCGGCCCCGGCCATGCGCTGGACCAGGCCAACCGCCCCGATGCCCGCACCCTCACCGCCGAGATGCACACGCGGCTCACTGCCGAACTCGACCATATAGAGCAACGCATCAGCGCGGCGCGGTTCGGCACGCCGGAGGACGAACGGGCCAGCTTCGCCGACTTCAAGACCATCATGCAGGGCAAGGGTTCGGCCAGCAACCGCTTCGATAAGATATTCGGCGCATTGCTCTCCAAAGAAAGCCGATAGCCGAGGCCAGACGCAAAAAGCCCCCAGCGGGGGTTTGGGGGAGAAGTGTTGCCATGTACCAAATCTCATCGTCAACAAGCGCATTGGAAGCTCAGGAATTAGATTTGCTGCTAGCCTACCAACTTCTGATCATGGGCATTCTGCTGGCGCTTGCCGCCATTGCCGCCGTCAACCTGCTGACGCTGCGGCGTTTTCGTGACTTCCGTCTGCGGCCCGATCTAGCACTCCCGCTGGTGTCCGTGCTGGTGCCTGCCCGCGACGAGGCATTGAACATCGAACGCTGCCTGCGTAGCCTGCTGGCTCAGGATTACCCCAACCTCGAAGTAATCGCGCTTGATGATAACAGCGAGGACGACACGGCGGCAATCGTGGAACGCATCATTGCCGCGGGCGATGGGCGGCTGCGGCTGCTGCATGGCGGGCCACTGCTCGCTGGTTGGCTGGGCAAGAACAACGCCTGCCGCCAACTGGCGGAACAGGCACGGGGCGAATATCTGCTGTTCACTGATGCCGATACCTGGCACGCGCCCGACGCAATCAGCAGCGCGGTGGCGATTGCCGCGCAACGCCACGCCGACCTGGTTACCACCTGGCCGCGACAGGATGTGCAATCGTGGGGTGAGCGGGTGGCGCTGCCGCTGCTGCACTTCACGGTGATGGCCTACCTGCCCCTCGCGCTGGCGAACGGGCCAAGCCGCAACCCCGCCTTCGGGCTGGGCAACGGCCAGTTCATGTTCTTCCGCCGCGCCGCTTATGAGGCGATTGGCGGGCATGGCGCAGTTAGGGACAGGATTTTGGAGGATGTGTTGCTGGCGCGGAGGATCAAGGCGGCGGGCTATCGGCTGGCGGTGGCCGATGGCAGCGCGGCGGTATCATGTCGAATGTACCGCTCGACCGGCGAAACCTGGCGCGGGCTGGCGAAGACGCTCTACGCTTTTTTCTTCTACTCGCTGCCCTTCGCCACATTCATGATTGCCTTGCAGTTTGCCCTGTTCGTCGCGCCCTACTGTTTCCTGCTGTGGTTGGCGTTTCACCCTGAGTTGTGGGGTAAGGCGGAGTGGCTGCTACTGCCCGCGTTGCAAGCGGCGCTGATGCTGGTGGTGCGCTTTGCTCTTGCCGCCCGCTTCCGCGAACCGTTGCTCGATTCGCTCTGGCAGCCGATCTCGTTTCTGTTCTACTTCGGGGCGACCATCTACGCCATCTGGTTGCGCTATACCGGCGGAGTAACCTGGAAGGGAAGGCAGTACCACAAGCCTAACTAGGGGACGAATCCTTCAGCTTTTTCTCAAACACGAACATGGTATAGCCCTCCTCCATATCGCGGCTGAAGCCCGCCCGCTCGAAGGCCAGTTCGAGGGTGGCCTCGTTGGGCAGCATCAAACTGACACGGGCGGGGCTGAGGCTGCTGGCGGAGAGGCGCAGGGCCAGGGCTAGCGCCTCTAGCTCATCATCGTCGCTGCCATCGGGTTGCTCGGCATAGTCCACGTAGCCAACCTCCAGCCCGGCCTCGCTGTCCACCCCGCTGATCACTGCCAGCGCGTTAATCGCCTCGGCGGCAATGCTGACCCCCTTCTGCTGGTTGGATTCGCCGTGCGCTTCCGCCAACTGAGGGAGATAGGGACGGCGCGACGAGCCTGCGCCAGCGTCCAGCCGCGCCACTACCTGATGGTCGCGCAGGCGCTTGTGTAGCTTATCGGCGGTAAGCTCGGCCCAGGCCCAGCCATCGGCGTAGAGCCGCGCCACCGCCCGCAGCGGCGAACGCTCGATGTGCTGCCATACCACGCTGGCATCGGCTGGCTCCAGAATATAGAATTGACCCAGCCGCTGCTGCACCGCCGCGCTAAGGGGCAGCCTCTCTCCCGCATCCAGCGCGGCGAACGCCAACCCTTCGGCGTTGTAAGGGGTGAAAGCGGCCACCTTACGCAGCCCCAGCTTCTTCGCCACCATCTGGATCGGCACGTTGTTGCTGCCTGTCGCCAGCCGAATCACCGCTGCGTCCTTCGCCTCAGCCAGTTGCACCATATCGGCCATGAACTGATGGGCGTAGCCGCGCCCGCGATAGTCGGGGTGCAGGCGCATCCCCTCCATCCAACCCTCCTGCGGGGTCAGCATGGTTAGCTTGTTCACTCCTACCGGCTTGCCATTCACCTCGCCGACGCGCAGCCCGCCGCGTGGGTCGTTGAACCATTCGTCCCACACAAACTCGATATAGTCACCCCAGTCCCAGGTCTGATGGCAGAACTCCAGGATCGGCTCCTTATCCGCCGCGACTGCATCACGCAGGTGCAGGACTGAGGACTGAGGTTTGGAGTTTGGGGTTTGAGACGCAGCCGATTGCGATGAAGCAATTTCAGACTGCCTCTCGCTACTTATCTCTTCTGCTGTCACCTCTATCGGCCTCTTATTTGTTATATCCACCACATCACCGTCCATATACCCAAACCTCAAACCTCAGCGCTCAGCACTTACTTGCCCGTCCAGGTCGGCTGGCGTTTGGCGAGGAAGGCGGCTGCGCCTTCAACACGGTCGGCGCTGTCGGCGGCGCGGCCAAAGGCTGCGGCTTCGATGGTGAGGGCGCGGTCGAGCGGCTGGTCCAGGCCATCGGCGACAGACCTCTTGATCTGGGCGAGAGCGATGGGCGCTTGCTGTGCCAGCCGCGCTGCCAGAGCTTTGACTTCGGTCATCAGGCTAGCGGCGGGTATCACCCGATCCACCAGGCCCAGCGCGTAAGCCTCGGCTGCGCCGATGCGGTCGCCAGTAGCCAGCAGCAGCATTGCCCGCCCCGGCCCCACCAGGCGGGTGAGCCGCTGGCTGCCGCCGTAGCCAGGGATGATGCCCAGGTTGATCTCCGGCTGGCCCAGCATCGCGCTGTCGGCGGCAATGCGGATGTCGCAGGCCAGCGCCAGTTCGCAGCCGCCGCCTAGGGCGAAGCCGTTGATTGCGGCGATGACCACCTGATCGAGCGCGGCCAGCTTGCTGAAGATTGCCTGCCCCCGTGCGGCAAACTGACTGCCCGCCGCCGCGCTGTCAATTGCGCCAAACTCGGAGATGTCCGCGCCTGCGGCAAACGCCTTCGCCCCCGCGCCGGTGATGATTAGCACACGGCTGTCGCCATCCTTCAGCGCGTCGAACGCGGCGCTCAGTTCGGCCAGCATCGCCTGGTTCAGCGCGTTCAGCTTATCAGGGCGGTTCAGAGTGATGGTGCAGACACCCTCGGCCTCGCTTACGGTGATGGTCTGGTAGTCGGTCATGGTTGCTCCATATTGTAAGGTAGATGCCCGTTAATCTAAGCACCCAGCGGGGGTTGGGGGAGAATCTTGCCCCCTGCTAATGCCCAAGTAGACAAGTTACGATTTATGTTCTTATCCGGGCATCTATCTATGCGCTGCAACATTTCTCCCCCAAACCCCCGCTGGGTGCTTAGTTGGTTAAACTCCAGGCCCACTCAAACTAATGCCTTACTCAGCACTCAGCACTCAGCACTCAGCACTGGCGGTTACGGTCCCTGCGTCTCTATCGGGGTGGCAAGGTTGCCATTGAGGCCGGTTAGGCCGAATGGTGTGCCACGCGCCGGGTCGGGGGTGTAGGTGGGCGGGATCTTGCTCATATCCGGCGTGATGGTGGGCAGGAAGGTGACGTTCTTGACGATGGTGTAGTTCTTCCACAGCGGGCGCACCCAGTTCTGGAAGTCGGACTGGCTCTGGTCGGCGATGCTGGCGGGGTCGGCCACCGGGCGAAGTTCGCGGCTGATCACATGGAGGATTTCCCAGCCCTTGCGGGTGCCGAGCGGCTTGGCGGTTTCGCCATCCTTCAGCAACTTCAGCGCATCGCCGCTAGCCTGGTCAATGCTGTTGGGGTTGACGAAGCCGAGCAGCCCGCCCTTGTCCTTGGTCAGCGGGTCAATCGAATACTGCTGCGCCAGTGCAGTGAAGTCCGCGCCGCCCTGGATTTGCTGATAGATGTTGTTGGCAAGCGTGGGGTTGTTACTGGCAATCAGGATATGCGCCACCTTCAGCCACAGATCCTGGCTGGGGGCGGTGCCGTGTTGCTTGGTCATCTGCTGCACCAGATAGCCCTTATCCAGCAGGTGACGCTCGTCGGCCTCGGTCATACCCTGCTGCTTGAGGAAGTCCTGCCACTGCTGGTCAGTCTTGCTGCCGCGCAGTTGGGCCATTTGCTGGTCGAGCAGCGATGATGGCGTAGTCACACCCTCCTTGGGCGCTTCGAGCGCGGCTACCTCCTGGTCAATCAGTTCGTCCAGCGCATCTTCGTGCAGCACTTCGAGGGCGCGACGGCCGGGCGGCGAGTTGAAGTTGAGCAATGTGCCGTATTGATCCTTATAAACCTGATCCTTGCTCTGCGCGTAGGCAAGGTATATATCGCAGCGAATTACCTCATTATTCACTTTGGCCGCCCAGTTATTGCATTGCGGGGTCTGGCCGTAGTTCGCCGACTCGGTGGATTGGGGATCAGCGATGGTGGGGACGATGATGCCGCTGTTATTGGCAACCGGGCTGTTCTGCGCCAGTGGAGCCTGGGTTGGCAGGTCGGGGGTAGCGGGGGCCAGCACTGCGCCCTGCTTGCCGCCGTTCATCACCACTGCGACCACCAGCAGCACGACCGCCAACAGGGCCACTCCACCAGCCACGAACAGGCCGAGGTTGTTGCTTTTCTTCACCTGCTGTTTGGGGCGCGGCCTGGCCTGGCCGCTGGCGACTGCGCTGCGCTGCCCACTGCTCTTTGCGGTGACGCTGGCAGGCGCGGGCCGCACCGTCGCGCCACTCACTGCGCTGGCGGTGGGCCGGGCGGCCTTGCGCGGGGCAGGCGGGGTGAAAGATACCGGCACGGTGGCGTTGTCATCCACCTGCTCTACAGCGGGGGTTGGCTGTTCGCTTGTCGGCGTGGCGATGGCCTCATCCACACCTAGCGCCGCCGCGTTAGTGGCGGGGGCTAGTGGCTTGCGGGCCGCCGCATTGGTGGCAGGGGCGGTGCGCCGCGCTGCCGCTACATTGGTGGCAGGCGCGACGGGACGCGATTGACTTACCTCGCCAACCTCACCCTCATCATCAGAGATAGCCTCCACCTCCACCTGCTGCCGGGTTGACTTCGCCATAATCTTACCTTTCTACTCGTCACTCGGTCTCTTCTTCCAGACTGAGCATCGCCAGGAACGCTTCCTGGGGGATTTCCACGCTGCCTACCATCTTCATGCGGGCTTTGCCCTCTTTTTGCTTCTCCAGCAGCTTGCGCTTGCGGCTGATGTCGCCGCCATAGCACTTTGCCAGCACGTTCTTACGCATTGGCGCGATGTTCTCGCGGGCCACAATCTTGCTGCCAATCGCCGCCTGGATTGGCACCTCGAACATCTGGCGGGGGATGAGCTTGCGTAGCCTGCTGACCAGCGCCCGCCCTTGATACTGCGCGGTACTCTTGTGGGTGATTAGCGATAGCGCGTCTACCGGCACGGCGTTGACCAGCACATCGAGCTTCACCATGTCCGACTCCTGATAACCCTTCAGGGTGTAATCGAGCGAGGCGTAACCCTGGGTGCGCGACTTTAGCTGGTCGTAGAAGTCCACAATAATTTCAGAGAGGGGGATCTGGTAGTTGAGCAGCACCCGCAGCTCGTCGAGGTATTCCATTTTGTTGAATGTGCCGCGCCGCCCGGTAACCAGTTCCATAATCGCGCCGATGTAGCGGCTGGGCGTAACCACGCTGATCTCCATTACCGGCTCCTCGATGCGCTCCACGCGACTGACATCGGGCATCTGCGAGGGGCCGTCCACCTCCACCAGCGTGCCGTCGGTGCGATAGACATGGTAGGCGACGCTGGGCGCGGTGGTGATTAGCTCCATACCGTACTCGCGCTCCAGCCGTTCGCGCACGATCTCCATATGCAGCAGGCCGAGGAAGCCGCAGCGGAAGCCGAAGCCCAGCGCGTTGCTGCTCTCCGGTTCGTAGACCAGGCTGGCATCGTTGAGCTTTAGCTTGTCCAGCGCGTCGCGCAGCAGGGTATAATCGTCGTTGTTCAGCGGGTAGATACCGGCGTAGACCATCGGTTTGGCGGGGCGGAAGCCGGGCCACGGCTCGGTAGCGGGGTGGCGGGATGTGGTAATCGTGTCGCCCACCTGGCAATCCTTGACCACCTTCAGGCCGGTGGCGATGTAGCCCACCTCGCCCGCGCCCAATGTGTCGGTAGCAGTCAGGGCGGGGTTGAAGTAGCCAATCTCCAATATCTCCGCAGTTTTGCCATTGGACATCAGCATCATGTTTTCGCCCACCGACAGCTTGCCATCGAACACTCGCACGTAGGCAATCACGCCCTTGTAGGAGTCGTAGTGCGAGTCGAAGATGAGGGCGCGGGCGGGTTGCTCCGCTTCGCCATGGGGTGGTGGCACCCGCTTGACCACCGCTTCGAGGATGTCGCGGGTGCCGATGCCCTCTTTGGCCGAGGCCAGGATAATCTGGTCACGGGGCAAGCCAATCACCCGCTCAATCTCCTCAGCTACCATATCCACCTGGGCGCTGGGCAGGTCAATCTTGTTGATGATGGGGATGATGGTCAGGTCGCCTTCCAGCGCGAGATAGACGTTGGCTAGCGTCTGCGCCTCGATACCCTGGGTAGCATCCACCACCAGCAGCGCACCCTCGCAGGCAGCCAATGAGCGGCTCACCTCGTAGGTGAAGTCCACATGGCCGGGGGTGTCAATCAGGTTCAGTTCGTAGGTCCGCCCATCGTCGGCGGGATAGGCCATCCGCACCGCCCGCGCCTTGATGGTAATGCCCTTCTCGCGCTCCAGCGGCATACTATCGAGTAGCTGCTCCACCATCTGCCGCTGGCTGACCGTGCCGGTATATTCCAGCAGCCGGTCGGCCAGGGTGGACTTGCCGTGGTCAATGTGGGCAATAATTGAAAAATTGCGAATACGCGACTGCTCGGCCAATGGTTTTCGCTTCCTTGCTACTATATTTGCTGCTGCTGCGGGGCGCACCAAAACAAGCCGATACCACCGATCAGCGCACACCCAGGATAAGGTTGGGGCGGGGGTTTGTCAAGGAAAGCGGGAGGGGCTTTAGCGTCGGGCGCGGTCTGCCGGGTGGGTGCAGTCATCCAGCGGATTGTAAAAACGGATAAACGGATAAACGGATAAACGGATGGGCCATTATCATTATCACTATCAGTTTGACACTGGGGCGGGGTGAAACTGATAGTGAGAGTAGGGGCGCATGGCTGTGCGCCACGGTGCAACGCAGCAATGCCTATTGTAACGCCATACGTTGACGTAGGGGCGCATGGCTGTGCGCCCCGGCTGGGGAACGACCAGCCAGCGGATTTGGCGAAGCGGATGAAGCGGTTTAGGTTTAGTGCAGGGGCAGGCAAAAAGCCTCTCCCCAGCGGGGAAACCCCCTTGTGGGGTTCCCTGTGGGTAGGTTTGGTGAGGGGAGAGCTTGCCACCTGTCAATGCTCATCGCAACTACCAACCTTGCCACCCCGTTCCGCGTCTTCCGCACATTCCACGCCATTCGCGGTTCATCCCCGCCCCAACATCCGGTGGCTCATCCGCTTATCCGCTGTCACAATCCGCTGGCTGGTCGCTCTTGCCAACATATGAATGCTATTTGGAAACAACTTGCGCTCGGCCAGGATTGTACTACGAACAGGGCGTATGCCATGCGCCCCTACAAACTGTGTCTACCTCAATGTAGGGGCGCAGATTTATCGCGCCCAGGTCAGGGTGATGCAGCCTCTCCAGCACTGATCTATAGGGCGGACGCAAGGTGGCGATTGCAAGCGTGGCTAAAACGCAGATTTAGGGCGGCTAAAATATGGAGAGCTTCAGGCGATGGCAGCCAATTGTGCCTCCACCGCCGCTGCCCGCTGCGGTAGCTCAAGCTCTCGGTAGAGGTTGGCTGCCTGTTCGATAGCGTTGCTGGCGCGATCCTTACTACTGGCATCAGGGCTGAGGGCGTTGTGACGCAGCAACATCCGGGCGTAATCTTCGTGGATGACGGCCCGCTCATAGGGGCTGAGTATGTCGCTGCCAACGGTGGTAGCGTATTGCCCACTCGCCTGCTTCCACTCGCCCAGCGCGGCATGGATCAAGCAGCGGGCCGCGCAAATCTGCAATGCCTCGGTGGGCAGCATTGCTGTCGTGTTGATTTGCCTGAGTTGGTTAGATAGCCGATGCAGATGGCCCCAGTCCTGCTGCCTGATATAATAGTAGGACATTTGCAGGGCATATGGCCCTTTGCTCAGTGCGCTGGCGAAAGTTTCCGTAAAGTCGGCCAGCGCACCCTCAATCCAGGGCGCGTGGTGTTCGCTATACTCCTCGAAACGCATCAACTCGGCGATATTCAGCATCACCGCCTCGGTGGTCAGTTTATTGCCCGAACGGCGGGTTAGCTCGTAGGCTTCGTGCAGATAAAATACCGCTTTATCAATATCGCCATAGCGCATATAAATGTTGGCGGCATCGGCATAGCTCAAGGCGCGGATGTACAGGTCATCTAGCTGGCTGGCGAGCGTCAACCCCTTATCGGTATACGACACGGCGCGGCTGAATGGGCCATAAGCAGCATAGTGATCAGCAAGCAGGCGATAGACCGGCGCAAGAGCAATGGCATCGCCTTTGATTTCCGCATAGGCGAGGGATTGAAGGAACAGCGCGGCTGCTTCCTCGACATTGCCCCGGTCGCCCAGCACAATGCCCAGGTTGGCGGTAGCCTTCGCTGCCGTGTTATAATCGCCCGCCTGCAACGCCTGTTCGCAACTCTGCCGCAATAGCGCCATCGCCTGATCGAACCGCCCCTCGAAGGAAGCGACGTGGGCTAGCCGATTCAGCACCAGGGCCAACAAAGCCGCACCCCCACTTTGTTCCAGGCTGGAGCGGGCCAGGAGCAATTCCTGCTCCGCTTCCTTCATCATCCCCCTGTAGAAATAAATACAGCCCTGCAGCCAGAAGGCACGGGCGGGAAATGCGTAGCGGTCACGCTCCTCGCTGCTGATAAGCAGCATCTCCGCGTCGGCTTTTGCCATATTCTTGCCCGCTTGCGGGTAGCTACCCTTGCTGATGTCGGCATCGGCGCGGTCGAGATAGAGTTGCACCAGTGGCGGGCGCAGCGATACGCCGCACTTGACGCAGGTGCGGGCGGCCTCACTATTGGCGGCGCTGCAAGCAAAGCACTTCACACTGCCAAGCATAACCCTACCTCTTAACCACACTGTCCCCGATTCTCTTCACCCCACCCGTCATACTCACTGCATCAGAGTGGATGAGCTGATTGTAACACAATAAAATCGTCACTGCAACCTTGACAATTTAACCGCGCTGGGTTATAATACAGCGCAACAAACCACTAGCCGAAGTGGCGGAACGGCAGACGCGCTACGTTCAGGGCGTAGTGTCCTTACGGGCGTGGGAGTTCAAATCTCCCCTTCGGCACCAGGGCGGGCCAGCAAATATAGCTGGCCCGCTTTTTGTTGCTTTGTATAAGCGCAGAAGCTGAAGTACGATTAGCGTATCCCTTTTAGCTCCGCCGTAACCGCACAGATCCGCACGAAGTCGTCGGGCTTGAGGCTGGCTCCGCCCACCAACGCGCCGTCAAGCTCCGGCTGGGTCATCAGGTCGCGCACATTGGCGGCGGTGACGCTGCCACCGTAGAGGATGCGGGCTGCGCCGCTTACCACTGGGCTATAGAGTTCGCGCAATTGCTGGCGCAGATAGCCGATGGTAGCGTTGGCATCTTGTGGCGTGGCGGCGCGACCCGTGCCAATCGCCCAGATCGGCTCGTAGGCGATGACCATCTCGCGGGCCTGGTGCGGCGGCACGCCCGCCAACCCCAGTCTTAGCTGGCTGCTCACTACTTGCTCAGTCTCGCCCGCCTCGCGCTGCGCCAGCGTTTCGCCCACACACATGATCGGGATAAGGCTGTGCTTGAACGCCAGCTTGACCTTTTTGTTAACATCGGCATCGCTCTCGCCAAAGTATTGCCGCCGCTCACTGTGGCCGAGGATGACGTAATCGCAAAGATCGGCGACCATCACCGGCGAAATCTCGCCCGTGTACGCGCCCGCCTCCTCGAAATACATATTTTGCGCCCCCAGCATGATGCTGCTCTGCTCTACAAGGTCCACCAGCGGGTATAGCGCGACGAATGAGGGGCAGAGGACAATGGTTGCCCCCTCCACCACATCGAGGTCGTCAATCATCTCCTCCACCAGATCCATGGCCTCGTCGGCAGTCTTGTTCATTTTCCAGTTGCCCGCAATAATCGGGCGGCGGCGCAAATCGGGCGTAGGCAAGGCAGAACTCCCTTCGGAAATCGCAGATAGCAGATTTAACATTGCAGATTAAAAACCTCGTTTGTCCTGGCGGTAATGTTAGACCAATTCGCCGAGCAGATAGTGTATTATCCGTAGGGGCGCAGATTTATCGCGCCCCTCCTTTTCATACCATCACCATGACGAATTGGTATTAGTATACAACGCCAGTGCTGAAGTCGGGGTCGGGGTGCAGATCCTGGATGTGCATCAGGCCGGGGAGTTCCTTGCCCTCCAGCATCTCCAGCGATGCGCCACCGCCCGTGCTGATATGGCTAATCTGGTCAGCCACCCCCATCTGCTCCACCGCCGCCACGCTGTCGCCGCCACCCACCAGGCTGTAAGCGCCCTGCGCGGTGCGCCCCGCTACGGCGGTGGCAACCGCCTGGGTGCCAGCGGCAAAGTTGGGCATCTCGAACACGCCCATCGGCCCATTCCAGACGACGGTCTGGGCATCGGCCAGCGCGGTACGGAACAACTCCACCGTCTGCGGCCCGATGTCGAGGATGCGCCAGCCGTCCGGCACCGCATCCGCCGCCACCGTCTTGCGGTTGGCCTCGTTGCTGAAGGCATCGGCGATCACTACATCAACAGGGATGACCAGCTTGCCGCCCGCTTCGTGAAGCAGCCGTTGCGCCAGTTCCACCTTGTCGGCTTCCAGCAGGCTGTCGCCCACGTTGTAGCCTTGCGCCTTGAGGAAGGTGTTCGCCATCCCGCCACCGATGAGCAGCTTGTCCACTTTGGTCAGCAGATTCTCAATCACGCCGATCTTGTCGGAAACCTTCGCGCCACCGAGGATAGCGACGAACGGATGCCTGGCATCATCCAGCACGCCGCTGATGGCCGCGACCTCCTGCTCCATCAGCAAGCCCGCCACGGTGGGCAGGAAGCTGGTTACCCCTACCATCGAGGCGGACTCGCGGTGGGCGGTGCCAAACGCATCGCAAACGTAGAGGTCGCCGAGGCGGGCAAGTTCGCGGGCGAACACCGGGTCGTCCTCGTCCTCCTCCTTGTGGAAGCGCAGGTTTTCCAGCACCAGCACGTCGCCTATGTGCATATTCGCCACCGCCTGCACCGCAGGGTCGCCAATGCAATCGGTGGCGAAGTAGACCGGCTGCTCCAGCAACTCGCCGAGCAAAGCAGCCACCGACTTGAGGCTATACTTCATGCCCCGCTTGCCCTTTGGTCGGCCCAGGTGCGACATCAGGATCACCTTGCAGCCATGCTCCAGCAGATAGTTGATGGTGGGTAGGTGGGCGCGGATGCGGGTATCGTCGGTGATGTTGCCATCCTTATCCTGCGGCACGTTGAAGTCAACGCGCACCAGCGCCCGCCGCCCATGCAATCTAACATCGCGGATGGTTTTCTTCTCAATCGCCATTGATCGGTTTTCTCCTTGTAACATCTGAGTCGTCACGAAGTTCATCCCTGGGTAGAACAGTCTGCCAGGTTCGCGCTGATTAGCCAGCGGCGCAGTTGCCTACTCCTCACCACTCACGCCATCTTTGGCGGCGGCCAGCGCGTTGATGAAGTTGTCAATCTCATCGAGGTCGCGGGGACGGTAGCCGCTGATACTGACGGTGATCAGAGGGCGGCCATGCACCGAGACGAATAGGCTCTTACTTACGTAGAGGAAGTAGGAAACGATGAAGAATAGGCCGAGGATGGCCACGGCGAGGGCTAGCCATTCCAGGGGCAAAGGCAGGAAGTCGCGCACGTAGTCGAGGGCCGACTTCAGCGGGGAAGTAGCGGCCAATTCCTGATGCGCGTCGAAGAAGATGAGCAGGCCAGTCAGCCCTGCGGTTATCATCATCGCTAGGCCCAGGATGAAGAGGCTGCTGGATAGCCGTTCGGTCGCCATGCCCATTGCATCTACATCGCGCAGGAAGGCGGAACGCAATACGGTGGGGGCGTAGAGCAGCACTCGCTTGTTGGTCAGGTACAACGCGCCCAGGTGGTAGATGATCTCCTCGTTGGGCAAAAGCTCGATACGACCACGCCGCGCCAGCGGTAGGGCTTCATCGCTGGCCTCTTCGCCAATAGGTATCAGTTGGGCCGCTTCGCTGGCCGCTGTCGCATCCTCGCCCAGCGCAGGCGCAGCTACCGGGCTGGCTGATATAGGGGCTGGGGCATCCCCCAACAGGGGCGGCGTTATCTCCACCACCGGGGCGACTATAGCAACTGGCTCAGGCATCGCATCCGCCGCAGGCACAATGGTCGGCTCGACCGGCGCGGGTACGACGACGCTGGTACCCTGCGCGTCCATCGCCTCTAGCGCAACTGGCAGGGCCACTGGCTGGCTGATAACTGCTACCTTCGACCCGTCCAGCGGGATATAGGTCGCATCGCTGACCGCCGCGCCATTGGTGACTGCGGCTGGGGGATTGGCTTCTTCGCCCTGGGGGTTGGCTTCCATCTCCATCATTGACAACATTTGCTCCTTGTCGCTTGCAATATCCTCAAAGTGGGCCTATTATAACACCTGCGCCGTAGCCACGCAAGCAGACGGAGACAGCAGGCACGAAGCATGATCGCGCTGATAAAGGCAGCAGTGTTGATATTGCTATCTGAATTGCTAAGTGGCACGATTCTAGCTGTAAGTAATGACTTGAACTGCATTAGCTTGCTTATGGTATAATGGGCAGTGTCACATACATGGACATATAGCATTGTGGAGGAGCATTAGATGAGCGAGCAGTCCAAACCGAACCCTGGCAACCTGCCTGCAGCAGATGCGACCACCGCCCCCGCTGCCGAGGCCGCCGTTCCTGAACACACCATCAGCGACGAACGCTATCGGCACATGGGCAGTGAACGCGAATCGCACCTGCAAGCGATTCGCGGGGTGAAGCGGCGCAGCCTGATATACGATGACGACTTCCCCGGTTCGTGGTGGGAAGCAGGGGCGAATAAACGTTACGGCCCAGAGGAACCCACGCCACCCACAACCAAGTAGCCTGTTGTTATATTTGAGAGTGTGCGGCACGACCCAACCAATTGCCAATGCGCCGCCTACACTACCAGCTACAATCTGCAATCTGCAACCTGCAATCTGCAATCTGCAAAGAGGAGGGATAGCATTATGTACGACCCACGCAATAACCCGATTGCTGCCGACCAGCCAGTAGTAAGCTCTGGCGATGCAGTTCCAGCATCGTTGGATAGTGGTGTCCAGCCTGCCGCCGCTTCTAATCCTACCGACGGCCCGCTTCCTGTATCACCGTCAGGGACCGATGTTCATCCCCCAGTTGCCGCTGGAGAGGCATTGCCCATCCCCGGCCAGGCGCTGGGCGAGAGTGTGCATGGCAATGTCGAGGGCGATAGCGGTATCTACTACGGCGATGTAGGCGTGGACCGAGACATTGATGCCACCGCCAGTCACACCTTCAGCGACGGCCACCATCCGCTGCGTAATCCCGTGCCGGAAACAACCAAGGATGCCGACCTCACCTACCTCGACGACACCGAGGTTTCGCACCAGGGAGTCGCTACAGCGGTGCATCTGGGGACCACCGCTGGCACCACCGCAACCGATTTGCAGACCAGGGAACAGGGCGTAGACACGGGCAACCAGCTCTATACCCTATCGCCCAGCACGGCAGTTGACCCACCCCAGGATCTCGAAGCGGGTGGGCGTAGCGGCATCGAGGCGGGTAGCACCTTGCAGGATAGCTTCTACGGCGCAGGGACGCAGAATCAGAGTGTTAGCACCAGCGCCAGCGGCCCGATCAGCGAAATGGACGCGCCAAGCGCCAACAGTGCCCTCGGCGCTTACGGTATGCCGGGCGGTCAGCAGCTAGAGGGTGAGCAACTCGAGCGGATGCAACCATCTACTCAAGGTGGCCTGGGTATAGGTAGGCCACAAGCTAGTGGTATCATTCACACCCGAGGCGGCGATGCTGATGGCTTTGCCTACGAGAAGCAGGATGACCAGAACCCGGAGCCGACCGAGAATATCGCTGCCGATCTGGGCGAGAAGTATATCGTCACCAATGTCGCCTACCATCACGGCGAGGTTCACGCTAACCTGGCCGCCGCCAATGTCGCTGCTGCCGTCGCCGAGCTACGCAGCATCGGCATCAAGGATGAGGAAATACAGGTGCTGAACGAGGGCAACGTCGGTGTGGTCAAGGTCAAGGTGGATAACCTCAACCGCCCCTACGTCGAGCAGACCCTGCACAAGTACGGCAAGTAGGAGTGCTGAGGTTTGAGGTTTGAGTGGAACAGAACGATACTATAGCAGAAGTGGCAGCCAGGTAATCACCGTGGCTGCCACTCTTTTCCTTTTATTCAGCACGCAAACCTCAAACCTCAGCACTGTCGTTACCGTCCCCACTTGGGAAAGCTGTGATCGTTATCGTCCACGGTAATCTGGCGCTGGTTGCTGCCATCGGCGTTCATCACGAATAGCTGGTGGGGCTGGCTGGCATCGGTGTGGCGGGCGTAGACGATGTACTTGCCGTCGGGGCTGTAGTTGGGATAGAGGCCGCCGCCGTTGGTAAGCTGGGTGAGGCCGCTGGCATCGGGGTTGATGGTGAACACATCGTCGGTGCGGTTGTCGCTCAGGTTGGAGTTGAAGGCGATGTGGCTGCCGTCCGGCGACCAGACCGGGTTGCGGTCAATCGTGTCGCCGGTAGTAAGCGCGTGCAAGCCACTGCCATCGGCGTTGATGATGTAGACGTTGAAACGGGTCTGATTATCTGTCACCACCTTCTGGAAGGTATACAATATTTTGCTGCCGTCCGGCGACCAGAGCGGGCGGGCTACCAGAGTGTTGTGGTGGGTTAGTTGCTGCGCGTTACTGCCATCGGCGTTGATGACATAAATCTCCGTCTTGTCCGGCGTTCCTCCTGCAGTGTAAGCGATACGCTTGCCGTCCGGCGACCATGCAGGCCAGCCGGAGTAACCGTACTTCTGGCTGAGGGTGAGTGGCTGCACGTCGCTACCGTCCGGCTTCATCGTATACACCTGGTAGCCGCCAGTGCGGTTCGAGGCGAAGGCAATGCGGCTGCCGTCCGGCGACCAGCTAGGGAAGGTTTCATCGAAGCTATTATTGCTCAGGTTGATGGGCTTGACCGCACCCGCCGCCAGCTTCAGCAGGTAGATCTGCTGTGTATTGCTGTAAGGCTCGGCGACGAACAGGATGCTGTTGCTATCGGGACTCCACTTTGGCTCCCCCTGCGTTTTCAAACCAGCGGTTATCGGCAACAGGCTGCTGCCATTTGCGTTCATCGCGTACAGGTTAAAGTTGCCCGTGCTGTCACTCTCATAGAAGGCCAGCTTACCACCCAGCGCGGCATCCGCCGTCGGTGTGGCTGGCGCAGGCTTGCTGCTGTCGCACGCTGCCAGCGCCAATAGCAGGAGTAGCAGCGGGAGGAGTTTTGAGATTTGAGTTTTGAGTTTTGAGTTTTGGTTGGTGAAGTTAAGCACGCGATATTATACCAAATCTTTCAACTTTCAACTCCCGACTTCTCCACAGGCAACGGCACCTTGCGGAAGGTGAAGTATAGTGCAATGTCGTAGCCGCTCTTGAGCAGGCCACCAGCGAGGAAGGGCAGACCGAGCGCGACGTAGCGCAGGGCAATTCCGCTCAGGCTGGGGCTAACTGCATTGGCGACTGCCCTTGCCACCACCGTAACGCCAGCGGCGGCGCTACGCTCGTTGGGGGCGACCAGCGCCATGGTGTACGCCTGGCGGGTCGGCACATCCATCTGCGACAGGCACTGGCGTAGCAGTAGCATCAGCATTGCCAGCGCAAAGTTGGGCATCAGCGGGATGAGCATCAGCAGCAGGTTGCTGGGCAGATGGGTGAAGACCATAGTGTTCAGCAGGCCGATACGACGGGCGATGGCAGGCGCGGCTAGCAGCGAGGCGGTGCTGCACAGGTTGGCGAAGAAGAATACCACCCCCACCACATCGCCGCCTACCCCGAAGCGAAGGTTCAGCCAGAGGGCAATCAGACTCTGCACCACCAGCCCACCGGCGAAGGCATCCACGCTCTGCAAAGCCGCCAGCCGCAGCACTATCGCCCGCGACGGGCCGAGACCCAGCGCCAGCAGCGGTCGCTGCCGCGCCGTACCTTGCACCTCCACCGCTGCCGACAGATGGGTATAAAGCAGGGTAATCGCCGCGCCAATGATGCCATAGCTGAGAAAGAGCAAACGCTGGGTAATCGCGGGTTCAACCCCACCGCGCAGGAAATCGGGCAGGCCGCTTGCCAACGCCCCCAGCGCCAGCGCAGCGTAGCTGGTGAAGTTATATAGCGAAAACATGGTGGTGCGCTGATCACTCGCCGTAGTTTGCGGCAACGCGGCTTGCTCCACCGCCAGGAACGCGCCTGCTTCGCTGCTGGTTACGCTTACTGCGCCGGTCAGTGCGGCAAGCAGAAGGGCGATTAGATTGGTGGTAGCGGCGAACACCAGCCCAGCCACGCACATCAACATCCCGCAGACTACCAGGGTGCGCCGCCTGCCCCACCTGTCGGCCACTGTGCTTAGGATAATGGTCAGCAAGGCGCTGCCTGCCAGCGCGATACTGAGCAGCAGGCCAATTTGCGCCTCATCGTAACCCAGCCCGCTCAGATACAGGGCAATGTGAACGCTGAAGAAGCCGAACGCAAATGAGCGCAGCGTCCGCGCCCCAATGATAATCCAACCATCGCGGCTAATTGCCCCCAGCATTTAGCCCCGCCTCAATAGGGCGAAGATTGAGTAAAGGCAGAATCCCCACAAGGCATCAATGCCCAACATCGCCATTCACCATGAACTTCCACCCTTCATTTCAACATTCAACATTCAACATTCATAATTTTGGTGAGGATGCGGTAGGATAGCCAGCCGCCTGCCAGGCCTTCAGCCCGCCGCTGAGGACACGCACATCGCTGAAGCCGCGTGCCTGCAACTCGCGCCCAAAGCTGATGCTGACCTGCTCTGCCGTGCAGTTACAGTAGAGGATGACCGGCCTGCCCGCATCGAGTTCGCCCTGGCGTAGCAGCAGGTCGCTGATCTGGAAGTGTATCGCGATAGGAATGTGCGCGGCGGCATACTCGGAGTCGCTGCTGTTGTCGAGCAACTGGATGGGCGCGTGTGCATCGAGCAATTGCTTCAGCGTGGTCACGCTTATACGTGGAAAAGTGAGCGCGGCGGGGTCGGGCGTATCGGTCGGCCACACCTGCCCTGCCGTGTTGTGGGTGGCGACAATCGCCGGTCTGCTAACTCCGTCGCTGGTGATTGGCGCAGAATGCCCGAACAATACCGCCATCGCCACGAACGACAGGCTGGCTGCCGCCACACAGGCGAAAGCCAGCACCCAAAACGGGGTACGGCGCAGCGCTGGCTCGACTTTTGCTCTTGACTTGCTGCTGGTCTGGTTCAATTTGGCTCCCCATCCGATAATAATTGACTGCTGACATCGTTGTATTATACGCAGCGGCCTTGCCTTTGACAAGAAGACGTAGAGGGGGTACAATAAGACTAATCTATTTGGCCTGGGTTGCATTTTGTAGTGGTCTGGGGCGAACCGTTGTTCGCAAGGGCGGGCCATACAGATCTTATCTATTGGGGTTGGTAATGACAGGGGGCAGCCAAGATGGAGAAGCGCAAGTACGAGCGCGAGATCGAAGAGATTCTGCGTAAGGCGGAGGAAGAAGGTTGGGCGAGCAAGAGCGGCAGCGTCAGCAAGGCCAACGCGCCCGACAATATCAAGCGACCCATCCGCCCCGCTAATCGGCCCACCGGCTTCCACATCACCCCCGGATTGGTGGTTGGAATATCGTTGAGCGTATTGGTGCTGATATTTTTGATCAGGCCATTCGCCCCTGAAATTTCGGTGCTACTTACCCCCCTGGCGGTATTGTTCTGTCTCGGCGCACTCATATATTACTACATCAGCACCTCGGCGGGCGGCAAGATGGAAAAGCGTTGGCGGGGGCAGACGATTGATATGTCTAAGTCCAATGATCCGCTGGCGAACATCCGCCGCACTCTGGAACGCTGGTTTAGTCGCCATTAGCCCGCCAGTAAAGCCGTAAGCCCCTCCCCAAGGGGGAGGCTGGGAGGGGGAGTTGGTTACTCCACCTGGTCGCTACTCAACAGCCCTATTTAGCGTTTGCAATTGCAGCCTGCGGCTGGTATAATGTAGCGGCAAGTCCAAGTTAATACGCGCAGGGAGTTGGGGGAAGCCGGTGCGATACCGGCACAGTCCCGCTACTGTAAGCGGCGGTAGCGCAGCGATGCGCCCACCTGCCGATAAGTCAGATTACCCGCCCTGCGCCGACACCGACAACCTTCGCGAGAAAGGTGAGTGTGCAGGCGTGGCCCCATTGCGTCCTGTGCTCCTCTACCCTTGTTGAAGGTAGAGGATTTTATTTTGCCCTGCTATGAATCCCTCATATGGGGTTGGAGTAGGATGTATATCAAGACCAAAGGAGAGAGAATGAAGAAGTTGCCAAAGTTTAGTTGGTTGCTAGCCCTGCTGCTAGCAGTCGCGTTTACCGTACCCGCCCTGGCTCAGACTGCGCCGCCTACTATTGCAACTAGCGCAGTGAGCAAAGCAGTGACCTGGCTTGCCAGCCAGCAGCACGCCGATGGCGGCTACGGCCCCGCCGCTGGTGGCCCATCTACCCTGGGCCAGACCGATGACGCGATCTTCGCCTTCGCCGCAGTGGGCAAGGCTCCAGCGGGCATCAGCAAAGGCGGCAAGTCGCTAACCTACTTTCTGCTCGGCCACATCGGGCAGGCCAAGAGCGCGGGCGAGACCTGCAAGAGCGCTCTGGCCGCCGCCACCAGCCTGCCACTAGGCCAAACTTACGGCGGGGTCAACGTCTACGCTAAGATTGACGGCTTTTACAACGCCAGCACTGGGATGTACGGC
>JBBRMT010000059.1:0-20897 GCA_038230695.1 Chloroflexia bacterium
CTGATACGACTCCGAGGTTGGGTCGTAGAACCCGCCACTTTTGAGAACACCGAACACGCTGGTGCCGTAAACGCCGCTGATGATGATGAAGATTAGCCCGGCGGCCAGCACCAACCAACGCCGCCGATAGATGAACCTACCCAGTGCTGCAAACATACTGCGAACCCCTCTCTGCTAGACTGCTAGCTGCTGAAAATGCGCTTGTTCTCTCAAAGCCAATCCTGTTTATGCTTTAGCTATCGGCCCGCCTCAACCAGTGGCAGGCGGTCAAGCTCCGGTTCGTTATTACTGGCGAGTCGCCGCCGCGCGGTTTCACGCCGACCGACGGCTGGCACGTGTTCGGTGGCCGCAGCCAGGCCGAAGACGGGCATATTGCTGTAGACTGTCTCATAGCTACCCGGCTCGACCAGATAGCTCTCGTGCCAGATGCCCACACTGCCATCTGCGCCCACCGCTCGATTGAAGCGCCGCCACGCCTTAAGGTGGGGATCGCCGGGGTCGCGGGCGAACTTCTCCAGATCGTCGAACGAACGCCAGTATTGCACCAGGCTGATGCCACGCCAGTAGAGGAATTGCTGACCGCCGAGGAAGCCCTTCTCAGGATGCTGGTAGAGGGTAGTTAGCATCGGGGTCATCGCTGCCGCAGTCGGCAACCACTTGCGTATCGCCAGCAGGCGGTTCACTCTCATGCCGATGATAAAAACTACGAACGGCTCATCGCTCTTCGCGGTAAAGCGACCAGGTATAACCTTGGACATAACATCCTCCTTGGCTAAAAGGGTAGCGGTTACTTCTGCAAGAGCAAGCCGCCAATCGCAACATCCAGTATGGTGTCCATATTATCCCTGACTATACCCTCGGTAATCAGTTGTGGCATACTGATCCACAGGCTAACCAGCCCATGCACCAGGCTCCATGCGGTTAGACTGTATGCTTGCACATCGCCAGGCTTCAGTACGCCCGCCTCGATGCCTGCCTGTACCGCGTTGGTTAGCACTACGAACGAGGCGATGCGTGGCAATTCCTCATCCGGTTTGGCGCAGAACAGGAAGTCGGAGCGCTGCATGAACATCAGTTGATAGTAGACAGGATTGTTCAGCCCAAAGTTGAAGTAGGCGCGTCCAATCACCCTCAACTGCGCGATAGGGTCGGCGATGCTGGCTGCTGCCTGCTCTAGTTCACGGCCAAATCTGTCCCATGCCTCATCAATCAAGCTGAATACCAGTTCATCCTTGTCCTTGAAATATAGATAGATAGTAGTCGCTGAATAACCGATGCGCTCGGCCACCTGGCGCAACGAGAAACCATCATAGCCCTGCGCTAGCAGCAATTCGCCCGCTGCATCCATAATCGCCCGCCGCAGGTTCTCTTTCTCCTGCTCACGCCGCTGGCTGCTGCCTTTACGTACCCGTTCTGCTATAGTTACCGGCTCAATCATTTGTAACCCCTCCAATTTGATTAACACTGTTAAGTAGATTATATACGATAACTGCCAACCTGTCAAGGGGTAAAATGGCAAATCAGGGATTTTGCCCTAAATTACCCTTCTGTTCTGTACAGGGGTTTATGAACAATAGAGGATATGCTATAATTAGCCATCAAAACCGCTGCGTTGCGGAGAATGAGATTGTTCATGCCAATGACCTATCGTGAGATTATCCGGCTAATTATGGATGATGGTTGGTATCCGCTAGCGCGAACTGGGTCGAGCCATCAGCAGTACAAGCATCTTACAAAGAAAGGCCGAGTGACAATATCGCGCCACCGCGATGGGGCGGATGTTCCGCCTAACGAAGAAGCTAGCATCTTGCGGCAGGCGCAGATAAAGCGCAAAGGGGGAAAGTGATGGAATATCAACAATGCACAGTAGCTATTGATGGCTATCCCGTGATCGTCGAGTGGCTGAACGACAACTATGGCGCATCTTCACCAGAGTTTGACGGCTGCGTTGCCAGCGGTAGCTCCTTTGAGGAAGTGGTGCAGAATATGCACGAGGTGCTAGAGCTTCACATCGAAGGAATGCTAGAGGATGGCCTTGCAGTTCCTCCGCCGCACCCCGAACTGCTGGCCCAGTCACCCAGCTTCGACCGCCATTTGGTGGGTTTAATCCACTAGCCTGGAGAGTGAGGCAGCAACTATGCAAGTGTATGATAGCATTCTGGACACCATCGGCAACACCCCGCTGATACGGGTGCCGAAGCTGAATCGTGGGCTGAAGCCGACCATTCTGGCGAAGATCGAGTACCTCAACCCCGGCGGCAGCGTCAAGGATCGCATTGGCCTACGTATGATCGAGGATGCCGAGCGGCGTGGGCTGCTAAAGAAGGGTGGCACCATCGTCGAGCCGACCAGCGGCAACACCGGTGTGGGCCTGGCGATGGCTGCCGCGCTCAAGGGCTACAAGATGATTTTCGTGATGGCCGACAAGCAGAGCGCCGATAAGATAAGTTTGCTCAAGGCTTATGGCGCGGACGTGGTCATCACCCCCACTGCCGTCGAGCGCGACTCGCCAGAGAGCTACTACAGCGTGGCCGCACGGCTGGCGCGGGAGATTCCCGGCGCGTACCAGCCCAACCAGTATTTCAACATGGTCAACCCCCAGGTTCACTACGAAACCACCGGCCCGGAAATCTGGCGGCAGACCGATGGCAAGATTGATATGCTGGTGGCCGGGGTTGGCACGGGCGGCACCATTACCGGCGTGGGCCGCTACCTGAAAGAGCAGAACCCCAACATTCTGATCGTGGGGGCCGATCCCGAAGGCTCGATCTTCACCACCGGGGTGAGCAAGCCGAAGACCTATAAGACTGAGGGGATTGGCGAGGATTTCTACCCCGACACATTCGACCGCGACATCGTTGACGAGTGGGTACGGGTTAACGATCGTGATGCTTTCCTGACTGCACGGCGCATCACCCGCGAGGAGGGTATCCTGGTGGGCGGCAGTTGCGGCACCGCGATGTTCGCCGCGATGCAAGTGGCCCGTCGCATGGATGAGGGCAAGCTAATTGTGGTCATCCTGCCCGATACGGGCCGTAACTATCTGAGCAAAATCTATAACGATGCCTGGATGCGCGAGAACGGCTTTCTGGAGCGCTACCCCTTGCAGGCCCGCGTCTTTGACCTGCTGGCGGCAGGCCACCGCGAGTTGCCGCCCCTGATCAGCGTCTGCACCAACGCCACGGTGCGCGAGGTGGTGGGCGTGATGCACAAGTATGGTATCAGCCAGATGCCGGTGGTGCGGATTCCCGACGAGTCGGAGCATCAGGGCGATGCCGATCACTCGCCCCACGCCGGGCAGATGGGCATTGGTCCAAATGATGCGGTGGTTGGCAGCGTGCAGGAGAAGAGCCTGCTGGAGCTAATCTTCCGCAACCCCGAAGTAATCGAAGAGCCGGTTGAGACCATCATGGAGCCAGCCTTCCCAGAAGTGACGACCGACGAGGAGATCCAGCGTCTCCTGCCGCTGCTGCTCGACGGCACTTCGACCGTAATGGTGCAGGACAGCGGCAAGCCCATCGGTATCCTCACCCGCACCGATGTGTTGGAGTTCGTGGTTCACAACAGCGGCGGAGCGTGGCGGTAGCGGCTGCGCCGAATGGTAAATGGTAAATGGTGAGTGGTAAATGGTAGATGATGAGTGCGTTTGTAGAGGCGCTTGGCACCCATGCTGGCGATTGGAGCGAAGGTATGGGCGATAACTACCAGTGGAATATAGACGAGGATGAGGAGCAGGCGGGTAAGCAGCTGATCCTCAGCCGCGAGGTTGTTAATGGCTTCAACGCGCAACGCGAAGGGCATGGCAGCCTCTGGTTCGTGGTGTTCGCAGTGTTCTTCCCCTTTGCGGTGGTCATCATCCTGGCGTTGCTCATTGGCCGATTAGCGCCGTGCGGAAGGCCATGAGCGAACTTACCCCTGCTCTAGCCTGGTAACCAGCTCATTCAGTCGGATGCTTACTCTCTGCAACTGCTGTCCGCCATTGGCAATCTCTTGGGCAACCCCGCTCATCTGACGCAAATTGCTGGCGACTTCATGACTGATGGTCTGCTGCTCGTTGGTGGAGGCAAGGATTGACCGAGTTTCACCCTCGCTCTTCGCAACTTGCTCACTCGAACGGCGTACCGAGGTACTAGCCTGGTGTAGAAGAGCAACACTATGCGCTGTCTCAATCAAACCCTCCTGTGTTGCCTGGGTAGTCAACGTTGCCGAATGCGCTATTTGCGAGGTGATTACCACCACTTGCGCTGCTGATGCCTTGGCCCCAGCAGCGAGGCTCTGTACCTCCTGTGCAATGATCATAAAACGACGGCCAGCGAGTTTTTCGTCTACAGCGGCCGCCTCAATTGCTGCGTTCAGCGAGAGAATGTGGGTCTGCTGGGCAATTCTGTCAAGCAGAGCAATAACCTTATCAATCTCCTTGATTTGTTCGTTGAGGTTGGTAGTGAGGGAGACTACGTTGGCAACGTTAGCATAGACTTGATCGGCGGCGGCCAACGCGGCGTTGATCAACTTCGTGCTGCTGATTGCTTCATCGTTGGCGGTGCTAGCCAACCCGCTGACGGCCTGGGCGCGGTCGGCGATCGACTTTGCCTCGATGGCGAGCTGCTCGGCGCTGGCGCTGACTGCTAGTACGGCTTCCGCCTGTTTCTCTTCACCGCGAGCCTGAACCTCGATCGCCAGATTCAACTCCTGCACTGAAACCGTGACCTCTCCGCTGATACGTTGTTGAAGCTGGCGGCTCTCCAATAGTTTATGGTTGAGGTTGGTCACTATCTCTGCCTGGTCAAGCGCCCGTTTGCGGGCAGCGCGATGCCGCTCCACGCTGAAATAAAGAATTAGTGCGCTAACCGCAGTAGATGCGATGGTTAGGATAGGAGTAATTGAAGCCAATTGTGCTACGGTCATGGTTTGTGGTGCGGGCATTATCCCGCTGACCTCAACCACTATAATCAATATATAGCTGAGGAGCAGGGCGATTGAGGCAAATACGAAGCCTCGCCCCTCGTAGAATACAAGGAAGGTAATTAGCGCCAATGGTATCAGCACCACGAACGCACTACCGCCACCGTTTACCAAATGCAGGCCAACAAGCAGTGAAAGCGTGCCAAGTGTACCCGCAATGGTGCTGATCCAGGCAAGCCGCTTCAGGTTATTTATGCGCCACAGTAGCAGATATAGTGGGACGATAAACAGTGGTGGTGCGATGATGCTACCGCTGGTGGCGGCGAGTACCAGGTAACCAATACCCATTCCGCCAGCAACGGTCAGCAGGTAGGTGTTAACTGCGGCCAACTGTTCCCGTCGCTGAGTTACAGCTAGCGCCTCAGGGGTTGCTGCCATCGGCATTTGCCCTGGCTCAATGTCGGCCAATTCTGTTCCTTTTCACCTTACCCAAGAGGCTTAGAGCAATATTCTTTCACGAAGTATTATAGACTCTTGTATTTAGCTTGTCAATTCAAGAGCAAGTCACTACTTGGACAAATTACCACATTTACCGTCAGTGGTGTTTATCGCTGTCGGGCGGGACATTTTGCCACATAGCTGCATATCCCCTTGACAAACTTCTTAACTAACGTTATAATATCCGTGAAATTAACCGAACGTTCAATTAGTTAGCGCGGAGGGAGCAAAGCAATGGCAACTGCAAGGGACGGCATGGTAGCGCAAGGGCAGGAAGTTGGCAAGGATCGGGTGGCGCAGAATGTGCGGCAAACCACCTGCTGCGTTGTGGGCGGCGGGCCAGCGGGCGCAGTGCTGGCCTATATCCTTGCCCGCCAGGGTGTAGACGTAACCCTGCTGGAGAAACATGGCGACTTCGACCGCGACTTTCGTGGCGACACGCTGCACCCCGCGATTATGGAGCTGATGGATCAGCTGGGCCTGGCCGACCGCCTGCTACAGCTCCGCCATACGCGGCTGGGCAGCTTCAACCTGAACACCGATGGCGGCGCTGTTAATATAGACCTCAGCCACCTGAAGACCAAATACGCTTATATCACCTTTATGCCACAGGTGGAGTTCCTCAACTTCCTGATCGCCGAGGCAAAACACTATCCCAGCTTCCACCTGATTATGGATGCGGATGTGCGCGATCTGGTGGAGGAGAACGGTAAGGTGGCGGGGGTGCGTTACCAGTCGCCCGACGGCTGGCACGAGGTCCGTGCCGCGCTTACGGTGGGGGCGGATGGCCGCTTTTCCAAAGTGCGCCACCTGATCGGCATCGAGCCAGTTAAATCCGCGCCGCCTATGGACATCCTCTGGTTTCGCCTGCCACGCAAGCCGGAGGATGGCGCGGGGGTAGCTGGCTCGATACATGATGGCGCAATGCTCGTAATGCTCGACCGCGATACGGAGTGGCAGATCGCCTACGTCATACCGAAGGGCAAGTACAAACAAATCCAGGTGGCGGGTCTCTCTGCGGTGCGCCAGAAGGTTGCCGAGGCGTTGCCCTACCTGGCAGATCGAGTTGCCTTGCTCAAAGACTGGAAGCAGTTTGCGCTACTCTCGGTGGAGTCGAGTATGTGTCGGCGCTGGTACGCACCTGGGCTGCTGCTGATTGGCGATGCCGCGCACGTAATGTCGCCGGTGGCGGGGGTGGGTATCAATTACGCGGTGCAGGATGCGGTTGCCGCCGCCAACCTGCTGACCGCGCCCTTGCAGCAAGGCAACCTGACCGTGGCTGACCTGGCCGCCGTGCAGCAGCAGCGCGAGTGGCCGATAAAGGTGATACAGGCGGCGCAGGGTGCGGTGCAGGAGCGAATATTGAAGAGCGCGTTGCAGACGGGTAAGCCCTTCAAGCTGCCATTGATTGCCCGCCTGCCGTTTGTGCGTAACATTGCGGCGCGGCTAATCGCTTTCGGGGTGCGGCGGGTGCGACTCCAGTAACCGCCATAGATCCAGCAGGCGCACGTGTTGCATGGCGGCGAAGCCGAAGCCGCGTACCACATCGGCAAGGCGGAAGGGTTGCACTCGTGGTCCCCAGGTGTCGTTGGCATCGCCGGTGTTCATGCTGGTGTTGATGCACCAGGGTTCGCCGTCGGGGTGGTTCGCGCCATCGAGGTCAGTTCCCTGGAAGCGGCCCACGTACATATTCACATGGTCGGGGATGACCGAACCGCGCAGCCAGAAGATGATCACATCACCCGGCCTCCAGTCCTCGCCCAGCGACAGGGTGGCTACCTGACCGGAGATCGCTTGCAGGCTGCCGTCGTTGCTGCCAGGGTAGGGGCGATAGTAGTTGGCGCAGTGGCTGTTGGTGTAGCCATTGCCGGTAGGATCTTGCGAAGCCCAGGCCGGGTTGCGGCCTAGCGCGGCGGCGTAGCCGATGCTTGGCAAATCGGCGCAGACGAAATCCTTGTAATGGATGTCGCCGGGTGGCTTGCCATAGCCGTAGACTAGCATTTGCAGGCTGGGCGGCAGCGTGTCGTAGGCTTTAGTCTCATCGTTGGTGATAAGCAGCAGCGCCTGCTGGGTGGCGCGTTGCACCGCAATCGGTAGTCCGCTGAAGCCCGGCTCGGTGGACCAGATGCGCTGGCTGGGCGGTGGGGGTGGCGGCGCGAGTGGGGCGCTGAGGTTTACCACGATAGTCGGCAGCGGGTTCTGGTTGACGATCTGCGGGGGATATACGGTCTGCCCCTGCGGAGTGATGATATAGCCGTTCTGCTCCACGATCAAGCCGTAGACTCCGGCCTGCTGTAGCCCGTCGAAGCGATAGTGGCCGTTTCCATCGGCATTTGTTCGCAACTCGAACTGTGGCCCGCCGTCGGTGGTGGGGATGTTGTAGAACTTGTCGGGGAGGAATAGATTGCCGTCGCCGCCAAGCTGCGGGTTCCACTGCAGCGCCTGGTCGTAGAAGGCGTTGGCGCTCAACATGGTGGCGGGGATGGCGTTCTGCACGAACTCGATGTAACAATTGTAGCGGTGATTGTTGGGCGCTGCGCCCACATCGCTGCCATTGATTACCCGTGACCAGGTGTAAGGCTGGTTGGATGGTTGCGCCCCACCCAGCCCGGCCAACAGGCTTTGCGCTGCCACCAGCCGCACGGTTGCGCCCACCAGCGGCTGCCCGCTGCTACGCTCCGTTACATTCCCCGCGATACTGAAGCTCATATATCCACCACTCCTTTGCTAAAAGCCAGACACCAGGTTGATTATCGCTGCCCGCCCGCCGCTTTAGGCTGACGTTGCCTACTTGTGAGTATAGCACAAGAAGGCAATGACGGCAAACAGGGTAATACCAATTAGCCGAGGAGATGGTGAGTTTTCCGTAGGGGCGAACCGTTGTTCACTCTAGTACAATTTACACCATCACTAAACGCAATTGATATAAGCCGCCCCTGATGCGCGTCGCACCTGCGCCCACATCCGCACATTTATGGTATAATCCACCCACAATTCGAGGCAACAAACGACGGCAGAACCAACGGCGGCCTGCGATCCACGCAGGCTGCCTTTTATTATTGAATAAGGTTGTCGAATGGTTCTGTTTATGGTGTAAATTGAGACAGGGCGAACAACGGTTCGCCCCTACAGAATATGTTCGGTTGCACCGTTATTCAGCCCAGGGTGAACAACGGTTCGCTCATACAGATTCAAATTTCAACTTTCAACTTCGGAGGTATGGCTTGAACATCGAAATGGCTTTGCTGCCAGGGCTGGTGCGCGACACGCCGCGTCAGGTTTGCATCGTGGTGGATGTGCTGCGGGCAACCAGCACGATTAGCGCGTTCTTCGAGCGCGGAGTGCGTGAGATCCATCTGGGCGCGAATCTTGACGAGGTACGAGCGATTGGCGCACGGCTGGGCGATTGCCTGCTTGCTGGGGAGCGCGGTGGGATGGCTCCGCCGGGGTTCGACTTCAGCAACTCGCCCACCCAGATTTTGCGGGCTAATGCCGCGCTGCTAGAGGGTCGCACTGTGGCCTTCAGCACGACAAATGGCACGCGGGCGCTGCGTCAGCTAGTAGCCGAGGGCGCTCCCCTGGTGTTGACTGGCTGCGTGCGCAACGGCCCGGCGGTGGCAAAGCTGGCGATTGCCGAGGCGCGACGGCGCGGCTGCGATGTTACCGTGGTTGCCAGCGGGCGCGAAAATGGCTCCAAGGTCTGCCTGGACGACGTGATCGCCTGTGGCTACCTCGTCCACCTGCTGCGTCAGGGCGCGAAGCTGGACAACCGCCCTGCCAGCGCGGTGGCCCAACTTATGGCCGAGGACGACGACCCCGACTATGTGCAACTCGACCACGCCGCCACCGATCTAGGCGACTACGCGGGCGATGAGGAGGAGGAAGACTACGAGGATGAGCAGCGCAACGCGATTACTCGCTATCCCTTCATCCCCTGGAACGCGGTCAGTAGCAGTGGCGAGAAGTCGCCCACCCCGCGCATGGCCGAGGAGGGCGCAACCCTGGCCCTGCGCCTCTACCAATCCTACATCAGCGAGTACAACGATAACCCCACCCAACCCAGCCGTCGCGCCTTCCTGGCCGCCTTCAACGAGTGCAGCGGCGGCCACCACTTGCTACGCTACGGCTGGGCTGCCGACACCGCCGCCGTATCCGAGGCGGGCGTGACCGAGATCGTGCCGTATGTGGATAGCAGTGGTGATGGGCTAATCTTGCGCCCTGTTGCCAGCGGGATGTTACAACCGCATCCCTTAATTTCCCCTGCGGCAACCTTACCATCGCATCGAGGGCGCGGCGGGCAATGTCACCGCCGGGGTCGAGGTCTTGCGCCCACATTAGTTGGTCGCGGGCGGCGACATTTTCGTGAAGCGCGGCGTAGACAACGCCCAGGTGGTAGTGGCTGCGGGCGGAGGTGGGGTCGAGCGCGGCAGCGCGGGTGAGTGGGTTCAAGCCCGCGCCCACCGCGTTAGGTTGGCAGAGATGTTCCGCCCAACCCTGGGCATCCAGGCCACCGGCATTGCCTTCCAGCCCAGCGGCTTCCGCCACCTGTGCGCCGGTACTGTTGCAGAGGTTGTAGCCGGTATCCAGATAGAAGTTCGCCAACCGCGCCTTCGGTGAGAGGCCGCCCAACGCGGGCTTACCCTGGGCTAGCCCCGCGAACACGGTTAGCTGCTGCTCCGCCGCCGCATAGTCGCCCTGGTCAAGGGCCAGGTTGTAGTAGTCGAGGTAGAGCAGCGGGTCGGTGGGGTTGGCATCGCGGGCGGCATCGAGTTCGTGCTGCGCCCGTGGCAAGTCGGGCGTGGTCAAGCTGAGGTAGTAATCGGCGTATAGGTGGTGGGCAAGGCCGCTGTTGGGGTCAATCTTCAGCGCCTGCTGCAAGTCGGCTTGCGCTCCGGTGTTGTCGCTATTCTGCCGTAGGCAGACGCTGCGGTAGGCGAACAGCGCGGCTTGAGGGCGGCTGGGGTTCATGCTCTGCACGGCGCGATCCAGCGTAGTGGTCGCCAACCCGCACTGGTTCGCCGCGATGTAGGCTGCGCCGAGCGCCGTCAGCCGGGCGGTATCATCGCTAGCGGCAGCCAGTCCTTGCGCCAGGGTAGCGGCAAAGGCGGTTGCCGCTGCTTTCAGTTCGGGCAGGGTTAGCGCGTGCATGATGCCGATGGTGTTGGTAAGGTTGTTGCTGGCGTGCCATAGCGTGGCATAGTATATCGCCCTCTGGCGGTCGCTGGCTGCATCGAACGGCACGAAGTCCCACCCCGGCTGCGAGCCTGAGGGGTTGTTTGCAGGGGGTTGATCATAAGCGGCATTGATGCGTTGGTAAGAGGCGTTGGCGGCAGCAAAGTCGCCCCGCTCCCATTGCGCTTCGGCGAGGCGGCGATTGCTGATGCGGTAGATGGTGGCGGGGGTGCTGAGGTTGGCGGCAGTATGCAGGTAGACGCTGCCATCCTGTCCCATTGCGGCAGCAGCCCTGCCAATCAGGGTGAGGGTGGCGGCGTGCCAGGTGGGATCGGTATCGCGCAGCAGCGGTTCGCTGAGGCTGACCGCATCAGCGTATTGGTGCAGCGCGTAGTCGGCCCGCGCCAGACCCAGGCGAGCGTTGCGGTTGGCAGGGTCGTGGTCGAGCGCCGCATTATATGCCGCTGCGGCGTAGTGATAGCGGCCCGCATCCATCCAGGCATCGGCGCGGCTGATTAGAAAATCGTCGCTGGGGCGTAGCAGCAGCCATAGCGTTACGCCCACCAACGCGGCGACAAACGCGACCTGCGCCGCGCTGATAAGGGCGCGGCGGGTGGTGGGGGCTAGCGCGGACGGTTGTTCCATATTTGTTGCAGATCGGGCGGAAGGAAAGCGACGATAAAGGAGAAGATATTGAGCAGCAGCGGAGCGAGCCTTGAGCCAGTGATGGCATCCTGGAGAAAGGGGGCGGGAAAGATAATGCCACCCACGATGACTACCTCCACCACGATGAGAAACTGGATGAAGCCCAGCGCTGCGCCGAGGATGTGGTCAACCAGGCCGAAGAAGAGCAAATTGGATGCAAGTTGCGCCGCGCTGGCGGCGATGCCGATGGCGATGCTAACCCCCAGGGCAATCAGCAGGAAGCCTGCCGCATTGCGGGCAGTCTGGTCCTGGATGAAGGGGCTGACGATGCCCGCGCCCACGCTGTAGAAGTGCGCCGCCAGCCAGATCGAGAGAAACAGGCCAAAGATACTGACCACCTGACGAATCAGCCCCCAGAAGAAACCGGCGGCAGTGGCGACAATCGCGCCAACAATGATGGTAAGGTCGAACCAGTTCAATCGTCTATCCCACCTTGCACCGCTTCGGCGCGGTAATGAAGGATCACCCGCCAGCTTTCGCCCGCCTGCAAGGTGAACGACCAGTGCGGCAGCAGGCAGGAAGCCTGATAGACTCGCTCGAAACCCGCCTCCGAGTTTTGCACCGTTTCGATGGGCAGCCGCCAGAGGGTGCAAGGCTTGTCCCACGCAATGCTGACCTGCACCCCAAACCAGCCGTTGATCAGCGTGACCGCCCGCGCTTCTTTGCTTTCGCCGATCGAGGCCAGGTCGGCATCCGAGCCGTAGGGTCGTTCGCCGTTTATCAAATAATAGCTGTCGGGTGCGTGGCCGCTGAGGAGCGCCAGATTCTGCTCCATCCCGAAGGTGAGGCTGTGCGTCTTGTCGCCGGCATTGGTTATGGTGTAATCTACGCTGAAGTCGCTGGCATCGGCGTGGATGCTGACCACTTTCTGCACTGCAATGGGCGCGAAGTCCGGCCCATCCCAGACGTGGCCCGCCCGTTGCATCGTTACCACCGCCAGGCCGCTGCCCTCCTGATGCTCCACCTGTACGCCGTAGGGCTGATTGACGAAATCGCCCTGTTCGCCGTAGTGCGACTCGTAGAAGCTCTGCAACGATGTGTCGGCGTTGATGAAGTGATCGAGCAAGCCGACGCGCTGGTGCCAGTCGTAGAACAACTTTTGCTCCAGCCCCGGCTCCTTCATCGCCACAATATCGTGGGCGTTCTTGACCTCGCCATGTTCGCCGCCATCGGTGCCTTGACCGCTCGGCCCGGTGCCGCCCGCGCTGGCCTGGCCCTCGGCCTGCTGCCCTTGCTTCGCCACTGCTTCGGTAAGGGTGCGATGGTATGCCTCCTCCCGTCGCGTCATGGTGTTGAGCAGGTTGAAGCTGCGCGGACGCAAGTCCCACTCGTAGAGTGACCCGCCGAACGATGGTTGCAGGTAGATGGTTTGGGCTGCGCCGCTAATCAGCGCCTCGTTGTGGCCGTCGGTATTGAGGTCGGTCAATTCCACTTCCAGCTTGCCCGCCAGCTTACCGCCATCTTTGACCGTGTGGTTGGTGTCGAAGCTGATGCCATCGGCTGCATTCTCCGCGCTGATCAGTTCACCGAAGGTGCCAGTGCGAATGTGCGGATAGTAGATACCACCGAATAGCCCGTGCCAATAGGGGCAGTTGCATTGCCCGCGCCAGAGGTGATCCAACGCGGCCTCACGGGCTGCGCCTTCCTTCATCGCGTAGACCTTGTGATGCACCTTGAGCATCTTCTTGTGCATATTGTTGATTTCGGGGTACTTGACCATCATGTTGCGCCAGAATCCGCCGCGCATAAAGCGCATGATACTCTTGTCGCGCTCATCCTTGCTCTCGCCCATCTGGTGCAGCAGTTGGTGAAAGTCGAAGCTGAGGGCGGGGGGCAACGCCCACTCGGTCATCTCGATGTAGCTGGCGGTGGGCAGATAAATGCGGCCAATGGGCGGATGCTCGGCCATGTACTGTGATAGATGGGCGGTTTCCAGCCAGGCGGCGTTCTGCTCTAGCGCGGTGAAGAAACGCTCCACCCATTGTTCGTCGCCGTAGCAATAATCATACGTCCCCGGCCACAGCCCGAACTTCTCGCCGTCGTCGCCCATCACTGCGATCTGTCCATCGCGCAGGTTGTCACGCAGGAACTCGATAATCTCCTCGACTGGCCGCCAGGGGATGCGATAGCGTAGCGGCTGGCCGGTGGCGAAGATATTGACGGTGCGGCCCTGCTCCTCGGTAACATAATAGCCATACAGGTCGTCATCATTCAGACCCACCGACTTGAAGTGGTTGTCGTCCACGATGGTGTAGCTGATGCCCGCCTCGTTGATGTAGCGAGGCAGGGTCGGCTCCCAGACCCGCTCGGCCAGCCACATCCCCTTTGGCTCATAGCCAAAGTCCTCGCGCACTTCGCTTACCATACGCTTAATCTGGCCCACTTTGTCAGCATCGGGCAGGGCTGCCAGGATCGGCTCGTAATAGCCGCCCGCCATAATCTCAAGTTGGCCGCGCTGCACCAAAGCAGCGACGCGGCTGAGATAGACGGGGCGGTTCTTCCGCATCCATTCCACCAGCGGCCCAGTATTGTGCAAGGTGACGCGCACACCAGGGTGCCGCTCCAGCGCGGCCAGCATCGGCTCATAAGACTTCTCGTAAGCCTCAGCGAACACTGAATCGAAGTTGCCAATTGGCTGATGGTTGTGCAACGCCAGCGCGAAGTAGACTTTCCTGGGCATGATTGCTCCTGTATCATAGGCGGATTGCGGCGAATTACATCGCGCTTATCATACCATAAGGCAAGGGTAGTTGGCAAACAAAAACGCCGCCCAGTGATGGGCGGCATTGGTGTAACTCCCTCGCCCCTTGTGGGAGAGGGATGGGGTGAGGGGTATTAGTATCGCGCTGGGCGATGGTTCTGGAAGCAGTCATTGCAGTAGACGGGGCGACCGCTGGTCGGCTGGAACGGCACCTGGGTCTCACGACCACAATCGGCGCAAGTCACGCTGAACATCTCGCGTGAGCCGCCGCCACCACCGCCGCCGCGTGCGCCATAGCCACCACCGCCACCGCCACCACGATTGCCGTAGCCACCGCCGCCGCGTGACGACTTGGCTGCGGCGCGGCAGTCGGGGCAACGCCCAGGCTGATTGGTTAGCCCACGCTCCGCGTAAAACTGCTGTTCGCCAGTGGTGAAGGTAAACTCGTTGCCGCACTCGCGGCACTGCAGGGGTCTGTCCTGATAAGACATGGTGTTACTTAGCTCCTCTGGTGGTCTCTGGATACGGTTAATAAGGTTAATGCTCTAGTCGTCCTGGTTCATCTAGGCCACCGTTTCCCACGACCACCGATTGGGAGCAAGGAGACTATGCGCGGGACCTATCCGCGCCACAAGATGCAGACCTGCGCGACACGCTTCAAAGTATAACATAAATGAAAAATAAATACAATACTTCTAGCACACAATCTTTCAAAATCGGATGTGGTATAATCTTATGCCGAGACTGAACTGAAAGGGAGAATCGAACCTGAACGGCATCCTCAATGTAAACAAACCAAAGGGCATCACCGCGCACGATGCAGTGGCAAAGGTACGTAAGTTGGCAGGATCCAAGCGGGTAGGCCACGCAGGCACGCTCGACCCGGCGGCCACTGGCGTGCTGCCCATTTGCATCGGTGCGGCCACCCGTGTCGCCGAATATCTCAGCGATGCAGGCAAGGCATATCGCGCCAGTATCGCTCTCGGCCTCGCCACCCCTAGCTACGATCTGGAGACACCCATAATCGTCATCCATCCGCAGAATGAGGAAGGATCGCTAAATATCCCCCCCTTGTTTCAGGTGGGGCAAGGGGGGGTTACGGATCTAGCCCGTCTCTCTGCGCTTACCACCCCTGAACTAGAAGCCTTGCTGCAAACGTTCGTCGGGCCGCAGTTGCAGACCCCGCCAATGTACTCCGCGCTGCACGTGGGTGGTCAGCGGCTCTACGACCTGGCCCGCGCCGGGCAAGAGGTGGAACGCGCCGCTCGACCAATCACTATCTATAGCCTCAAGCTGCTCTCCTTCGCCCCGCTGCTGATTGGTGAGACGGCATACCCGACGCTGGAGGTGGAGGTAGAGTGCAGCAAGGGAACATATATCCGCAGCCTGGCAGTAGACATCGGCGCAAAGCTGGGCGCACCGGCCGTGCTGGCCGCGCTGGTGCGTATCCGCAGCGGCCCGTTCCTCCTGGAGGATGCCCACAGCCTCGACCAACTAGCCGAAGCGGCGCAGGGGGGCCGCCTCACCGAAATGCTCTACCCAGCCGACTATGCACTGGCCGATATGCCCCGGGTTGACCTGGGCGCGGACGACGTGCTGCACATCCGCATGGGCCAGACTATCCCTGCCGCTGAACCCACCGCTGCCGAAGGCACGTTGGCCCGCGCTTATTCGACAGATGGCAACTTTATTGCTATACTACGTCTGCAAGCCCAGCGCTGGCAGCCTAACAAGGTATTCAATCTTGATTTAGAACCATCCTACAAAAGGCGAACCACGGTTCGATCCTACTGACAACCGCTGGTTTTGCGGATAAGTTATTATTCTTTGGGGGTTCGTACTTGGAGATATACACCGATCTTGCCCAGTTGCAGGGGCAGGAGGTCGCCCTTACGATTGGCACGTTCGATGGCGTACATCGCGGTCATCAGCATCTGATTGGTAGGGCGGTGGAGAGCGCACAGCAGCATGGCTGGCGCAGCGCGGTAATGACCTTCGAGCCGCACCCCCGCTTCATGTTCTGGCCGGATAGTCCGCCGGTGCTGCTCTGCACCGATGCGGAGAAGCGCAAGTTGATCGCCCGCAGTGGCGCGGATATTCTGATTGCCCAGCCCTTCACCCCCGAACTGGCCGCCAACTCTACCCGCCAGTTCGCCGAGCTACTAACCCGCCATTTGAACGTGCGCGAGCTGTGGGAGGGGCCGGACTTCACTATGGGCCGCGACCTGTTGCCAGTTGACTATATCGCCCAACTAGGCGCGGAGATGGGCTTTTCAGTTCACGCCATCGAGCGGTATGCAGTGAATGGCACGCAGGTGAGCAGCAGCGCAATTCGTCAGGCTATAACCGAGGGTCGAATGAGCCAGGCGGCGACCATGCTGGGCCGCTACTACAGCATCCAGAGCGCAGTGGTGCATGGCGCACAGCGGGGGCGGCAACTCGGCTACCCTACCGCCAACCTGGATCCGCCGCCTCATCTCGCCATGCCTGCCAACGGTATCTATGCGACATTTGCTTATTTGTACGGCTCCCCTTCGATACTCCCTTCAACCTCTCCGGGGGAGGTTGGGGCAAAACCCCCTCCCCCATCTGGGGGGGGGGTTGGGGAGAGGGCGGTGGGGGAACGCATCCCTCTGCCATCCGCAACCAACGTGGGCTATCGTCCCATGTTCGCTGATGGTAGCCGCAACGTGGAAACCTTTATCTTCGACTTTGATGCCGACATTTATGACCGTGATTTGCGCGTCGCTTTTATTACCCACCAGCGCGGCGAGGAGAAGTTCGCCAGTCTGGAGGCGTTGATTACCCAGATGGCCGCCGATTGTCAGACTGCCCGCACTACCCTGGAACGGGCGCAGGCTGAGGATGACGATTTGTTGCAGCAAACTTTTATTTGACCAGAGTAAATGGCAGTTGTGCTATGTAGCGGGTGAATGGCAGTTCACCACGCCAGAGATACCAAAGGACGGAAGTGGCCTTTGGCTTAAATAGGATTTATATAATGGGTGGCCTTATAGCCCCTTGTCGTATAAGCCCTATTCCAAATCGTGTCTGCGCTGCGGTTACGTTGCGAGATTGGGTTAGAAGGTCATGGATTATAATGAGGCGCTCCGTTACCTGTACAGCTTTGCCAACTACGAGCGGGTAATGCCGCAAGTCTACAGCCCGACCAGCTTCAGTCTGGACAAGGCCCATGCGCTGATGGCCCTGCTCGACCACCCTGAGCGGCAATTCCGCAGCATCCACGTAGCTGGCACCAAGGGCAAAGGCAGCACCGCGCAGATGATCCAGCGCATCCTCATCGCCGCTGGCAAGCGCGTTGGCCTTTACTCCCAACCGCACCTGCACAGCCACCGCGAACGTATCCGCATCAACGATCAGCTTATCTCGCAGGACGAACTTGCGGCCATCGTCAGCGAGTTTCCCGACCTGGTAGAGCAATACACCGACCTCTACCCCAAATTGCCACCCCCCACCACCTTTGAGCTAGGAACGGTTCTCGCTTTCCTGCACTTCGCTCGTAGTGGCGTGGACTGGGCGGTGATCGAGGTTGGCATCGGTGGGCGGCTTGACACCACCAATGTGATCAGCCCTGATATCGGCGTGATCACCAGCATCAGTATGGACCATATCGAGCTGCTGGGCGATACTCTTTCGCTGATCGCTGCTGAAAAGGCGGGCATCATCAAGCCGGGCCTCGACGTGATCAGCGCCCCGCAACAGACCGAGGCAGCCTCAGTCCTTGCCCAGAAGGCACAACAGGAATCAGCCAGCCTCAATCTGGTAGGCGAGGCGCTCTGGGTAGACCCCGCCCGCGCTATTCGCCTTCTCAGCGCCAACAAGCGGCGGGTGCGCGGCCAGAGCTTCACCCTATACTTCCACCCCGATTTTCCCACTGATGGGGCGCATTTGCCACCCGCGCCAGTTATCCTGCCCCTGCTTGGCACCTATCAGCGCGACAACGCCGCTACTGCGGTTGGCGCGGCGCTGTTGCTTACCCGCCATGGCCTCAGCCTGCCACCCAACGCAATTCAGGAGGGCCTGGCGGCGGTGCGCTGGCCCGGCCGCCTCGAACTGCTGGAAGACGCGCCCGGCCAGCCGCTGCTTGTAGTTGATGGCGCACACAACGGCGACTCTGCGCTGCGTCTGCGCGACGCGCTGACCCCTGGCATCTACTTCAATCGTGACCGCCTCATCCTGATTTTGGGCATAATTGCTCCCCATCTGGTCGAGGACATCATCACCCCCCTGGCCCCCATTGCCGATGCCATCATCCTTACCCGTGCCAGCCATCCCCGCGCCATTGACCCTACCAGCCTACTTGCCGAGGCCAACGATCACGTTTCGCCCTCCACTGCGGTGCTGACTACCGATAGCGTGGCCGAGGCGGTGCGCGTTGCCCGCCTGCTGGCCCAGCCCAATGACCTCATCTGCGCTACAGGTTCGCTGTTCGTGGTCGCCGATGTGCGCGAGGCGCTGGGCGCAAACGAATATCCCCCCGACCAGGTGCGCTCCTTACCAGTGCTGAGTGCTGAGTGCTGAGTGAAAACATGGGTTATCCCACAGGTTGATCAACTGTGCCAGCGAACAGGTGCTGCTTGATCAACTAAGCCCCCAGCGGGGGTTGGGGGAGAATGGTGCAGCGCATGAATGCACTGGTGAGCTATGTGAGGCGTAGTTAGACCCCCTCTTTTCGCATAAGTATTGCTTTATACAATGTTTGCTGCTATAATAGCTGCATAGATGCGCTGCTGCGCTCTACCCAACCGCCATCCCCGCCCGTTTGTATTGTATCCGAGGAGGAGCAGCCGAACATGAGTGACGAATATACAACCAAAGTACCCAGCGCCGTAGTCAAACAACCCACCCGCCAGGTCATCTACTGGCGGGCCGCTGCTGTACTTGTCTTGTTGCTGACCGCCACTGCGTTGCTGGGCAACGTGCTAATCAGCAACAGCGCGGCGCAACCAGCGCGGCCACTTTACCTGAAGGGCGCAACACTCGCCAGCGGGGTGATCCAATCGCACGCGCAGGCGAGTAGTAGCTATCGCGCCGATCCTAACATCGTGATCACCGACATTGTGCCGATGACCATGCCGAACTCCTACCTCGGTGTGGGTAGCGCATTGGTGGCGGCGCGTAGCGGCGACCCCAATATGCAGGTACAGAACTTCTGGCTCAGTATGCACTCACCCGGTGTTCCCAAGGAGAACGGCGACCCCTTTACCGCAAAGTGGGATCAGACAAGTGGCGGATGCAACTGTTGGCCCGTGGGCGGCCCGTTCCAGCCCAACCACGATAACCACGGTACGACTATGCACTCTACGTTCCCAACGGCACCAGCGGCTATCTGCAAATCTACGATGCCGCCTATCAGCCCAAGCCCGGCACGCCTGGCGGTAGCGGGAATCTTAGTTCGGGCGAAACCCCACATTTCGACCAAGCCCATCCCTGTGCTGCCTACAACTCCCCTCCCAGTGCCTGCAGTTCGGGTAACGTGCAGGATTACAACCGTATTAGCCAGCAGTGGTGTTCCACCAATAACGTGGAAACTGGCGACAACGAGCCAGGCGCACCGCTAGGCCAGTGCGATACCCAATCGGCCAGCGCCACCACCGTATACTCACTTTATTACCCAGACAGCACCCCTTACTACTTCGGCGATGATGTGCTGGCCTCGTCATGGGTCGTACCTGCCTCGCCAATTAGCGGCACCGCATTGGGCGGCGCTCTCGTGCCTAGCTACGCCTATAGCCAAACCTGGACCAACTTCGCAGAAGCCCCCGCGCCTGGCTACCTTATCACCACCACCAACGGCTACAACATCTGGCGGCTCAACGCCAACGTGCCGTTTGATGGTAACCCCAATACTAATGGTGTTAATGGTCAGAATAACTACGCTATCCGGCTTAACACCCCCTATACCAACACCCAGGTCTTCCCCATGCAGCGTGCCTCTACCCTGAATAACGTACCTCAAGGTAGCACCGACTTCTATCTCGGCGAAGTGCCAGCCTCGCAGGTAGGCCGCACGCTAGTTGTCAGCATTTTCGACCCCGGCGATGCAAATGGTACCAACTATCTGCAGCTGATCTCACCGCCTACCGCCAGCAACCCAACTACCCACACTGTCTTCTTCGATTCCTATGTCCACGATAATCATAACCCACCTGGCCCGGATATCATTACCCTCAATACTGATCGCCTGGATACCACCCGCCCTGCCCATGATACCAACGACAAGTGGGTAGACCTGGTTTACCATATCCCTGATGCCTCGGAGTATATGGGTGGCTACTTCCAGCTTCAGTATGTTTTCAGCTCACAAACGCAGGATCGGATTACCTGGTGGATGAGCGTCAGCGACAGCGACCCCTTCACTACGCCAACCATCACCCCGATCGCGACGAACACGGACACGCCGACGGATACACCAACCAACACACCGAGCAGCACGCCGACGAATACCCCCGCGCCGACTGACACAGCCACGCCGAGCAATACGCCGCTGCAAACCGATACAGCTACCACAACCAGCACGCCCGCGCCGACTGACACAGCCACGCCGAGCAATACGCCAGTGCCAACGAACACGGCTACCGCTACTAGCACGCCAGTGCCAACGGATACAGCCACCGCAACCCCTACTCTGCAGCCGACGGACACAGCTACAGCGACCAACACGCCTGCGCCTGCGACCAACACGCCTGCGCCTGCGACCAACACACCTGCTGCGCCGACCAATACCCCAATAGACACACCCGCGCTGCCGACCAACACACCCGTACCGCCAACCAACACCGCTACGCCACTACCAACTTCTACCCTGACTAACACACCAGTGCCGCCCACCAATACACCAGCGGCAACCAGCACGCCGCTGCCCTCGGCGACCCCAACCGACTGCGCCAACCCCTTC
>JBBRMT010000060.1:0-20712 GCA_038230695.1 Chloroflexia bacterium
CATTGCATCGGGGCGGGCCGCCGCCCGCCCCTACGGATAAAACCTAATATTATTTCAGAAACTGCAACCCCGTTAGCCTAACCGCTGCGGGGTTGTTGCCTTTATCTGGCAACGCATCGGCTTGACCGGAATGTGGGATAGTGCTAAACTACCATCCAGAAGGCCGGACAGCTTATCGGCTGCCGCCTATAATCTACAATCTACATTCTACGTTTATCTGAGGTGCTTTGATGCGGCTAGGGTTGAGCCTGGGATACTGGGGGTCGCGGCCAGCGCAGGAGATGGTCGGTCTGGTGCAGGAGGCGGAGCGGCTCGGCTACGACTCCTTGTGGACGGCGGAGGCTTACGGCTCCGACGCTATCACACCCCTGGCCTGGCTGGGGGCGTTGACCACCCGCATCAAGCTGGGCAGCGGCATCATGCAGATGTCCGCCCGCGTGCCAGCAATGACTGCGATGACCGCCGCGACTCTCGACCTGCTCTCTGGTGGGCGGATGTTGCTCGGCCTGGGCGTGTCTGGCCCGCAGGTGGTGGAGGGCTGGCACGGTCAACCCTACGGCAAGCCGCTGGTTCGCACCCGCGAGTACGTGGAGATAGTGCGAACCATCTGGCAGCGCAACGCGCCGCTCACCTACAGCGGCGCGGAGTATCACATCCCCATTGAGGGCGGCACCGGCCTGGGCAAACCACTCACCCTCACCATCCACCCACTGCGCGAACGCATCCCCATCTACCTCGCCGCGCTGGGGCCGAAGAACGTGGAACTCGCAGGCGAGATCGCCGACGGCTGGCTGCCGGTCTTCTACTCGCCCACCCGCGAGGCGACGCAGCTTGCCCCACTCGATGCCGGATTGGCGAAACGGGACAACGCCGAGCCATTCGACATAGCTCCCAGCGTCAGCGTGGTGCTTGGCGACGATGTGACCGCCTGCCGTGAGCGGGTCAAACCCACACTGGCGCTCTACATTGGGGGGATGGGCGCACGCGGCAAGAACTTCTACTTCGACCTTGCCTGTCGCTACGGCTATGAGGCGGCAGCGCAGGAAATCCAGGATCTCTACTTGGACGGCAAGAAACGCGGCGCTGCCGCTGCCGTTCCCGACGCGCTGGTTGACGAAGTGGCCCTCTGTGGTCCTAGAGAGCGCATCGCCGAACTGCTGGCCGCCTGGAAGTCGTCCCGCATCACCACTATGATCTGCAGCATCACCCAGCCGGAGGCATTGGCGGTAATGGCCGAACTGGTGTTGTAAACCGAAAGGAGCAAGAAGATGCCCGATCCTGGAGAGCAGGTTCACGCCCTCGATCCGATGCCGCCGCATCTATGGCAACTTGACAAGGCCGAGACGGTGCAGAGCAAGGGCGCTCCCGAAAGCGCCTACAATGATATGGGCTGTGGCGCATACAGCACCACGGTAGCAATGGCCTACTATGACAACAAGTTTAACAGCTATCAGTTCGCTACCGACCTATACGCCCATATGGGCAAAGTGATCTTCTCACATGGCACCTGGGAGGGCGAGAATGCGCGACAGGCGCAGAACAACGGCTTCGTTTCCGCCCAGTTGCACAATGGCACTGCCGCCGAGCTTGCCGACCTCATTCGAGTCAATGCCCCCGCCGTGTTGAACATAGACCCCCATACCATCCTGATGGTCACTTATGGCGCACACGATATTACCCTGGTCGGCTTCAGCGGGGCCAGCGATGGCACACCGCTGAAGATATTCGCGCTTGACCCGTGGCTGCAACCGGACAGCGGCTCGATCGCAAATCACCCCGACTACCCCGGCAATCGCTACTTCGTAGCCAACAATGCCTCCGGCGACAAACTGTCCGCACTGTGGACCGGTATCTACACCCCCATCTTCAAGAGCGCCGCTCATGCCCGCGCCTGGATTGCCATACACCCCGCCCGCGCTGGTAGCTTCAATCTGGGGTTAGCCACCAGCGCATCAGCTAGAGGAGGGAGACCATGCCCTCGCCACCCAGCGGCAGGCGAGGTGATGTCGCTGGCGCAGGCGGTGGAGTTCGCGCTCAGTTCCAATAGTGGAGCGCACATAAGCTAAAATGCGTCATGCTAAAGCTCAAGGATCTACGCTAGGCGGTGTAGGGGTGGGGAGAATGGGAGCTGGTGGTATAATGAATGCGTCTCACCCGCTGGATGGGTGACATTCTGCGGAGTAAAGGCAGGGTTAGAGCATTGACAACCGCATTGAACAACGGCAGCAGCTTGCAGCAAGGCCGCTATCAGATTGGGGCGGTACTCGGCGAGGGCGGCTTTGGCATCACCTACCAGGCGACCGACAACCGGCTGGGGCGGACAGTAGCGGTCAAAGAGTTGTTCATTCTCGGCTGCAGCCGCGAGGGCAATGCTGTGCGTCCGCCGCTGACCTATGCGCCGCAGTCGTGGGACAAGGCGATCCAAAACTTCCTCATCGAAGCGCGCATCATTGCGGGCCTCGACCACCCCGGCATCGTCACCGTCTACGACCAATTTGAAGAGAACAATACCGCCTACATGGTGATGAAGTTCATCATCGGCACCACCCTCAGCCGCCTGATGGCGCAGCAGGGTGGCAGCTTGAGCGAAGACGAGGCCCGCGAGTACACTATACAGGTCGGCCAGGCGCTGGCGGTCGTTCACGCCCATAACCTGCTGCACCGCGACATTAAGCCATCCAACATCATCCTACAACCCAACGGCCAGACCGTACTGATTGACTTCGGCGCGGCCCGCGAGTTCGCGCTGGATCGCAGCGTGGCGGTGACGGCGATCGCCAGCAGCGGCTTCTCGCCGCCGGAACAGTTCTACGCCAAGGGGCGCAAAGGGCCATACACTGACGTATTCTCGCTGGCCGCCACCTGCTACTATATGCTCACCGGCGTGGCCCCCACCCACGAACTGGAAGAGCCGCCCACCACCAGCCTGCTGCCCGCGCTCAACCATGCGCTGGCTTTTAACCCGCAGGATCGGCCGCAGACTGTCGCCGATTTCCTCGACGAACTGGTGGGGCGCAAACCTGCGCCGCCGCTCGATGCGGTCAATTCGGTAATACAGAGCGGCAGTGGCGATCCGATTAGCGATAGCTACGTTCGCGGGATGTATGAAACGCTAACCCCACCCGTGCCAGCCGATAAGCCCCAGTCAACAATCCTCACCCCCGGCTATGTACGTGCCGCGCCGGGTAATGTGGGCGGTGCGCCCACCGTGGGGGTAAATAGCAACTTTCCACCACTTGCCGCTGCACCCATCGCCGCTACGCCGACACTAGGGATGAACGACGTTCCGCCGCCAGTTGCGCCGCCCTTCAAACCTACACCTGTGACCGCGCCGCGCCACCACAACCTGCTGCCTATGCTGATCGGCGGGCCGGCGGCGATCGCACTGCTGCTTGTACTAGCCTTCCTGCTGTTGGGCAAGAACGAACCGATCCGGAGCCAGGATGTGGCGCTGGCTCAGATGCACGCCACCCAGACCGCGTTTGCAGGGATCGACTTTGGGCCAAGCCCCACTACCCTGCCTAGCCAACCCCCACTGCCCAGCAACACCCCTCTGCTTGTCGCGCAACTAACCCCTACCGCCCCGCTGGTAGTGGCCGCTGCTGCGCCGCCGCAAGCCACCGAATCGGCCACCAGTCATCTGCCCACCGCTACCGATACGCCGCTGCCTTCTGCCACGCCATTGCCACCTACCAATACGCCGCTACCAACCAGAGCGACCCTCCGACCGCGCCCAACCAGCACGCTGCGCCCACCCACCCATACGCCAGTGCCGCCCACCAGCACACCTCTACCCACCAACACGCCGCCGCCCACCAGCACGTCGCTACCTCCACCGCCCAACCCCACCAGCAATCCCTCGTCCGCGCTGGGTGCGGGCTGGAGCCAGCTAGGGCCAGCCGATTTCACTACCCATTATTGCAACCTACAGCAAACCGGCTCGCTTGCCCGCCTTACCAAACGGACTGCGGTCGCTACTGCATTGGACTGGGCTTGCTACTCGGCGGATGTGCAGAAAGTTAGTGGCATCAATATGGCCGAAGCCTGCCGCGCCCAGTATGGGGCAAACGCCAGCGCAAACGTCAAGAACCCCAACGATGCCAATAGCTGGGTATGCTATCGTGGCACGGTGGAGCTTGGCCCCGCCCCAATTGACGAATACTGCGCCGCCACCCAACTGTACGGCAGCGCCCAACTGGAGAACCGCAACGATGTGCCGCCCGCCTACCGCTGGGCCTGCTTCGCGCCGCAGCAACTCGGCCCAGTAAATGTCAACACAGCCTGCGCCAACCAGTACGGCCCTGGCGCACTTGGCTACTGGCTGACGCTCGACGACCCGCGCTGGAGCTGCTGGCGACGGCAGTGAGTGCTGAGTGCTGAGTGCTGAGTGCTGAGGTTTGAGTGCTGAGTGGCGCATCAGCGGTTATTACAAGAGTCTTCGTAGGGGCGCAGATTTATCGCGCCCTGGTGAAGCGCATCAACGCTCATCGAAACATTATCCCAAAGGATATGTAGACAATGCAAACGGAAATCGCAATTAGACAGGCCACCCCAGGCGATGCCGAGGCGATCATCAGGCTGGTGGTCGCGCTGGCTGAGTTCGAGCAGTTGCCGCCACCGGACGAGGCGGCGCGGGCGCGGCTACTGGCCGATGCCTTTGCCCCCCGTCCGCGCTTCGACATCTTCCTTGCCGAGATAGATGGACAGGCGGTTGGCTACGCCTTCGTGTTCGAGACTTACTCCACCTTCCTCGCCCTGCCCAGCCTCTATCTGGAAGACCTGTTCGTGTTGCCGGAGTTTCGCAAGTCGGGAGTTGGCTACGCCCTGTTTATGCGCTGCGTAGCCGAAGCGCGAGGGCGTGGTTGCGGAAGGTTGGAGTGGGTGGTGCTGGACTGGAACGAGAACGCGATCAACTTCTACGAGCGGCTGGGGGCGCGGCACATGACCGAGTGGCTACCCTATCGCCTCGACCGCGATGCGCTTGACCGACTGGCAGAAGGCGGAGGGTAGAAGGTAAAATGTAGAATGTAGAATGTAGAATGTAGAGAGTGGAGAGCAGAGGGTGGGGGTTGGGAAGGTATAGGACAGGCGGCGGGCCGCAAAGTTACTGGGGTATAGGGGCGCAGCCCCTGAGCATGAAGCCGCACCTATGCTTATAGCAACCTGATGCCACTACAAGATGTTGGGAAGGCATAGGATAGGCGGCGGGTATAGTTACCGGGGGTATAGGGGCGTAGACCTTACTTGCCACACTACCATGCCGGGAGGTTGCTACCAGTTTAACGTACTTACGCTTGCGATAAGCTCTGGTACAATTGCCAGCGGGGAGCTGCGCTCCCAGCCCTCAGTAACACGGCACGCGGTGGGTGGCCCCCGCCATCTCCACCCCTCACTATTTGTGGGCATATGATGATTGGTACTCCCCCTCCCTGCCTCCCATTTGGGGGAGGGGTTATCAGCACTCAGCACTAAATTATCACCATCACCACCCCCACCAACGTGATCAGCGCACCGATAATCGTGCTGCCGCCGGGCTGCTGGTTGAGGAAGATGGCGCTAAGGATGATGCCGCCGGTTACTTCCTGGGTGGCGATCACGTTGACGTAGGTGGCGTGGGTGCGACGCAGACCTGCGTTGTAGAGGGTGTGGCCGAGGGCGAGGGGGAAGAGGCCGAGTGCCAGCACCGCCAGCAATGCGCCGCTGGGGAAGTCGAACGGGCGGGTAGCGAAGCCGAAGATTGCGCCGGGGATGAGCCAGACGGCGGCCAGACCGTAAACCGCCGAGGCGTAGCTGAACAGGCTATAGTTGTCGCGCTCATAGCGGCCCATCACCGAGTAGAGGCCGAAGGCGACCGCCGCGCCGAGGGCCAGGCCGTCGCCCAGCAGCATTGTCCCCTGCATCTTTGGCTCGAAGCCCTCCAACACCGCAACTCCGGCGATGGCGACCACGATGCCCAGCCACTTGCGGGCAACCAGCGTCTCGTGCAGGAAGATGGTGGAGAAGAGCGCGACGAAGATGGGTGCGGTGTAGACGATCGCCAGTGCGTGCGCGGCAGTGGTGTAGTTGAGGCTGGCGATATAGAGCAGAAAGTGGGTGGCGGCAACCAGCCCGTAGCCGAGGAAGCGGGGCAAGGCGGCGCGACCTGGCAGCGGTTCGTGGCGCAGCAGCCGCAGCGCATTGATCACCAGTGCAGCAAGCAACATTCGGCCAAAGGTTTTCTCGTAGGGCGACAATGGCTCGGCCCAGGCGGCCAGCACAGGGCTAGTGCTGAAGAAGAATACCGCAATTGCCACGTAAATGAGGCCAGCGCTGGGGTTTGAGGTTTGAGGTTTGAGTTCCGTAGGGGCGGACTGCTGTCCGCCCTGGGTGGGTAGGCTGATTACCCCTTCCTCGATACCCTCACCAATGGCGGTTATATTCATCTGGTCCAGCTTCATCTCATCCTGCCGCATGGTTGCCCCCTGTGCTATAATTATGCCGCATTATAACGATGATGGGGCGGCTTGTCTAATACGCGACACGGTGGTGGAAGTTGCCCTAAAACTACAATCCTAATCCCCTCGCCTTTTGGGAGAGGGTCAGGGTGGGGGTGTGAGGACGATGGGCAAACGGCATTTGATACTGGTAGGGCCGAGTGGGACGGGCAAGAGCAGCGTGGCAGTGCAGCTTGCGGGGCGGCTGGGCTGGCCCTGGCGGGATACCGACGAGCAGGTGGAGCAGCAGGCGGGGCGTAGCGTGGCTGAAATATTTCGCGAACTTGGCGAACCGGCCTTCCGGTTGATGGAGAGTGGTGCGGTGGCGCGAGCCTGCCACGCTGAAGCGCCGACGGTAATCGCGGTGGGTGGCGGCGCGGTGTTGGATGCCGCTAATCGAGCGTTGATTGCCGAACACGGGCGGGTCATCTATCTGGCAAGCAAGGCGGAAGACATCTTCCGGCGATTGCGCGGCGAGACCGACCCCAACGGCCTGCCCAGCCGCCCACTCCTCGCTGGCTCAGACCCTCTATCCCGTATCAATGAGCAGATCCGCGCCCGCGAATCAATTTACCGTGAGATGGCTGAACATAATGTGGATACTGCTGGGCTAGACGTTACGGGCGTAGTCGAGCAGATTAGCGCATGGCTGGAGGCGCATCCGGCAGATAACATCAGCGTGGGCGATTGGCTAGCTACGTTGGCTACCATTCTGCGCGGACAGCATGGCCGTATCAAGCTAATAGCCGATGGCAGGGTGACTGAAATGTTTGCAGGTCAGCTACCCGCCCGCCTGACCGAAGCAGGGGAGGCGAATATATATCTACTCCCCTCCGGCGAGGCGGCGAAGAGCGCGACACAGCTTGAGTGTATCTACGATTGGCTAGCTGAGACGAAGACCGAGCGGGGCGACATTGTGATAGCCATTGGTGGGGGGGCGACTGGCGATGTGGCGGGCTATGCGGCGGCCACGTATCTGCGCGGCTTGCGGGTGGTGCAGGTGCCGACAACGCTGCTGGCGATGGTGGACTCGGCAATTGGCGGCAAAACCGCCATCAACCTGGCGGCGGGCAAGAACCTGGTAGGCGCGTTCCACCAGCCCTGGCACGTAATCATTGATCCCAGCTGGCTGCGTACCCTGCCGCCCCGCGACTATGCCTCCGGCTGGGGCGAGATCTGCAAGTATGCGATGATCGAGGCGATCATCGGTTACGGCAGCAACGGCTTGCTAGCCCTGCTCGAACAGAATGTCGCGCTGCTGAATAAGGCGCCGGGCGAGAATGATATGCTTTTGCCTCAGCAGGTGGGCGGCTACCAGCGACAACAGGGTGAAGACAAGTCTCTACTAACTAAGGTGATCTCGCTCTGTGCAGGGCTGAAGGCGCAGGTGGTCGCCGCCGACGAGCGTGAGCGCGAGGGTGGCTTGCGGGTGCTGCTGAACTATGGGCATACCCTGGGCCACGCGCTGGAGAAGGCGACGAAGTACGATGCGGCACGGCTGCTGCACGGCGAGGGGGTTGCCATCGGCATGACCGTAGCGGCGATGATTGCCGAGCAATTGGGCATATGCGAAACCGCGCTGCTTACACGACAAAGCGCATTGCTGCGGGCATATGGCCTGCCCATCTCATGGGCGCAGCTGGACTTGAACCGCAATGAAGTGCTGGCCGCATTGCAACTGGACAAGAAGGCGCGGGGACAACGGGTGCGCTGGGTGTTGCCTACTACCCCTGGCAAGGTGGAGCTACGCGACGATGTGCCACCGGCACTGGCCGCCGAGGTTATCGTGGAACTGGGGCCACGCTGGTGAGCCGCCCGCTGCCCGCCAACCCCATCATGCTAGGCGACCTGATACTGGGCGGCCCACAACCGCTTATCTGCGCTCCCAGCGCCGAGTTGAGCGCGATCTATCGCTGGACCAAGCTGCCACCAGAGCAGCGACCCGATTTGTTCGAGTGGCGACAGGATCTCAGCATCCTCAACCCTATGTTCCCGTCTATACTCAAACTAATCTTCAGCGGTATGTCGCCACTGCCCATGCCCATAATCGTCACCCGCCGACGGCAGCAAGAGGGTGGCACGGCGAAGGACAGCCATCATCGCATCAACCTGCTGCTGGCCTGCGCCCCAATTGCCTCGGCGATAGACATCGAGCTTGAGTCGCCAGGACGCGACTGGCTGCTGGCCGCTTTGCCACCAGAGATGCCCATCATCGTCTCATGGCACGACTTTGCAGCCACGCCGCCGTTGGATGAGCTAAAGCGCATCATCACACGGGCGGCGGAGGTGCGCAGTGGGCGCAATGTCGCGATCAAGTTTGCGGCAATGGCAAACACGGCGGATGATGCCGATACCGTATTGCAAGCAGTGGAGTGGGCGCGGCGTGAGGGCTTCGCTGGGCCAGTGATCGGCATAGCGATGGGCGCGGCGGGCCAGCACACCCGCATCGAGGCGGTTCGCTACGGCTCCGACCTGACCTTTGCGCGGATCGAGGCCGCCAGCGCCCCAGGGCAGATGACGGTGGCGGAGGTGCGACGGGGGTTTGGTTGAAGCGTTACGCGGTTAAGCCTCTCCCTGGCAGAGAGATGTTTGGTGAGGGTTGAAGGTTGACGCGCCAACAAAGGTTATTGTACTATCAGACTCCCCGCTGGGGAGAGGCTTATTGCGGCAATCTTGGGGTTAGCCAAGCTCTCCCCTCACCAACCTCTCCCCGCTGGGGAGAGGCTTATTGCTGCAAGCTCTGAACATGATATGGCGATTTCCCCCCTTACCCGCGCATCATCCTCTATCACCAGGCGCGCTTCGAGGGCGGCGCGGGCCACATCACCGCCAATGCGCCCGATTGCCCAGGCGATGTGTTCGCGCACCAGTGGGGAGGGATCGTCCAGCGCGGCGATAAGCGCCGGCAGGGTGCTGGGATCGCCTATATTGCCGAGTGCAATGGCAACGTTACGCAGGAAGCCGTCACGTTTGGCGCGGCGCAGGGGCGTGCCTTTGAATCGGGCGCGGAAGCTGTCATCGTCAAGCGAGAGGAGGGGGATTAGCTCCGGGGTGGGGCCGATGCCGTTGCGGAACTCGGCGTGGCCGCGCCCTTGCTCTGGCAGGCGGGTGCCGACCCGCACGTTGTGGGGGCATACATCCTGGCAGATGTCGCAGCCGAAGATATTGTCACCCATCTGCGGACGCAACTCGCGGGGGATAGGGCCACGCTCCTCGATGGTCAAATAGCTGATGCAGCGTTTGGTGATCAGGGAGTAGGGATCGTTGGGGTCGAGCGCGGCGGTGGGGCAGGCGTGCAAGCAGAGGTCGCACGCGCCACAATCGCGTTCAATCGGCTGGTCGTAGACGAGTGCAATGGGCAGCAGGATCTCGCCGAGCAGCACCCAGCTACCATAGCGGCGAGTCAGGATGTTGGTGTTCTTGCCGTACCAGCCAATGCCCGCCTGCTGTGCAGCGGCACGGTCGGCGATGCGAGCAGTGTCCACCAGCAGGCGGGCCTCCTCGCTGCCGCTATAGACAACGATTTCGTCACCTACCAGCGCCAGCAACGAGGTCATCTTCTGCTTGAAGACATCGTGGTAGTCACGGCTGGTGGCGTACTTCGCCACGCGGCCACGCGGCGTGCCTGGTTCGCCGGGCAAAGATGGCTCGTCGCTCAGGTAGCAGAGGCCAACGCTGATCACGCTCTGAGCGGTGGACATCAGGTTGCGGGGGTCGGCGGCGCTTCGCGCCCGCTCTGCGGTGAACCAGTCCAGGCCGTCGAGCAGCCCGCGCTCCACCGCAGCGGTTAGCCGCGCTTCGGCGTGGGGGAATGGCTGGGCAGCAGCGATACCTACCAGGTCGAAGCCGACGCTGATGGCCGCCTGCTTGATGCGGTTGGTTAGTTCGACTATCGCCTGGATATTTGGTTTATCGGTTGTGGTCAACATTGATGCGCTTCGAGATTCTCCCCTCACCAACCTCTCCCCGCTGGAGAGAGGCTTTTTGCGGCAAATTCACCACTAATCACTCATCACTCATCACTTGCGTTTATAGAACAGGCTCAGCGCCGCTTTCAGCAGGCGGGAGACACGCGGGGTGTAGGGAAACCAGGTGATTTCCCACTTGAAGTTGGTGCGGTCAATCAGGATGGTCTGGGGGCGGGTGAAGCGACGCAGGCTGTCGCGCCCGCCGTGACGATAGCCGATGCCGCTATCCTTGATGCCGCCAAACGGCAACTCCGGCACGATATAGTTGATTAGCACATCGTTGACCAGGGTCGAACCGGCCTCGATGCGGTGGGCAAGTTGCTCCGCTCGCTTCTTGTCGCGGCTCCAGATCGAGCTGCTCAGGCCAAAGCGCGAGTCGTTGGCGCGGCGGATCGCCTCATCCACGTCGGCCACCTTGATAACTGGCAAGATTGGCCCAAAAGTCTCCTCCTGCATCAGCAGCATATCGTCGGTAACATTGGTAAGCACGGTTGGCTCGTAAAAAAGGCCCGCCCCCTCGCGGCGATGGCCGCCGATCAATACGGTTGCGCCCTTATCGCGGGCATCAGCCACCTGCTGCTCGACAATCTGCAACTGGCGGGCGAAGGTGAGCGGCCCCATGTCAATGTTATCGCGGCCATCGGGGTCGGCCCCCAGCCGCAGCTTGCCCACGCTGTCCACCAGCCGCTGCACGAACTCGTCGTAGATGGGCGCTTCGACGTAGATGCGCTCCACCGAGATGCAGACCTGCCCAGCGTTCATCATCCCGCCGTACAATGCGCCAGCCACGGCGCGGTCGAGGTCGGCATCCTTTAGCACAATCATTGGGTCCTTGCCGCCCAGTTCCAGCAGCACTGGCGTAAGGGTGTGGGCGGCGCGTTCGGCCACCTTCTTGCCAGTTGGCACGCTGCCGGTGAAGGCGATCAGGTCGGCCTCGTCCACCAATGCCGCGCCGGTATCGCCCAGGCCAGTGACAACCTGAAACACATCCCCCGGCACGCCCGCCCGCTTCGCCATCGCCCGCAGCAGCAACGCGGCCAGGGGAGTGACCTCCGAGGGCTTCAGCACCACCGCATTGCCCGCCATCAGCGCGGCGACCGTGTCGCTGGCGCTGAGGAGCAACGGAAAGTTCCAGGGCGAGATCACCCCCACCACGCCATAGGGGTGATTTGTTATCAACGCCCGCTTGGTCTTGACTAGATGCAGGCCAACATTCTCATCGGCAAGGAACTTTTTAGCATGGGCGCAGTAGTAGGTTAGCACATCGGCAAGGTAGAGGATTTCGGTGAGCGCCTCGATGCGCGGCTTGCCGCTCTCAGACACGATCGTGGCAATCATCTGCTCCTTGTGGGCAACTGCGATGCGCCGCAGCTTACGCATGATCCTGGCCCGTCCCTCCGCGCCAATCGCTTCCCAGGCGGGCTGGGCGGCGCGGGCGCGTTGCACCGCCTCACGCACCTCAGCGACAGACTGGATCGGCAGGCGGGCGATGATCTCGCAGGTGGCCGGGTTGGTAACTTCAAAGGTCGGGCTGATCAGTTCCATATGCTTGCTACTTTCTGACACATTATAGTTGAGTTGCCGCAGGCTGCGGTTAGCTATCTAGCAGCGAGGTGGGCAGGATATTATATCACATCACTCTGGCAATCAAAGCGCCGATCTGCTAATATTGGCTTATGTCGAAGGTCACTACTCAGTTCGGAGAGAGCAATGTAGCCATCAAGTGGGTGGGCTTGCTATCTGCGCTGCTCACCACCGTCATCCTATACCAACCCACGCTGGGCTACTACTGGGTGGGCGAGGACTTCGACTGGGCGGTAAAGAAGGATTGGTCCGCCGTCCTCGGCTTCTTCAGCCTGTCAAGCGAGGCCAATTTTTACCGCCCGATCAGTTGGAGCAGCTTTGCGCTGGATGCCGCCTTGTGGGGCGACAATCCACTAATGTGGCGGGTCGAAAGCCTCATATTGAACCTGATATGCGTCGCGCTGGTCTGGTTGCTGGCCGACCGCCTGCGTGGTGCGGCGGTTGCCGCGCTAGCCGCTATCCTATATGCCATCAACCCCGCCCACCCTGGGGCAGTGACCTGGATCACCGCCCGCCCCGACCTGCTCTCCACCCTCTTTTGCCTCACCTGCGTTGTCCTATTCATCCGCCATATGCAAACTCGGCAGCGACGCTATTACAACCTTGCGATTGTGGCGCTGCTGCTCGGCATACTGTGCAAGGAGACTGCGCTGGTCTTGCCTGCCGTACTAATAATGGCGGATCTGCTGTTCTTTGACCAGCCGGGGGTGGCGGCAAGCACAGTGGAAAGGTGGAGGATCGAGTGGCGAACACGGATACGGGCGATGTTCTGGCGGCATTTGCCATTCATCGCCGTTGGCGGCGGCTACCTACTGCTGCGACTATTGCTCAACGCCCAGGGGTTGCTCACCTTTGGCTATGGCGCACAACGCGCCCCTGCCAGCATGGTGCGTAACGTGGCTGGCGACCTGGCGATGTTGCTGGGCGGGCCGAATAGCCAGTTCGACGACGTAGCCGCAGCGGCTATAATATTCGGCTTTGTCGTCATCAGCCTGGGTATGGCTTACTGGGCGGGGCGGCTGGCCTGGTTGGGGCTAGCCTGGCTGACCATCACTCTGCTGCCCGTCTTCGGTATTGCGGTGATCGAGCAGGATGCCCGCTACGTCTACCTGCCCAGCGTCGGACTCGCATTGATGCTAGCCGCGGCGCTGGGCAAATGGATGCAGCAGCTATTTGCCGCCCGCGATCGCCAGCTAGCAACGGTCAGATGGCGCACGCTCCCCGCTACCCTGCTGCTCGTCATGCTGCTGGTATATGGCGGCTACGGCACCGTCGTCCACAATCAGGAATGGGGGGTGGCTAGCGATATAACGGTGCGCTACCTGGCACAAATAAAGGCGGCCCACCCTACGGTGCCGCCCAACAGCCGCTTCTATCTGATCGGCAGACCGATCTTCTACCAGCGGGCCACGCTCTTCCTGCTGGGCATCGCCAACGCCAACGCGCTCAGGATGACCTACGCCGACTACAGCCTTAAGGCTTATTTCTCCTATGGCGGGCGGGACTACTTCGAGACTGCCCTGAGCCAGCCATCCGCCGCGCCCGCTTACTACTTCCGCTACGCCGATGGCGGGTTGATCGAGTATCCCACCGCCGCTGCGCTGATGCAGTATTTTCCTGCTGGTGATGCCAACGCAGCGCCCTAGAAGGGTACTGGCAAAGACCGGGCCATATACTCGCCCACCCAGCATCCCATCCTGTGAGGCTTATCGTTACCCACAAAAAAACGTTGATTTGTAGGAGGCGGTAAGAAAGCACGCTGCGTGCCGAGTTACTGGGGGTTGGGGGTGTAGCCCTTGCTTGCGGCGCTACCTCTGCCTGGATGTAGATGACGGGTCGCCTTATATCAAGGATAACTAAACCGTCCCTTGCAGCCTTTGCACCGAGACCATTGCCTACATTGGCACACTGGCACATTCGATCGGCATTGTTTGCGCTTCACCGATCGGAGCTACGCTCCCAGCCCTCGGTAACTCAGTGAGTGGCGGGTTATCTCCCACCACTACCGCTCCTCACCATTTGCGGGTAACGTTTAGCCCCTTTGGGGAGGGGTGGATCGTTTTATCGTCCCTTTGCCACAATGTAGTCAATGCCATCCGCGAGGCGGCGGGGTTCGATGCCAAAAACGGTGGTAATGGCGTTCTGCTGCGGGGTATTGTCAATGCCCAGCAGGTCGAGCAGGCCGGGCGTGACTGGCGGCTTGGGCAACACCGCGTTCATCACCACCACTGCGGGCTTGACCAGCAAGAGCGGCATATGCAGCGCGGGCTTGCCGCTGCCCAGCTTCTGCTTGATAATTTTCATCATCTGGTTGAGGGTGAGGTTCTCAGGGCCGCCGATCTCGTACTCCTTGCCCGCGTGCTGGTCGAAGTTGCTGACCACGCTGGCGAAGGCGCGGGCCACATCCTCCTTCCAGATAGGGGCGAAGCGGGCCGCACCGCTGCCGGGGATGATGGCGAAGGGATAGAACCACTTTTTGTACAAATCGGCCAGGTTGTTGACGAACTCATCGCCTTCCCCGAAGATGACGCTGGGGCTGATGATTGTGTAGGGGATGCCACTGGCCCGCACCGCGTCCGCGCCAAGCCCCTTTGTATGGGCGAACTCCTGCGCCATGTTCGACTTCAGGCCAATACCAAGCATATGCACAAAACGCTTGACCCCGGCCTGCTGCGCCGCCTTCACCACGCTGATAGTTCCTTGATGATTGATGTCATCCATCGTCGTCCCGCCCTTGTTCTTATTGACCGCCACCAGATGAACGACCGTATCCACCCCTTGCATCGCCCGCTGCAGCGATGCGGGGTCGCTGACGCTGCCGAGGGCGATTTCTGCGCCAGCGGCTTTGGCTCGATCGGCGTTGGTTTGCCGATGGATCAGGGAGCGGACGGGTTCGCCAGTGCGTACCAGGTGGGGCAGCATTGTGCTACCAACGTAGCCAGTGGCTCCGGTTAGCAAAATCATGGTGGTAACTCCTTGCTATGATTAGTTTGCAACAACGCGGCGGCAACCGTGGGAACAACGCGGGCGGTTTCACCCAGGAATTGGCCCGCCACGGCAGCGCGTAGCTGCGGCATACGGTTGTATACGCCGCCGCCAAAGGCGAAAGCGGGCGGATGCGCCAGTAGCGCAAGTTGCTGGCTGAAGTCGGCAAGCCGATTAGCGGTCGCCTCGGTCATTGCTGACATACAAACCAGCGCCGGTTGCAGGTTGCGAATGGTATCGAGCAGGTCGGCGGATGGCACGTTCTGTCCCAGATAGACGATGCGGAAGCCGCTCCAGCGCAGGAAGAGGGCGACCAGCAGCGCTCCCAGTTCGTGTTGCTCGTCGGGGGCGCAGGCGACGATCACCAATGGGCCGCCAACGCTGCTGGGCTGCATCTGCAACAGGGAGATAAGTTTGTTGCGTACAAAGTTGCTGCCAAAGTGTTCAGCGGTAACTGGCGCTTCGCCACGATGCCAGCCATCACCGATTGCAGTTTCGGCTTCGGCTAGCAAGTCGAGGCAGACGCTATCCACTGGATAGTAAGCCAACGCCTGAGTGGTAATTGCCTCGGCCTCCGGCTCGTTGAAGCTAAGAAATGCGTAATAGAGGCGTTGCACCAGAGTGGGCAAATCGGCAGGTGTGGCAGGACTAGGCGCAGGCGTGGGGCTGCCGGGGGTGTCGGGCAGTTCGCTATTCTGCTGCGCGGTGAGCAAGGCTGATGCCTGGCTAATGGTCATGCCGCTCTCTAGCTGCTGGTGCAGCCAGCGGATGGTGGCAATGTCGCGCTCGGAGTATAGGCGGTACGCCTTGCTCGTGCGGCGAGGATTGAGGATATGGTAGCGACGCTCCCATGCCCGCAAGGTGCTGGCGGGGATGTTTGTGGCGTGAACCACCGCTCGCGTATTATATAGTGGCTTGTCGTCAAATGCGCTGAGGTCAATTCTGGCGGCCATCCGCGTCTCCCCTGGCTTACTGTAGTTGCACAAGCGTGCTGATACCAGCAATATTAACATAATATTGCGGCTTTGTCAATACTTTGCACAAAGTTTGCCAGGTTATGGTGCAGGAGATGCCGTGTCCGGTGGCAGCGTGGGAGCCAAAGTGGTAGGAGTGAGCAGACCGGGTTTAGGCGGGTGGGTGGGCGGCAATATCGCCGTCGGCATCGCGGTTGGCGATGGCACGACAGTCAGGGTCGCAATCGCTTTTGTCGGTGAGGGTAGCACATGGGGAGGGCTAGGCGGCAGATAGGTAGGCGAAGGTGGCAGCAGGGTGGGAGACGGCAGAACAATCGGCTCGGTTTGCTGCGCTGGGGGCAGCGTTGCGGTAGGTGGCGCAACCTGCAGCGTGGGGCTGGGCGGCAACGGTGTGCTGGGTGACACCAGCAGGGGAGTGGCGCTGGGCAGCGGCGTGGGCGCTAGTGGCGTGTCACCAGGCGCTACTGAAGTAGGGGCGGTGGTGGGTGAGGGCGCGAACGGCGCGGGGGTAATCGTCCCCAGTCCATTGATCGCCGCAGCGGTAGCGGTGGCTATCTGCATCTGCGAAGGGGTCAGGGTGGCGCTTGCTGCGGCAGCGGGGGTGGCGGTGGGGTTGAAGACAACGACGGGCGTAGGATGCTGGCGGCTGAGGATAACCACCACCAGGATAATCGCCGCCAGCAGCATCGCGGCTAGCAGCAAGTAGGGCCAGAGTGTCTGGCGACGTGGTGGCAGGGCGGCAAGGGGGGCATCTTCCTCAGCGGCGGGTTCATCGCCAAAGTAATCGGGGCCGTCGTAATCGGGGCCAGGGGCGGCAGCGTAACGCCCGCCACTTTCGTAATCTTCGGCGAGGCCGTCTTCTTCGGAGTAGTCAGCAGCGCCCAATGGCGGGTCGCGCTCATCATCATCGTACATGGCAACAATTATACCACAATGCGCCAAATAGCGAGGCGAGGGTGCGTGTCATCAAATTGCAATACGCAGCCGATATAGGGACAGATTACGTTCATCCTGTTGCCCGATCGCGAAACTGTGAACTATATGCGTGTTTGCACATGTGTCGGCTTCCATCCCCTTGGCGCGAGCAGGTACTATAGAGTAAATAGCCCGAAAGTACCACTCCATTCACTTGACAAAGCCCCCCCCCTATAGGTTATAGTAGCAGCGGCCTTACGGCAACACCGCGCCGAGTGGTATGGTATAGTAGCAGTTTGTGCTTTGCGCCACGCCGCTGACAGGGTGTGGTATAATACGAAAGGGAGGGTTACGATGATACGGAGTAGGAAGATAGGGTTTGTCGCCAGCCTGGCGCTGGTAGCGGTAGTAGCCGCCAGCTTGTTGGCAGGGGCTGGGAGTGTTAGCGCGTCGTGTGGCAATGTGGGGGTGTGCTGGGTGCAGGTTACCAGTGTCAATGTCGGTACTGGCGACAATTACCTCAAGGGAGTGTCTGTGGTCTCCCACAACTCCATCTGGGCGGCGGGATACTATCTCGACGCAAATGGCAGCAATGCCCACACCCTGATTGAGCTTGCCAAAGGCACTACCAGTGGTGGTCATGACACCTTTACCTGGTCGCAGGTTAGCAGTACCAACCCAGGAACGGGTAACTACCTCAACGGCATTGTAGTCAAGCCCGCTTCGATTACGCAAGACTCCAGCGTGCCAGTGTGGGCAGTGGGCTATTATACTAGCACCACCAGCGCCGACAAGACGCTGGTTGAATACTGGAACGGCACCAGTTGGAGTACCTCGACTAGCCCGAACAGCGGCAGTGGCGACAACCAGCTCAACGGTGTGTCCGCCGACCCCTACACCAACACCTGGGCGGTAGGCTCCCATGTAGAAAACGGGATAAACGAGCCGCTGGTGATGAGTTCGACCAATGGCACGAGTTGGAGTCTGGTGAGTACCCCCAGCACGATCAGTGGCACATTGACCTCGGTATCTATAGTAGATGCCAGCCACGTGTGGGCAGCAGGCTACTTTACCGACACTACCACAACGACCTCCTACGCGATAACCATGTTCTGGGACGGCTCGACCTGGACCAGCTACATCCCCCCCTATAACTCCAACGAGCGATACGACACCATCTCATTCCTCGACAGAAATGATGGCAAGGCGGGTGGCTGGAACCCAGTGGGATACGCTGGCACCTATGAAGATGCCTGGGATAGCGGACATAGTCAGTGGGTTTCGGACGGTGGTATCGGCAGCAAGTACCACGCGATGCAGTATAACGCATCCGCCTCGGCCTGGGCGGTGGGCGAACTCCTGCACTTCGATGCCCCTTTCACCACCTTCGCGGCGCACTGGGATGGCAGCAGTTGGGGCGACACCCACAGCGTGGATCCCACCTCCGATTGCTCGTTGTGGGCGGTCTCGGCGGTGGCGACTAACGATGTATGGGTGGTTGGTTACTACCGCGATGCTACCAGCAACAAGCAGCGCACCCTCATCGAACACTACGCCAGTTCCTAGACGCAACATCAGCGCTGACCCTGGTCCGATGGCAAAATCGGGCCAGGGTCAGCACCTTGAAAGGCTGGCATGATGATTAAGCGCAGACTAGTACCGGGGTTGCTGCTATGGCTAGCGGTGGGGATAATATTGTTTAGCTTCGCAGCACCGCAGACACTGGCAGTTACCCCCACCGCCAACGCTGGCCCGCAGCCAACGCCTGCAGTTCCCACTGCCCAGGCAAGCGCCACCCCTGGCTGCCAGCCAATATGGACAATTGTAAATACCCCGAATGGCAACCCCACCCCACTTAACTTTAATGCAGTAGCGGGCCTGGCCGCCAACGATGTCTGGGCAGTGGGTAACGGTAATGCGGGCCACACCTCTTTTGCAATCATCGAACACTGGGATGGCAGCAGTTGGCAGATCGCCAATTACGCAGCCGGGGCTAACGCCAGTCTGAACGGGGTAGCCGAGGTGGCCGCCAACGACGTATGGGCGGTTGGCGTTGACGGCTTGGACCATACGTTGGCGCTACATTGGGACGGCAGCGCCTGGAGTCGAATACCCAGCCCCAGCCCCACGAACTACGATGGGCTGACCAGACTAGCGGCCCTATCGGCTAGCGACATCTGGGCGGTTGGATACACTTCGATTGTGACCGGCAGTCTGAGTACCATGCAGACTTTGACCGAGCACTGGGACGGCAGCAGTTGGCAGGTGGTGCCTAGCCCTAGCGCAGGCAATACCAATAATGACCTTATAGATGTCTCAGCGATAAGCAGTAACGATATTTGGGCAGTCGGCTACTATGGATACTACGGCCAACCTCGCAATCTGGCGGAACACTGGGACGGGCAGATCTGGAGCATCGTGGATAGCCCTAATCCGCTCTCTTATGGGGATTCGCTTTTCGCGGTGCGGGCGGTGGCAACTGACAATGTATGGGCCACTGGATACTCAGACAACGGCCATTCCGGTATAAACAGTGCTTTGCACTGGGATGGCAGCAGTTGGCAGGCGGTGAACATCCCTAGCCCCGGCGTGAATACGGACGGGCTTAATGGCCTGGCAGTGATCTCCGCCAACGACATCTGGGCAGTTGGAGCCTATATCCCCGGTCTGGGGCAGCAAACCCTGATTGAACACTGGGATGGCAGCGCCTGGAGCGTGGTGCCAAGCCCGAATATGCCCGGGGTACAGGACAATTCGCTTGCCTATGCGCTGGCGCTATCCAGCGCCGACATCTGGGCAGTAGGCGGTCTCTTTCCTTACACCCCTGGCACGCTAGCGGAGCACTATGGCTGCATTGCGCCAACCACCACGCCTACCGTCAGCGCCACCCCGACGCTCACGCCGTCACCAAGCGCCACCCCCTCAGCCAGCGCCACGCCTACGCTCACGCCGCCACCCAGCGCGACGGACACGCCATCTGCCAGCGCCACGCCTATGCTCACGCCACCACCTAGCGCAACATGGACAGCGACCCCCACCTCGCTGCCCGCGACGGCAACAGCAATCGCCACTCCTGCGGCAACCGCAAGCCCATGTGGGCCAAGCTACCCCGACGTAACCCCGGAATACTGGGCTTACGGCTATATTCACTACCTTAGTTGTCATAGCATCGTCAGCGGCTACCCCGATGGCCTGTTCCATCCAGACAATCCCATCAGCCGCGCCGAGTTCAGCAAGATGCTGGCGCTGGGTTACGGTCTGCCGCTGCTCACCCCGGCGCAGCCGAGCTTCGCTGATGTGCCAGCCAGCTACTGGGCATATACATATATCGAGAGCCTGCACGCGGAGGGTGCTATCAGCGGCTACGCCGATGGATTGTTCCACCCCAACGCCAGCATCAGCCGCGCCGAGATGGTGAAGATGAACGTGCTAGCCAGCGGGGTTGCTGCCTACACTGGCGCACTGGCCGACTACCCCGATGTGCCAGCCAGCTACTGGGCATACGGCTACATCAAGACGGCAACATACAAGCAGTGGGTGGGTGGCTACCCCGACGGGCTATTCCAGCCGGGCAGCAGGGCCAGCCGCGCCGAGTTGAGTAAAGTGCTATACCTCAGCCTCAGCTATCCGCGCCGCTGACAAGGGGGTAGTTTATCAAGTTGCAATACGCAGCCGATAAGGGGGGGATTTCGTCTGCCCTGGTGCGAGACTGCAAAGTGATATATTGCACTCGGCATTAGCCGCAGGAAGGGGGGGCGGGAGTCACGGTGGGAGTTACCGTTCCGCTGGGCAGCGGCGTGGGGGTTGTAGTCG
>JBBRMT010000061.1:0-20488 GCA_038230695.1 Chloroflexia bacterium
AAACTCACCAGTGATTAACCCTTCTTACCTAGTGCGAAATAAGTATCGCACATCTTTTCCTTCCTTTGTCCTAACTGAACACAATGCACAAGAGTCTGTCCTCTCAAGGCAATGGCCTAGTGAGACCTACTCTGAAATAGCGTTTATTGCGAGGCAGTTCGCAGACTTCCGCCTCTACCGCGATTGGAGCTTTGGCCGCAATTCGTCAGTAAGAGAGGATAAGAGGGTTGGTGTGCTGGAAGACCAGTTGGATGAAGACGCTGATAATCTAGGTCTCATCCTTAACAATCTGAGAGACGAAGACGAAGCGGGAGACAATCTAGCAAAGTATCTCAAGGAGTTTCTTGAAGATGCCAGGAGAATCAGCACCAAGATAGTCGGTCAGCACCTCCAGTATGGCCTCAGCGAGGCTGGGTTGAAAGGCATAACTCCAGCGGGCCGCTTGTCTGATGGCACGGTGCGTTGGCTATCACTCCTCGCTGTACTGTTGAACAATAATCCGCCGCCGCTCATCTGCCTGGAAGAGCCGGAGTCGGGCCTACACCCTAACATCATCCCAGTATTGGCCGAATTGCTGCTCGATGCCAGCCAGCGTACACAATTGGTAGTGACAACACACTCGCGGGGGCTGGTAGACAGATTTACTGATACACCAGAATACGTCGTCGTCTTTGATAAAGAGGATGGTGCAACCAAGATGCGGCGATTGCCAGCCATAGGGGAACTGCGCGATTGGCTCGATGAGTATGAGTCGCTGGGACCGCTGTGGGCAAGTGGCTTGATTGGAGGGAACAGATTTTAATGGCAAAGCCCAAACCAACCAGAATACGCACATATGTAGAGGGTGGGAGTATCGGTAGAAGCAACAACTCTAGCGATGTGGATGCGCTAAAGCAAAGCTTTCATCGCTTCTTCAAACTGTTCATGGCCCAGCCACCGGAAGTAACCCCCAAAGGCTCTGGCGGCAAGACCCTCTCCACGTTTAGTGGGGCTGGACAGCATAGCAAGGTCGAGATTCCTCTGCTGTTGATTGACAGCGAAGGTCAGGCCCCACATCCCGATGAAATACACTTCAAGCAGTTTCTCACACAAAAGGGGCAGCGAAGCAAGAACAAAAGGTTGCTGGCTAATATTAGTGAGGACCAAACTGCCACCATTCGGCAACGAGAGCATTGAAAGTGTAGATAAAGACATTATATTTGCGCGCATTACTGAAGCCCTGCAGAAGGCAGATCGTCTTAAGCTTAAAGAAAAGAGACGGAGCTACGAACACCGACACGGCTTCGAGATTATCGCATACATTGACCCACACAAGGTAGCGGCAGCCTCGCCCCACGCCAGGCGGCTGTTCGACCGGCTCATTCAGCTACAACAAGGTTAGGAGCGGGTGTTAGCTTGATTTGCGTCGCGTAGAGGCTGTGACTATAGACATCAGGCCCAAATTGTGCTATAATTAGCAGTGCAAGTTTGTATTTTATGTCACAAACCGACACCTAATTCCGTCCTAGATATTGGCACGGGAGATCGGTGCCGCAGGCGCAACCGACTGGTTGCGCGTTCCCTGACAAGGGGGGTAGCACAGATGCAAGACATCGACTCCTGGGTACCAATCGGCCTTTACCTCACCGTGGCGTTGGCGCTCGGCATCGTGATGGTCAACCTCGGCGCAGCCCTGCGCCCACACAAGCCCTATGCGGCCAAGCTGACCACCTACGAAAGCGGTATGCCGCCAATCGGCTCCGCACAGCAGCGCTATACCCTCCGCTATTACGTGATCGCCATGCTGTTCGTGGTGTTCGACATCGAGGCGGTCTTTCTTTATCCCTGGGCGGCAGCCTACAGCGCGATCGGCTGGTACGGTCTGGTCGAGATGGTGCTATTCATCGTCTTGCTGCTGATTGGCTACGCCTATGCCTGGCGGAAAGGAGCATTGGATTGGCTTTCATAGATAACCGCTTCAAGCCCGGCGTGATTACTACGACAGTGGACTTTCTGTTCAACTGGGCGCGTACCTCATCGCTCTGGCCGCTCATCCTCGGCACTGCCTGCTGTGCGATCGAGACGATGGCAGTGGGCATCAGCCGCTTCGACTTTCTGGAGCGCTACGGGATGCTCTATCGCTTCAGCCCACGGCAGAGCGATGTAATGCTTGTCTCCGGCACTGTCACCTACAAGATGGGGCCAGTGGTACGCACCATCTACGATCAGATGGCCGAGCCGCGCTGGGTCATCGCGATGGGCAACTGCGCCAGCAGCGGCGGCCCCTTCCCCACCTATGCCACGGTGCAAGGCATTGACGAGATCGTGCCAGTGGACATCTACGTGCCTGGCTGCCCACCTAATCCCGAAGCGCAGAGCTTCGGCATCCTCAAACTGATGGAGAAGATCAAGGGCGAGAGCATTGCCCGCCAGCCGATTGACGTGCAGGCGCGGCAGGCAACCCCCGATTACGGACATGGAGTGGCCGCCGATGGACGCAACTGACAACCAGCAATACACTCCCACCGAACTGAGCGCCGAGCTTGAGGAACTGGCGGTACGCAAAGTAGCCGCCCAGTTCCCGGCCGTGATTCAGGAGGTTATTCACTTTCGCGGCGAAACCACCATCCGCATCCCCAGAGAGCACAATATCGAGGTGCTGACCTTTCTGCGCGACGACCCCGACCTACGCTACAATATGCTCACCGACCTGACCGCTACCGACTGGCCGGAGCGCGAACAACGCTTCGATGTGATATATGAGCTAAACTCGCTGGTCTACAACCAGCATCTGCGGGTCAAGGCGGCGGTGGGCGAGGACGAGAAGATCGCCTCGGCGGTGGGGGTGTGGGCGGCGGCTAACTGGGAAGAGCGTGAGTGCTACGATATGTTCGGCATCATCTTCGACGGCCACCCCGAACTAAAGCGCATCCTGCTGCCGCAGGACTGGGAGGGCTTCCCGCTGCGTAAGGATTATCCGCTGGAGGGCTACCATGGCTAATTCGATTGAGCAAAGCACCAATGAACTGGCGGGCTACGGCCTGATGCCCAGCGCGGGTGATCAGCGTACCCTGATTGACCCCGCCAAAGACATCTTCCGCCAGGAAGTGACCCTCAACATGGGGCCGCAACACCCCAGCACCCACGGCGTGCTACGCCTGCTGCTCGACATCGAGGGCGAGGTGGTCAACCACATCACGGTTGACCCTGGCTACCTGCATCGCGGCATGGAGAAGCTGGGCGAGAGTATGTTCTACAACCAGTTCATCCCTTACACCGACCGCATGGATTATGTGGCCGCCTTCACTAGCGAACACGCCTTCTGCGTGGCGGTGGAGAAGTTGCTGGGTGTGGAGGTGCCGGAGCGGGCGCAATACCTGCGGGTTATCTTTGGCGAGTTGCAGCGCATTGCCAGCCATCTGCTGTGGCTTGGCACCCACGTAATGGACATTGGCGCGATCACCGTGTTCCTCTACTCGATGCGCGAACGCGAGGCGATCCTCGACATCTTCGAGATGTACTGCGGCGCACGCCTCACCCTTAACGCGATGCGTGTGGGCGGGATGCCCCAGGATGTGCCGCCTGCCTTCAAAGAGCGGGTGCAAGACTTCCTCCGCATGATGCCCGCCCATCTGGTAGAATATCAATCGCTGCTCAAGGAGAACCCCATCTTCCTGGGCCGCATCAAGGGCATTGGCATTATCAGCGCTGAGGAAGCGATTAGCTACGGTCTGACCGGGCCGAGCCTGCGCGGCAGCGGAGTCAACTACGATGTGCGTAAGGCTCACCCCTACGCGGTCTACGATCGAATGCAATTCGAGGTGCCATTGGGCAGCCACGGCGATGTATATGACCGTTACCTGGTACGCATCGAGGAGATGAATCAGAGCCTCAAGATCATCGAGCAGGCGCTCAACCAGTTGCCTGATGGCCCGGTAATGACCGACGACCCGCACATCAGCCTGCCCAGTCGCGACGCGACCATGAGCAGCATCGAGGCGATGCAGCGCCACTTCATCATCACCATCAAGGGCTTCAACGCCCCTGCTGGTGAGGTGTACGCTGCGGTCGAAAGCCCCAAAGGTGAACTAGGCTACTACCTGTGCAGCACGGGTGGGAGCATCCCATATAGGTGCCGAATCCGCTCCCCATCCTATGTCAACCTGGGCGGCATCATGGTGATGTCCGAAGGCGCAATGATCGCCGACCTCATTGCCATCATCGGCAGCATTGACATCGTACTTGGCGAAGTTGACCGCTAACGGGGGAATTATGAGCGACCAGGCCCACCACTATGCCATCGCACGGGAGATTGACCTCGCCCGCGTGCGCCAGATCTGCGACCAGTACCGCAACATCAGCCCTGAAGAGGCGCTGATGCCGGTGTTTCAGGAGATCCAAGAGGAATATGGCTTCGTCAACGAGGCAGCCTGCTATGAGGTGGCCCACCAGTTGAGCCTCAGCCCCACCCAGGTTTACTCCTCGCTGACCTTCTATTGGATATACAAATGGCGGCCTGGCGGCAAGCATCGCATCTTTCTGTGCGAAGGCTCTGGCTGCTACACCACTGGCACCACCAGGCTGCGGCGGGTGGTCGAGGAGCGGCTTGGCATCGGCGCGGGCGAAACCACATTCGACGGTAAGATCACCTTCCAGCCGTTCTCTACCTGCATGGGCGCGTGCGAGTGGTCGCCGCTGGTGGAGGTGGATGGCGAGTTCTATGGCTTCGTGGACGAAGCCAAAATGAATCAGCTAATTGATCAGATTAATCGCCAGGAGTACGATGCGGAGGACCAACTGGCCGCGCCGAACAGCGACGCACAATATGCGCTGGTTGCGCCCGCGCCCAACAGTGGCGATGCCAGCACCGCCAACGTAGCGCAAACCAGCGAACGTGCGCCCAGCCTGACCGAGTATGAGGCCGAGCAGTCCGCCCCATCTGGGCCGCGACCCAACAGCGGCAATGCCGACAGCAAGTGATTGCAGATTATGGCAAATCATCGCCCGGCGCTGCAACCTGTATCCTACAATCTGCAATCAGTAATCTGCAATCTGCAATCGGAGAACTGCTATGAGCATGAGCAGCATAGATATGGCCACTGGCGCGGAACGTGCCATCGAGAAGATGAATGACCGCGCCGCGTTCGAGCAGGTGGCTCAGAACGAGACGGCCCGCTGGCAGCGTGAGTACAACAACGTCGAGCGGCCTACGGTGCTGATCGGCATCAGCGGCAGCAGCGTGGCGCACGGCGCGTGGAAGGTCTATTTCGAGTTTGTCAACCAACTGAAGCAACGCGGCATTGCCGCCGATGTGCGCGTGGTCAGCGAGATGGGTACCAACTGGGCTATGCCGGTGGTGGACATTATCAAGCCGGGCGGCCCGCGCATCGCCTACCAGATCATCACCGCCGACAAGGTTGGGGCGTTGATTGACCGCGCCATTGTCGGCGACGAGCGGGGCGATATGAGCGGCGATCCGCTCAAGGACATCGTGCCGCTATGCGTCTACGGTCACGAGGCGTGGGATGGCGCTACTGCCCGCGTTGGCGACATCCCACTGGCGAAGGAGTTGCCTTTCTACGAGGTGCAGCAACGCATCCTGATGCGCGACTTCGGCTACCTCAATCCGCGCAACATTTACGATTACATTGGGCGAGGCGGCTACAGTTCGCTGATCAAGGCGATGTTCGATATGCCACCCACTGACATCATTGACACGGTCAAGAAGTCGAACCTACGCGGGCGGGGCGGCGCGGGCTTCCCTGCTGGCATCAAGTGGGAGGGCGCACGCAACGCCAAAGGCGAACCCAAGTATGTGGTATGCAACGCGCATGAGGGTGAGCCAAACGTATTCAAGGACCGCCGCAGCATGGAAGGCGAACCGCATATGCTGATCGAGGGCATGATCATCGAGGCGTTCGCCATCGGCAGCCATATCGGTTATATCTACATTGGTGACGAATACCCGCTGGCGATTCGCACCATGGAACACGCAGTCGAGCAGGCCCGCGCCGCCGGTTTCCTCGGCAAGAACATCCTGGGCAGCGGTTATGATCTGGACATCCAGGTATACATGGGCGGCGGCGCGTACATCAGCGGCGAAGCCAGCGCCTTGCAGTTTGGCATAGAGGGGCAGCGGGCCATGCCGCGCACCAAGCCGCCGCGCAGCGTCGAGGCCGGGGTGTGGGGCAAGCCCACCTGCGTCAACAACGTGGAGACCATGATGTACGTGCCGGACATCATCCGGCACGGGGCCGACTGGTTCCTGGCACTCGGCACCGCGAAATCGCCTGGCACCAAGATGGTCACATTGATGGGCCTGCCCAAGTATGTTGGCCTCAGCGAAGTGCCGCTCGGCACCACCATGCGCGACATTGTGTTCAAGGTTGGCGGCGGCATCCGCAACGACCGCCCCTTCAAGGCAATCCAGACTGGCGGCACCTCCGGCGGCCTGATGTTGGACAATCACCTTGACCTGCAGCTTACCTTCGACAATGGCCCGCAAGATATGGGCAGCGTCAAGGGAGTGCTGGGCAGCGGCGGCTTCGTGGTTTACGACGATAGTGTTTCCATCGTGGACATGACCCGCTACTGGATGCGCTTCAATCGGTACGAAAGCTGCGGCAAGTGCGTCCCCTGCCGCATCGGCACCAAGAGCCTGCTCGACATCCTCGACCGCATCGCCACCGGCCTGGGACGGGTGGAAGATATGGATGCGCTGAAGGAGTGGAGCGAACACGTCATCAGTATGTCGCTGTGCGGGCTGGGCCAGGCCGCGCCGCTACCGACCTTGAGCGCGATCGAACTTTTCCGCGACGAGTTCATGGAGGCGATCCTGAACCAGAACGACCCTACTGGCCGCAACGAAGCGCTGGTCGCTATCCAGCAGCGGCGCAGACTTGAGCCTGGCTATGGCCGCCTACCCCTGCTTGCGGCCAGCAATGGCAGCGGCCAGGGCAAAGTAATCACCCTAACGCCGGTTAATCGCTAGCAGTTGCACGCTGATAAATCAGCCACTAGAATGAGAAGAGAAGCATGAACCAGCAGCAAACAACCAAGAAGGACCAGAGCGGTACTCCGGCAGCAGCGGGCAAGAACCAACCCGCCAAGAAGACGCAGCCGAGCGGCGCTGCGCCCAAGAGCCAACTAAAGCAAGCGCCGAGTACGCGCAATGCCAGCGCGTGGCGAGCCAACGTCAAACCGGCTTCCTCCGGTATGTCCACTCCCGTGCTGATCGGTCTGGTGGTCGGCGCGATACTGGTGGTAGGCATCCTCGTGATCGCGGTGATCGCACCGGCATTGAGCAGCAATAGCGGCCCCGGCGCTAACGTTGCGTTGGGGGTAGAGAAATCGTACCCCATCAACTACTTGCCGAACAATCACAAGGATGGCACGATTGACTACTCTGCGATCTCGCCATATGTGATCCCCCCTGTAGGTGGCGTGCATAATCCTTACTGGTACAATTGTGGTATCTACAATCAGCCGATACCAAGCGAAAATGGGGTTCACGACCTGGAGCATGGCGCAGTTTGGATCACCTACCAGCCCAGCCTCGATGCTAACTCGCTGGCTACCCTGCAAGGCATTGCCCGCAGCAACCAGAAAATCCTGCTCAGTCCCTATCCCGGCATCGCCGCACCGATTATCGCCTCGGCCTGGGGTGGCGCAGGCAAAACTGGCTACCAGATCCGCATCAATGCAGGCGAATGGACTACGTTGCAGAGTTTTATCACCAAGCACGCGGGCGCATCGGACGCGCCGGAGGCGGGCGGGGAATGCACTGGCGGCAAGGGTACACCGCTGCCTTGAGTAATAGCAAACGGAACGCTTATCGGCGAAGAGAGAGGTGGGCATTGCCAACACTGCAATGGCTGAGGCTAGGAGGCGTGGCAGTATTGTTGCTAGTATTGGCTAGCTGCGACAACCCTGCGCCATCTTCGCCAACCCCGGGGGTGGTGAGTGCGCCCACAACGCCAGTAGCGGAGGTATCGCCTACCCCCAGCACAATGTTTCTCGGGCCGCCTATCGTGATGACCGCTACAGCAACAGTAGTAAGCGGTCGGGAGATAACCTACACCATGACCGCTGGAGCCAGCCACGTCGAGGGCAAGGTTGACTACGCAACCATCCCACCCAACGTCATCCCGCCAGTGGGTGGCCCGCACAATCCGGTCTGGCTAAACTGCGGCATCTACGACCAGCCTGTGGCGAACGAGAATGCGGTTCACGATCTGGAACACGGCGCGGTTTGGATTACCTACCAACCCAGCCTCGCCAGCGATGCGCTGAACACCCTGCGGGGCATCGCCCGCCAGTATCAGAAGGTGGTACTCAGCCCTTATCCTGGTATTTCCGCGCCGATCATCGCTTCGGCCTGGGGCAACAATGGCAATACCGGCTACCAGATCAAGCTCAATCCCGGCGACTGGAGCGCCTTGCAGGCGTTCCTCAACCGCCACTCTGGCGCAAGCGATGCGCCAGAACCGTCTTCGCCGTGTACTGGCGGGATCGGCAACCCGCTGCCGTAAGCAATAAGGGCGAAAAAAAGCCGCCCCACGAAATCAACATTCTACCTTCTACCTTCTACATTCACCCGTAAGGGGGACGACTGGCATGGCTGACGTAACCGTAACAATTGACGGCATCAAGGTGACAGTGCCGAAGGGTACGTACCTGATTGACGCAGCGCGTAAGGCGGGCATCAACATCTCCAACTTCTGCTACCTCCCTGGTCTGCGAGCTTATGGCGCGTGCCGGATGTGCATAGTCGAGGTAAGCGGACGCAAGGGCATGGATACAGTCATCTCCTGCGGCACGCCAGCGGCGGACGGTCAGGTGGTGCTTACCAACACCGAACACGTGCGCGAGGAGAAGCGCCGCGTGCTGCAGGCGCTCGACGTTGACCATCCGGTGGACTGCCCCATATGCGAGGCTAGCGGGCGCTGCGATTTGCAGGATTATTGCTATGAGTTCGAAGTAACCAAGATCGGTTCACTGGATCGCCCCAAGATCGTGCGCCCGTTTGAGCGCCTTAGCCCCTTTATTGATATTGACCGCGACCGCTGCGTGCTGTGCGGGCGCTGCGTGCGCGTCTGCGATGAGACGATTGGCGCGGAAGCGTTGGCCTGGGCTGATCGCGGCATCGAAGCGGCGATCGACTCGACTTTCGGCAAGAGCCTGCTGGACACCCCCTGCACCTCGTGCGGCAGTTGCGTGCAGGTCTGCCCTGTCGGCGCGCTGTCCAACCACACCTATCAGATCAGCGCCCACAACTGGGAAGTGCAACCCACCCGCACCACCTGCGGGATGTGCAGCGTCGGTTGCCAGGAATATGTGGAAACCTACCGTGACCGCATCGTGCAGGTTAGCAGCGAGGATAGCGTGGGAGTAAACGATGGGGTGCTGTGCGTCAGCGGACGCTATGGTCTCGATTTCGTCAACCATAAGCAACGCCTGGCTAACCCCATGATCAAGCGTGATGGTAAGTTGACCGAGGTTAGCTGGGATGTGGCCCTCGATTATGTGGCCGCCAACCTCAGCCGCTACGCTGGTGAGCAAGTGGCCGCGATTGGCAGCAGCCATACCAGCAACGAGGAAGCCTACCTCTTGCAGAAGATCATGCGCGGCGGCCTCAAGAGCAACAATATTGACCACGATGCCCGCCTGGGCAGCGCCCATGCCATGCAGGCGCTCGGCGATGCGCTTGGCTATCCTGCGGCTACCAACGGCTTCCAGGACATCTACATGAACGCCGGTTGCGTGCTTGAGTTCAACAGCAACCTTTACGAAACTCACCCCGTCTTCGCCTACAACTTGCAGAAGAATGTCAGGATAACCGGCCAGAAGCTGATCGTGATCAATCCGCTGCGTACCCGCCTGGTGGAGTGGGCGACTATCCACCTTGCACCTCGCCCCGGCACCGAATTGGCGCTGCTTAATGCGATGGCGCGGGTGATCATCGAAGAGGGGCTGAACGAGGCCGATTACGTCAGCAGCAAGGTGGACGGCTACGAGGATTACCTGCGCGGCAGCAAGGCGATGAGCGTTGATGAGGCCGCGACCGAGACCGGCGTACTCGCCGAGGACATTCGCCGCGCCGCCCGCCTCTACGCCAGCGGTGGCAAGACCGAGCAGCAGCAGGAGATCAAGCTGCCCCCAGTTGCCGACAACACCAGCGTGCCAGTCAGCGATGGTCAGCAGCAGGGCATCAGCGCCCCGGCGATGGCGAACAGCAGCCAGAGCGCCCCCACCCCAGAGAACGCGGGCGCGGCCAGCCAGTCGCCCGCCCAGGTGCAGGCCCAGGCCACCACTCCCAACCCTCAGTACAAGGCCAGCAGCATCGTCTATATGCCGGGCGTGATTGCCCGCGCCGCCGATGAGGGCAGCGCGGTCTACGCCCTGGTCAACCTCGCGCTGCTCACCGGCAACGTGGGGCGCAAGGGCGGTGGGGTCAACCCCTTCGTCGGTCAGAACAACAAGCAGGGTGCAGCCGACAGTGGCTGCCTGCCTGCTTATCTGCCCGGTTATCAGAGGGTGGACGATGCCGCTGCCCGCACCAAGTTCGCCGCCGCCTGGGGGGTTGACGAACTGCCGATTAGCGTGGGCCGCGACATCAACGCGATGTACGCGGGCGCGGCGGTGGGCGAGATAAAAGCGATGTTCATCGTTGGCGAAAACCCCGTATTGGCCGACCCGGAACCGGAGCGGGTCAAGCGGGCGCTGGATAATCTGGAGTTCCTGGTTGTACAGGACATCTTCATGACCGAAACGGCGGAGCTAGCCGATGCGATCCTGCCCGCTGCTAGCTTCGCGGAGAAGGATGGCACCACCACCAGCGCGGAGCGGCGGGTGCAGCGCATTCGCATGGCGGTCGAGCCACGCGGCCTGGCCCGCCCCGACTGGGCTATCCTTGCCGACCTGGGCGCACGCCTGGGCCTGAAGATGGAGTACCGCAACCCTAGCAGCATCTTTGGCGAAATGGTCAAGCTGATGCCAATCTATGCCGGTATCAGCTACAGTCGCCTCGATGTTGCCCGCTACCTTGATCTGGTGGTGCCGATGCCCGGCGCGATGAGCTACAAGCAACTGAAGCTGCAAGGCTACCAGTGGCCGGTGCCTGATCGCAGCAGCAAGGGTACTGACGTGCTATACGCCGATGGCTTTGGCACACACAGGCCGACCCTGCGTGTGGTAGAATATACCGCACCGCCCGCGACGAGCGAGCAGATGCCACTGACCTTGACGGCGGCCCGCAGCAGCTATGCCTTCAACATGGGTACTCTCAGCCGCTACAGTCGGGCGCTCAACATCGTCGAGCCAGCCGACGGCGTGCGGCTCAACCCCGGCGATGCCCAGAAGCTGGGTCTCGCCAACGGTGCGCCGATCAAGCTATTCACCAGCATTGGCGAGGCCAGGAGCAAGCTAATTGTCACTGAGGACGTGCCACACGGCCAGGCGTTCCTTGCCTCCAGCCAGGCCAACAAGGATGATACTATCAGAGCGACGATGGTGGCCCGCGACGGCTACCAGCGGCTCGATAGTGAGCTAATCCCCGACCTGCGCGTGCTGGTCGCCCGCATCGAAGCAGACAAATAATGTTGAAGGGTAAATGGTAAATGGTAAATGGTTAATTGCACTGTGGCTTTCATTCACCATTCACCATTCAACATTTATCATTACCCGAAGAGGGGGTGCTACTATGCTACAACCCGCAATCAGCCTGCTGCTGTTGCCGCTGGGGTCGAGCAACCAGGAGTTGTTCAGCCTCGGCTGGTGGATCATCAAGGTGATCGTCATGGCTCTAATCCTGCTCATCACCCTGACCGCGATGGCGTATGAGACCTACTTCGAGCGCAAGGTGATGGGGCGGATGCAGTCGCGGCTCGGCCCCAACCGTACTGGGCCGTTCGGCCTCTTGCAGCCTGCCGCCGACGCGCTCAAGCTGCTGACCAAAGAGGATGTTATTCCCGCGCAGGCCGACAAGTGGATTTTCTACTTCGCGCCGATTATCAGCTTCTTCACCGCTGTCACAGCAGTTTCGGTTGCCCCCTTCGGCGCACCCGGCACCCCGCTGCCTGGCACCAATATTACGCTCGACCCTTACATTGGCGACATCAATGTTGGCATCCTGCTCATCCTGGCGCTCTCCTCGTTCGGCGTTTATGGCATCATCATGGCGGGCTGGGCCAGCAACAACAAGTACGCGCTGCTCGGTTCGCTACGCAGCAGCGCCCAGGTGATCAGCTACGAAATCATCATGGGTATCTCGCTGGTTGGCTGTATGCTGTTCAGCGGCACCCTCAGTTTGGGGGGGATGGTAAGCTGGCAGGCGGGTTGGGGCGCGGGCCATATGTGGCTAATCCTTATCCAGCCAGTTGCCTTCATCACCTACCTGACTGCAGGTATCGCCGAGACCAACCGCAACCCCTTCGACCTACCAGAGGCGGAACAGGAGCTAGTGGCGGGCTACCACGTCGAGTATAGCGGCATCCGCTTCGGCCTGTTCTTCCTCGCCGAGTATATCAATATGCTTGTGGTCGCTATTCTGGCAACATCGGTCTTCCTGGGTGGCTGGGATAGCCCCTTCGCCTTCATCGCGGGCTTCACCGGCGACCAACCCGGCGGGGCAAGCGTGATCGGCTTCATCAGCGGCGCGTCACCGCTCTGGTTCGTGGGTAAGATGTCGTTCTTTATTTTCTTCTACTTCTGGGTTCGCAGCACGCTGCCGCGCTTCCGCTACGACCAACTGATGGGCCTGTGCTGGAAGGTGCTGCTGCCGCTCGTCTTCGTCAATATCCTGATTGCGGCGCTGCTGAAGCAGTTCTTCGACGTAAACGTTAACGGCGCGATTGGCTGGCTCTGGGTTGCGGTGGCAATTGAGCTAGTCTGGGCCGGGGCGGTCGTCTTCGCCCTGTCGCGGCTGGCATCCAGCAGTTGGTTCACCCATAGCGACAAGCCGAAACTAGTCAGCAACGTGCCGCAACTGCTGCCCCCTGGCGCAAAGCCAATGATGGCTGGCGACCGCGCCATTCGCCTGGGCAGCGGGCGGGCAGACACCACTGGAGTACAACAGTTATGAGTTTTAAGTTTTGAGTTTTGAGTTGGAAGTGTAATACAAACAAGCCTTTAACTCAAAACTTAGCACTCATAACTCAAAACTTCCCGAAGGGGGTCGTAATGGCAACACTGATGGAACAAGTCGAAGGGATGTTCACCACGCTGAAGACGATGTTCAGCAAGCCGGTGACGGTGCAGTATCCCTTCAAGATGCGCGAACTTGAGCCGCGCTTCCGAGGCGCGGTCGGCTTCCTGCCCCACCCCAAAACTGGCGATGAGAAGTGCGTCGGCTGCGGGCTGTGCGCTCAGGCTTGCCCGATCAAGTGTATCACTATGGGCGTAATCGAGGACGACAGCGATGGCGAGGCCACCGACCACAGCGACAAGTGGCACCCCTTCGAGCATTTCTACCTGCCCTTCGCCAACCCGGAGATGGCCGAGGCGAATGGCAAGAAGTTCCGTTTCTTCTACGACATCAATGAGACCCGCTGTATGTACTGCGGCCTGTGCGTGGAAGCCTGCCCGGTCGAGGCGCTGACCATGAGCCACGTGTTCGAGATGGCGACTGACAACCGCGCCAATACTGTCTACGGCATAGACAAGATGCTACAAATGGGCAGTATGTACATGGAGGAGACCCGCAACATCGGAGCATCGGGACGCGCCACCCACATCCCGCTGACCACCATCGGCAAGCCGAAGAAGCTGCGGAGCGGTGGCAAGGACGACAAGGGCAAGAGCGGCAAGCTGGATCTTGGTCCCAGCGGCAAGCCGCGTCTGATCGAGGAGCCAACGGTGGTGGCCGAGGACGAGGAGTTCGACGCGCAAGGTAATCGCATCCGTCGCATCCGCCCCCAGGCCGGTGAACGCTGGTAACGTTGGTAACCTGTAGATTAGCAAGTGCGCTAAACAAGCCCGGCGCATTTAATCTACAATCTACAATACTCAAGAGGAGTAACCCGTGGCCGAGCAAACCGCTAACCCCTATATCTTTGGCGACCCTCTGGTTGATCGGCAGCGGCTCGATGCGATTGCCAACGTCTACGGCGATCATATCCGCAGCAATGCCTACACCTATGTGGGTAAGGGTGTGAAGCGCATCCTCGATGTTGGCTGTGGCGAGGGGCAACTGGGCTTTGCGCTGCTCAGTATGTACCCTGATGCCGAACTGGTGGGCATTGATCGCGACGAACAGGCGTTGACCCAGGCGCGACAGTCGGCGGAGCAACAGGGGCTGAAGGCCAGTTTCGTGCAGGGCGACATTCAGGACGGTTTGCCCGCTGGCAGCTACGATGTGGTGCTGGCCTTTACCATGCTGGAACACGTGCCGCACTACCAGCAGGCGCTCGAACATATCATCGCTGCGCTTGTCCCTGGCGGCCACCTCTGGGTGCAGGACATTGCTTCGACAGGTTGCTTTGATGGCTACCCCAACCCCGACTTTCAGCAGGCAGCCAACCTCTATCTGAAGGCGATGAAGTCGCTGGGCAACAATATGTACATCATGGACGAGCTACCTACCCTGCTTGCCGATATGGAAATGGTGGAGGTCAAGAGCGAAGCGATAGATTATACGGTGGGCGGTAACACCCAGGATGGTCAGTATATGCTTGCCAACATCATCGGCGGTTTGTATGCAGCAAGGGGCTTCCTGAGCAATAAGACCGGCGTGGCCGAGCCAGAGATTGCCCGCATTATGGATAGGATTGCCAATGATGCCCTGCTCAACAATAAGCCCGGTTATCTGCGGGCGATGAACGTGGTGGCCCAGAAGCAAGGGAGCGGGCTTTGAACGAGGGTAGCCTGGGGGAAAAGGTATCTGAGGCGATGTTCGAGTGCTTTCGGGCAGCGCCAGTGCCGCTGAAGGAGTTGCACGCCTTCGCTCAGGGTCTGGCTTTGAGCTACCTGGGGTTGATAAGTAACCGCAACCCCAATGCTTTCAGCGCATCTCAGTTGCAGCCGATGAGCAATATGATTCAGCGCGGAGTAAAGGTAGAGTGGCTAATCGCCGCATTCGATCAGGCGGCGGCCCTGGCTAGCGAATTGCTGAAGGACCAGAAGATCACGGTCAGCTTCGCTACCATTATCGCCAAGATGACCGCAGCCCAGGTCAATTTGCAGTCACTAGGATTATACTCACCTCGCTCTTAGATTGAGATTCAAGGTGAGGGTACTTCGCTGAAGGAGCGGACTATGCCATTCGATCTCGACTTCCAGCAAATCGTCTTCCTCGCGCTCGGCTTTGTCGCGGTGGTCGCTTCGATCATGACGATTATCCAGAGCAACGCCATCTACAGCGCACTGTTTCTGGCAATCGCTTTCTTCCAGCTAGCCGCCATCTACGTGCTGCTGGGCGCGGAGTTCCTGGCGGTGCTGCAAGTGCTGGTCTACACCGGGGCAATCCTGGTGCTGTTCCTCTTTGTGGTGATGCTATTGCAGCTACGCGAGGGGCCGCAGCTTGGCGACGCACGGCGTTGGCAGGCAATTATTGCCTGGCCGCTGGGCCTGCTGCTGGCGGGCGAACTGGTGGCAATTATCTTCAGCAAGGATGTCGCCAACCAGATGCAGCAGGGCATCACCAGCGGCGCGGTTACGGTGGGGCTGTATACCCCCGCCAACACCGTCGGCATCGGTGGCAACGTACAGGCGGTGGGGCGAGTGCTGTACACCGATTATCTCTACCCCTTCGAGATCGCCTCGCTAATCCTGTTGATTGCGGTGATCGGCGCGATTATCCTGTCGAAGCAGATTGAGCCGTTTGGTGAGGAGCAGATTATCCCCCGCATCGGCATCAATCTAGGCCGCACCAGCATCGTAGGGCGCAAGCAGGGTGAGGAGTTCGCCCGCGAGATTGCCCCCGCCATCGAGAGCGAACACGGCCCACGAGTGCCTGAAATAGAAAAGGGAGGGCAGCAGAGTTGACTATCTCCAATACTACTGTGCCGCTAGAGTGGTTTCTCGCCCTCAGCGCCATCCTGTTTGGCATCGGGCTGATCGGGGTGCTGACACGGCGCAACGTGCTGGTTATCTTCATGTCGGTCGAGCTGATGATGAACGCGGTCAACCTCAGCCTGCTGGCTTTCTCACGCTTCCTCAATTCGATGGCGGGTCAGGCGTTCGTTGTCTTTGTGGTCACGGTGGCAGCGGCAGAGGCGGCCATTGGCCTCGGCCTGGTTATTGCCCTGGTGCGCCAGAAGCCGACAGTGGATACGCGGGACATCGAAGAGCTTAAAGACTAGTGCTGAGGTTTGAGGTTTGAGTGCTGAGTGAAGACGCTGCTACAACTCGAACCTTATAGCTCAGAAGAACCAATAAATGCCAAGTACTGAATGTTAGTGGGACAGGCGCAAGCAGCCCACTCAAACCTCAAACCTCAAACCTCAGCAACTCTGATGGGAGGCGTAATGCAAGACTACATCTGGCTCATACCGGTGCTACCGCTGCTCGGCTTCGTTATCAATGGCACGATTGTGCCATTGATAAACCTCGTTGTCAGGCGCAGAACGGGACACGATCTATCCGATGGCGCACGGGTGGGGCTTGCTTATCTGGGAACTGCGCTAGTGGGTGGCTCGTTCGCTCTCAGCCTTGCCACCTTCTTCGATGTGCTGAACGGCAACACCTACGATGTACAGGGTTATACACTGATTCAGTCGGGCAGCTTCCAGGTAAATATCAATCTCTTCGTAGACCAGCTAACCGCGATTATGCTGCTGGTGGTAACATCGGTGGGAACGCTTGTGCATCTGTATTCGATCGGCTACATGGCCCACGACACGCACGAGCATCCCAACGATCATGGCCTCTCCCGCTTCTTCAGCTTTATCTCGCTGTTCGTCTTCAGTATGCTGATGCTGGTGCTGGCCGATAACTTTGTCGAACTCTACGTCTTCTGGGAGGCGGTTGGTCTCTGCTCTTACCTGCTGATTGGTTTCTGGTATGTCACTAACAACGTCAACCGCGAGGGCAAGCAGTTCGACATCAGCCCCCGCGCCGCCGGGGTCAAGGCGTTTGTCACCACCCGTATCGGCGATTTCGGCTTCAGCCTGGGCGTGATGATGATTTTCTGGAACTTCGGCACGGTCGCTTACTCGCAGGTGTTCGCCAACGCGGGCAGCGTCCACTTCCAGATTGGCAACATGACCTGGATCTGCTTCCTGCTCTTCCTCGGCGCGATGGGCAAGTCGGCGCAGTTCCCGCTGCACGTGTGGCTGCCCGACGCGATGCAAGGCCCCACCCCGGTCAGCGCTCTCATCCACGCGGCCACGATGGTGACGGCCGGTGTCTACCTGGTCGCCCGCGCCCACCCGCTGTTCGCCCTCAGCCCCAATATGCTGTGGATAGTAGCGGTGATTGGCACGGTTACGGCAATACTGGGCGCAACAATTGCGCTGGTGCAGAACGACATCAAGAAGGTGGTCGCTTACTCGACCATCAGCCAGCTAGGTTATATGTTTGCCAGCCTGGGGGTGGGCGCGATTGTGGCGGCCATTTTCCACCTCGCCACCCACGCGATGTTCAAGGGGCTGCTCTTCCTAGGCAGCGGCTCAGTCATCCACGGGATGCAACCAACCGGCGTAGAGAACCCCCAGGACATCCGCACCATGGGCGGGCTGCGCCGCTATATGCCCGTCACCTTCTGGACCTTCCTACTGGCCGCGCTGGCTAACGCTGGCATCGTGCCATTGGCGGGTTTCTGGAGCAAGGACGAAATTACTGGTGCATTCCTCAGCGCAGGATTGGATCGGAACAGCGCCTACCTGCTATTCTACGTGCTGCTAACCTTCACCTCGTTCCTGACTGCCTTCTATATGTTCCGTCTGGTCTTCCTGGTCTTCTTCGGCGACCCGCGCTGGAAGCTAGCTCCGGCCACTGCCGCATCTACCAGCGGCCTCAGCGTTGCGGCTGTAGCTGACGCGCACAGCACCGCTAGTCCCGAAGGCATCCATGACGCACCCGGCACACAGGGCGCAGCGGCTCATGATGCTGGACATGGACAAGAAACCCACGACCCCCACGAGTCGGGCTGGCAGATGGCGCTGCCGCTGGTGGTGCTGGCCGTCCCCACCGTTGCGCTGGGCGCGGCGATCGGCTGGCTGCCCGATGCGGGCTTCATCCACCAGTTCCTTGCTCCTGCACTCGGTGAGCCAGTCTCAGCGGAGGCGGCCAACGGCATGAGTAGCACGACAATTACTGGCTATATCCTCGCCACCATCGTAGCAGTCGCGGGTATTGCCCTCGCTTATGTGATGTATGCGCGGCGCAGCAACCTGGCGCAGCGGCTAGGTACGCAGTTCAAGCCGATTTACAATCTGTTCCTCAACAAGTGGTACTTCGACGACCTGTATCAGTGGGCGATCATCAACAATGTGCGGCGGTTGGGTACTGCGCTATGGTGGTTCGATGCCAACATCATTGATGGGGCGGTCAACGGCGTGGCTGGGCTGGTGCGCGTCTCCGGCGGTGGCCTCCGCAAAGTGCAGACTGGCTTTGTGCAGGGCTACGCGCTGGCAATTGCCCTCGGCCTGGTCGTCCTGATCAGCTATCTTTCGATTATCGCGTTCAGCAACATACACTAACCGCGCTGCGCCAAAGGAGATTAGCCTTGCTAACGCAATCCCCAATCACAAACTTTGAGAGCTTCAGTAGCTTCCCGGTGCTATCCCTGATCATCTTCATCCCGCTGATCGGGGCGCTGGCGCTGATGATTCCGGGGCTGTTCAAGAACCAGGCCATTCGCTACTTCACCCTCGCCATTACGGTAGTGGACTTCCTGGTGGGCCTGAACCTGCTCTTTGGCTTCGACAACAGTGGCACGTATAAGATGCAGTTCTCGGAAAGCTTCACCTGGATTTCTGCCTTCAACGTCAACTACCATGTGGGTATTGACGGCATCAGCCTGCTGCTAATCCAACTTACCACCGTCATCTCAATGGTGGCAATCCTGGCGGGCTGGAGCAGCGTGCAGAAACGGCTGCGCGAGTATCACATCATGTTGCTGGTGCTGCAAACCGGCACCCTGGGCGTGTTCTGCGTTCTCGACCTGTTTACCTTCTACATCTTCTGGGAACTGGTTCTGATCCCCATGGCGATTATCATCGGCATCTGGGGCAGCGACAATCGCGTATATGCGGCGGTCAAGTTCTTCCTCTACACCCTGGTCGGCAGCGTGCTGATGCTGGTAGCGATTATCGCCCTCTACTTCGCACACCAGAACCTCACCGGCGGCGGATTTGTGGCGGCAACCAATGGACTACAGGTGCATTATGCTGGCTTCGATTGGAGTGTGCTGGTAAATGACGCAAAGTCAGGGGTATTTGGCCGCACCTTCCAGGATCTCATCTTCCTCGGCTTTGCGGGCGCGTTTGCCATCAAGGTGCCGCTCTTCCCGCTGCACACCTGGCTGCCCGATGCCCATGTGCAAGCGCCGACTGCGGGCAGCGTGGTGCTGGCTGGCACGCTGCTCAAGCTGGGAGGCTATGGCTTGCTGCGCTTCGCGGTGCCGCTTTCGCCACTAGGGGCGCGTGATTTCGCCCCGCTGATGATTGCCCTGGCCCTGATTGCGATTATCTATGGCGCATTGGTCACGCTGATGCAAACCGACCTCAAGAAGCTGATCGCCTACTCCAGCGTCAGCCACATGGGATTCGTGGTGCTGGGTATCTTCATCGGCACGCAACAGAGCGTTGATGGCGCGGTGCTGCAGATGGTCAGTCACGGCTTGCTCACCGGCGGCCTGTTCTTCTGCGTCGGCATTATCTATGAGCGGCTGCACAGCCGCGAGATTGTGGCGATGAGCGGCATGGCGGTGCGAATGCCCATCTTCGCCGGGCTGTTCACCGTGCTGATGCTCGGCGCGACCGGCCTGCCCGGCCTGAGCGGGTTCATCGGCGAGTTCCTGGTCTTTATCGGCACCTTTGGCTCCAACCCCTGGGTGGCGGCCATCGCCAGCGTGGTGATCATCATCAGCGCCTTCTACCTGATGTGGATGTTCCAACGGGTGGTCTGGGGTCCGGCCAAGCCAAGCTCGGCGGGCTTCCCCGACCTACGCCCCTGGGAGGGCGTGGGCCTCGTCACCCTGGTGCTGCTGGCGGTAGCGATGGGCGTATACGCCGCGCCGCTGTTCAACGTGCTACAGAAGCCCGACAGCGCCATCTTCACCGCGCTGACCACCAACGGCAGCGAGATGCTGGCCTGGATGCGCCACTTCCTGCCTTAATATGTGCTAGCCAACAGATAGTCTGCCAAGGGTTAGCCAACGGATTGTAAAAACGGATAAACGGATTAAAGCGGATGGGCATCAATCTAAGCCCCATCGCTCCCAATCCAAGCTCCCAGTAGGGGTTAAGGGTCCGTAAATATATAATCTCCCGCACTGGTTATGCCAGCGGTGCCAGGGAGCGCGACGGTAGTCATACGATAACTTCCTCAGATTGCTGGCAGCAGTATA
>JBBRMT010000062.1:0-20191 GCA_038230695.1 Chloroflexia bacterium
CGATACCCTGATCAACGACCGTTATACCGCGCTGGCGCAGGCGGCGCATCTCTCGGCCAGCCCCCAGCTACGCAATATGGCGACGATTGGCGGCAACCTGCTGCAGCAGTCGCGCTGCTGGTACTATCGTGGCCCCTTCCACTGCTGGTTGAAGGGCGGAGACGAGTGCTACGCCCGCGAAGGAGAGAACAAGTACCACGCCATTCTCGACCAGGGCCACTGCATCACCGTCAACCCTTCCGACCCCGCCCAGGCGCTAATCGCCTTCGATGCCACCCTGCACATTCTTGGACCGTCCGCGCAACGCGATCTCAAGTTGGAGCAATTTTTCATCAATCCTACCCCGCAGCGCCGCGCCCTTAATGTGCTGGAAGACGACGAACTGATTACCGCCATCACCATCCCTGCCCCGCCGCCCGACACCCATAGCGTCTACCTCAAGATGATGGATCGGCAGACCTGGGGCTTCGCCCTGGTCAGCGTCGCTGCTCGCATCACCTGGGAAGGCGACCGCATCGCCCGCGCCGACATCATCCTGGGCGGGGTTGCGCCTACACCTTATCGCGCCACTATCGCCGAGCAGGAGATAAGCGGGCGTAGCCGCAGCGAACTACATACCGGCCTTGCTGACCGTGCCGCCCACAACGCAATGCGCGATGCCCACCCCCTCGAACACAACGCCTACAAAGCGCCACTCGCTGCCGCCCTGATCAAGCGGGCGCTGCTTTCGTTGTGATAAACCCCTCCCAAAGGGGGAGGCTGGGAGGGGGAGTACATTACCTCACTAACGTCACTACTTTACCGCCGCTCCAGCAGTTTAGCCAACGGATTCGGTTCAACGGAGAAGCGGAGAAAACGGATTAAAGACAATGCCCGTCGCGATTGCGGCGGGCATTGTGGTGGTTTCACGAGTATAGTCGTGATGACTAATGCCAATTAGCCGAAGAGATAGTGAGTAATCCGTAGGGGCGGGCTGCGCTCGCCCTGGCGCAATTTACACCATCTCCCGGGCTAATTGGCATTACTCCATTATTTGAGCGCCCCACTCAGCGGGTGGGACATCACGCAAATGTTGGGAAAACTCCCAGCGGTGTCCCTCCAGATCATCAACTGTATACTGGCGCAAGCCCCAGGGCTTGTCCTCCGGTGTGGTGATGATGTTTGCGCCTGCTGCTTGCGCCTTTTGGTAGTGGTTATCTACGTCGTCAACGAATACGACAAGCGTTTGGCACACCTCACCCAGACTTTTGGGGTTGCGATAGCCCTCTGGAGCGGCGGACAACTCAATGACGGCATTGACCAGGCGCATCTCGGCATGGCGGATGATGCCACCCTCGTCGGTCCAACGCAGATGTTCCGTAAACCCGAAGGCCCGACCCAACCAGACAAGGGCAGCGCTAACATCTTCATAGCGCAGGGAGGGCATGATGCGGGGAAAGCCCGCGGCGGGATTGTACGACATAGCTGCTCCTCACTATGAATATCTTAATTCATCATTCATAATTCAACATCATAATTCGGTGGAGCGGCGGTTCACCTTGCCGACAGCAGCCTGATCGAGCGGGCGGATGATCATCTCGTCAATATCCACATGGGGCGGTCGGCTGGCCGCGAAGACGATGCACTCGGCGATGTCCTCGGCAACTAGCGGTTGCAGTCCGGCGTAGACGTTCTTCGCTTTCTGCTCGTCGCCCTTATAGCGCACAATGCTGAACTCGGTTTCGGTCAGGCCAGGGGAGATGGCGGTGACGCGGATGGGCTTGCCCAGCAGTTCCAGGCGCAGCGTCTGCGAAATCGCCAACGCAGCGTGCTTGCTGGCAGCGTAGACGCTGCCGCCTTCATATACCTCGTGCGAGGCCACTGAGGTCAGGTTGATGATGTGGCCGCCACCCTGCTCCACCATTATCGGCGCAACCTTGCGGGTCATATAGAGCAGGCCAAGCACGTTCGTCTCAATCATCTCCTGCCAGGCGGCAATGTCGCCCTCCACGATCTGGTGCGTGCCACGAGCCAGGCCCGCGTTGTTGATCAGGATGTCAATGTGGCCCAAATCCAGATGCGCGGCCTCCACGAAACTATCCACCGAAGCGGGGTCGCGCACATCCAGGGCAGCAGTGAAGACGCGGCCCGCGCCGTGCTGCTCCAGCCCATCGCTCATCACTAGTAGCCGCTCGACCCGCCGCGCCCCCAGCGCCAGCTTGCAGCCTTCGGCGGCGAACGCCAGAGCGCAGGCGCGGCCAATCCCGCTGCTCGCTCCGGTTATCATAACGGTTTTGCCCTTCAAGCTAGCCATATGGCACTCCTAATCTAGAAGGTAGAAGGTAGAAGGTAAAATGCTTTGTACCTCAGCACCCAGCACTCAGCACTCAGCAATGACGCTAATGCACTTCGGGCGCTTCGGGTTCGCTTGCGCCCACCATCTCGCGGAAGGTTTGCGGCAGGCTGACCGGGCGGCCAGTGCGGGCGCTGACCAGGCAGACGACCTGGGTGGACTCTGCAGCTAGCGTGCCATCGGCTTTGCGTAGCTCTGCGTGCATGGTGAAACTAGCGTTGCCCACTCGCACGATGCTCATCTGCCCCGTCACCTTGTCGCTGAGGTGCAACGGGGCGCGATAGTCAATCTCGGTACGCACCAGAGTGGGGTTCAGCCCCTGATCGTTTAGTTCCTTGATCGGGATGGTATGTTCGAGCAACTCCAGGCGCAGATCCTCTAGCCAGCGCAGATAGACGATGTTGCTAACCACGCCCGCGAAATCCACATCGTAGCTCTTGACCACGAACTCCAGCGTGCAACTGAGCATCTCGCCTCGATTCTAAAAACTATCTGATGCTGGTGGCGGCAAAAAGCCCCCAGCGGGGGCGTTTGGCGGCAGCGGGGTTGGATTTTGTTAATGCACGGTATCGTCAACGTTGCGGATGCGCTGGCTGAGGGTGGGGAGCATTGCCACCGCGATTTCTGGATCGGCACGCAGGGTGCTGTAGAAGACCCAGCGGGTTAGCATCAGGCAATCAGTTGGCTCAATGGCGGTAACGGTGGCGCTGCGCGGCGAACCGTCCAGCAGGGTCATCTCACCAAAGAAGTCGCCGCTGCCGATGGTCGCCAAAGCCAGTTCGCTGATGCCAGTGGGGTTCTTGCGCGTGATCTTCACGCTGCCACTCTGGATGATATAGAGGGTGGCATCGGTATCACCCTGACGGATGATGACCGTGCCTCTGGGGAAGCTGCGCTGCTGCACCAGCTTTGCCAGGTTCGCCAGTTGGGGGCGGCTGAGGGCGCTGAAAATCGGCACCTTCGCCAGAAACTCCTCAATGCTCATGTTAATATCTCCGCTGTAATTTTACACGCTCATTATACTATACCGATGGCATGGCTGTCTATGCTGAACCGTTCGGATTCAGGGGGAATCCGCCGGGAAATAGCTCGTTCAGCGACGGACTATGCCCTACCGCTTCGCGCAACTGCCCCCAGTGCGCCTCACCCAGCGCAAGGAAGGTGTCCACCACCATTGGATCGTAGATGCGCCCACGTTCGCGCTGGAAATAGTTGGCGGCCTCGGCGTAGCTCATCGCTTTCTTGTAAGCTCGCTCCGAGGTAATTGCGTCGAACGCATCACAGACCGCGAATATACGCGCCTCGATAGGGATGCGTTCGCCTGCCCGCCCTTCGGGATAGCCGCTACCATCCCAGTGTTCGTGGTGGTAGAGGACGATAGGGAGCGCTCGCCACAGAAACTTGATCTGGCTCAGACCATCGCTACCATACTGCGGGTGCATTCGCATGATCTTCCACTCCTCCTCGTCCAGTGGGCCGGGCTTGTGGAGGATGCGATCCTCTATCTTCAGCTTGCCCACATCGTGCAGCAATGCGCCGTATTCAATGTCGGTAAGCTGTTTGGGGTCGCTAATGCCGAGATGTTCGGCCAGGTTGCGGGTGTACTTGACCACGCGGCGGCAGTGGCCGCCGGTATTCGAGTCGCGCAGGTCAATCGTGTCGCTGAGGAATAGCAAGCATTGGTAGTAGCTGGCATTGAGTTCGCTCATTGCGCTCTCCACCCGCTGATACTGGCGGGCATTGTCAATAGCCACCGCCGCCTGGCTAGCCATCGCGCTGAGGCGCACCATGTCGAGTTCGTTGAAGTCTACCATCGCCTCCGAGGTCGCGCCCGCCTTCTTATTCAGCACTTCGATGCAGCCGATGATCTTGCCCTTTACGCTCATCGGCACGCATAGCATATTGCGGGTAACGAAATGGGTATCGCGGTCAACGTCGCCGCTAAAATGGGGATTGGTTTTTGTGTTGTTGATAATGCAGGGCTGGCCGTTCAACACCACCCAGCCGGCCACGCTCTTTTCGTCGCGGGGGAAGGTAAACTTGCTCAACCGCGCCGCCGCGCCGCCATAGGCCGCCTCGAAGGTTAGCTGGTTGTTGGCTTCATCCACGGTGATGATGCTGCTCGCCTCGGTCTGCATCAGGTTGACCACCGCCCAACTGATGCGGGTCAGCACCTCATCCAGATTAAGTTCGGAGCAGATGTAACTGCCCAACTCGTAGAAGGTGGCGAGGTTGGAAAGTTCATCATCCAGGGTTAGCGCCGTACTCATGCCAATTATCCTCCCAGGTGGCGGGGCAGGAGTGATACCAAATCGTAGTGCATCTATAAAATGGGTGGGGATAAACCCGCACCTATGCGTATTACACGCCCGCTGCACGGATATTTAGCATTAGATTTTCGTTTCGGGGAATGGCACCCGCACGGTGATGGTAGCTCCCTGCTCGATAGCGCTGTGGATAAGCAAGTCGCCACTCAACAACTCGGCGCGTTCGCGCATATTGAGCAAGCCGTAGCTGCCGCGTTCGCTGTAGCTACCCAGCACTTTGTCGGTATCGAAGCCCCGCCCATCGTCGCGCACCTCTACTATCAGGCTGCGCTGTGGCGTGTTGCTGAGGAGCGCAGTTCCCTTTAGCTTGCCGTTGTGGTTATCATTGAAGCGCACGACTTGTTCGCTCAAACCGATCCAGATGTTGCTAGCCTGGGCGTGTTTTTTGATGTTGTTGACCGCCTCCTGAATGATGATATAAATAGCCGCCGCTGCCGAGTCGCTGAAGCTGTCACAATCGAGGTTGGGCGCAGAGCTGAAGTGGTAGCTAATGCCACTCTCACCCTGATTGGTGGCGACAAACTCAGTAAGTGCGGCGATCAGGCCACGGGTTTCTAGCACGATTGGGCGCAGTTGCGAGAGCATGGCGCGGATGTCGTTGTTGGTACGGCGGGCGAGATCCTGCAGGGCTTGCAGTTCGTTGAGCGCCTCGCCAGCGGGGAGCAAGCGTTTAATCAGGTCAATTCGCATAATGATAGCGGCCAGACCCTGGGCGGGGCCGTCGTGTAGATCGCGGCTGAAGCTGCGGCGCACCTCCTCCTGGGTAGAGATGATGCGGTCGCGCTCCTGCACCAGCCTTTGATATAGCTGGGCGTTTTCGATAGCGGCGGCTGCTTGGGTAGCGATGGCGCTGAGGAGCGCAGTATCATCGTTGTTGAAGCTGGCGGGGCGGCTATCTACGTCAACCTTGTTCAACACCTCCAACGCGCCGATGGTGCGGCCATGCACTTGCAGCGGCACGCACAGTACCGAGCGGGTGGCGAAGCCGCTAAGGTGGTCGGCCTGGTTGTTCCAGCGCGGGTCGGTGGCGACATTGTTGACCAGGATGGGGCTACCCCCTTGCACCACCGTGCCGCCGATGCCCTGGCCGACCGGCAGGCGAAATTGCTTCAGCGCATCTCCGCCTTCGCCAATGGGAATCTCGAAGATCAATTCGTTGGTCTGCTCGTCGAGCAGCATCAGGGTGGACGCGCTGGCGCGTACCACGCGACTCGCCATCAGCATTGTCTGGCGTAGCAGCACCTTCAGATCCAGGGTAGCGCCCGCCATAATCGAAGCGATCTCGTACATCACCAGCAATTCTTCGGCGTTGTGGCGGGTTGCTTGCAGCATCTGCAAATTGCTGGCCGATGCGCTTATCGCGTCAGCCAGCGCAGCCAGGGTCTGGCAATCGTCCGTGGATAGCCGCTGGCCGGGTTGGAGCATCAGCGCCAACGTGCCGCAAGTCTCGTCCTGCAGCAGCAGGGGGATGCAATATACAACGTGACCGTCGCTAATCTCCTCGCGTTCCCAGCCAAAGTTGGCGGGCGGGGTCAACTCCTCACTCTGCGGCAGGCGGTTGGTGTGCTTGCGGTAGTAATTGCCTACGCAGTAGCGGAATAGCTTGCTGTTCACCTCACACTCGCGGTAGATAACCGCGTCGGGATCGAGGCTGACGCTGCCTTTGCCCAACTGCCGCAGCACAACCATGGCGCTGGTAGCGCCCACGGCAACCAACGTCGTAACTGCCTGCTCCAGCAACTCGCCGATGCTGCGGAAGCTAGCGAACCGAGCGATACTGCGAGTAAGCGCAACCTGGTCGGCGGGCGCGATAAAGCTCTGCTCGGTGGCAGGGGCCGTGATCATGGGCAGGTAATCCAGGGTCTCGGCCCCGGTTAGCGTAGTTTCAACATCCACGATGTAGTTGCATCCTCCTGATTGTTGTTGAGTAGCGCCAATTCAAACGCGAACAACGGTTCGCTCCCCCGATACTTACGTTAAAGGCAACTGGTTTAGTTTGTATGCGCCTAGTAGCGCGTCGAACTTATCGCTTAGTTCCTCGTATTCGTCAATGCCGATCAGCATCTTAGTCGCCCGCTTTGCCTGGGTGATAATGCGGGTAAGCTCGTGGGGGCGACGCTCGATGTCCTGCAATATGTCCACCACGCGGCCCGCCTTGCTGCCCAGCACGGCGCGGGCCACCTCTTGCAGCGAAACGGCCAGGTCGCGAGGGTTTTGAGGGCCGCCACTGAGTCGCCCGCTATTGGTGGTCAACCGCCCGCTGTCGCTGACCCGCGAGACGATCGGCGGAGATGGCGGGTTGGCAGGCGTAGGCGGGCGCAACGCTTCGGCGGTATCAATCAGGCGGGTGGGAGGCGCGGCGCGTAGCTCTGCTGAGGACGTTGCCCGCGCCTCGTCAATCGTGCGCCGGGCGGGCGATGGGGTGACGGGGGTGGGTGCGGTAGGGGCGCGGCCACTAAGGCGCAGGTCGCGCTGGGCCAACAGTTCGCCAGGGTCGGGCGCGTCGGCTGGCACCGTCAGGATGGCGAAAGCCTCGCGGGGCGGCGCGGTATAGATGTCAATCAGGGTGTGTTGGTTGCGGGCCAGCGCATTTGGCGCAGCCGCGTCGGCCTGCAACGCGCCTTCCTCCTCGATGTAGCGGCCCAACTCGCGCCCGCTGCTGAAGAAAATATAGGCGCTGACTGCGTCCGGCACGTCATCGGCGGCCTCGCCGCGCTGCTCCAGGGTGAGCCGCACGCAGCCGCTGTGCCGATTGCGCTCCAGGCTGGCAAGCAGGTTGGCGAGGCTAACATCGCGGCTGCTGCGGCTGCCCAGCAGGTTTTCGCCATAGGCTAGCGCGGAATAGCTGTAGACGAACTCATCGTCGAGCGCATATAGGCTGGCGAAGCTGCGAATGTTTTCCTGCTCCGCGTCGGCGGCAATCTGGCGATAGGCTGCGCCGCTGCTGGCATTGTTGGCGGTGGGCGCGGAGTTACCCATCCCGAACTTGCCCGCCACCTCGCCCCAAAGTGCGTCAATAATCTGCCCGCGATAGAACATCAGCGTGCCGCGACTGCCCTTGCGCTCCCAGCAGAGATAGCCGGAGAACTCGCCTTTGCTGAGGCCATCGAGCAGCACACCGAGGTCGGCTTCCTGGTCGAGACTGAGCAGGTGGCGTGGCGAGTTGCCTAGCGCCTCATTGAGTGAGATGGGGCGACCCTGTGGCATCGGCAGCGAGTCGCGGCGGCTGAAGTGCAGGTGGGCGCTCTCCACCAGATCGGGTTGGGCGGCCATTTGTTCGCTGGGCGATGGCTGCGGCGGTGGGGCAGGCGCTTCACTTTGCGTTGGCGCTGGGGTTTGCTGTAGAGCCGCCGCGGCCCGTCGCGCCCCTGCCGACTCGCCGTCGGCCAGCATGGCCGCGTCAATCCCCAGCGTCGCCATCAGGAAGTATTCGTCGGGTCGGCTGATGCTGTGGCCGGGTGCGGCGATACCCGATTGCCAGCCGAACTCCAACCGATCTTTGGCCCCCAGCGTGCGATATACAATATCATCGCCCGCCTCATCGCCCAACCGCGCATCCACCAGATGCCCGCCGTCGAAGTAGAGCCGCGCATCCTGCACCGCGCCGGACTCACGGCGGCGCACCAGCAGGCAGCCGCTGTGGTGTCGGTTTATCACGTAGGCAATCATCTCCGCAAGGGAGGCATCATCGCTGCTCAGTCCCGCCATCGCTCTATCTCACTCGCATGGATTTGTTTCTCTATCTAAACAGTTCGTTGCAATCATAGCCTATGCCCGCGCTGGTGTCAAGGGTATGATGAGCATTTGAGGTGGCAACCACCTTGCTACACTCGGTTCAATTCAGCAATATGGCCCGCTAGCGAAAAGGACTGTGTATATCGTATAATTGCCCCTATGCGTGTACCAATTATTTATCAGGATGAGAACATCGTGGTGGTCAACAAGCCGGTTGGCCTCAGCACCCATGCGCCCGATGAGCATGACCTCGGCGCAGTCGAACTGGTCGGCATCATCAAGTCCCAGTTGGGGGTTGATTATCTTGGCACCCACCAGCGGCTGGACAAGGATACCAGCGGCGTGCTGCTGTTCAGCCTGCGCCGCGAGGTCAATGCCCAGCTTGCCCGCATCTTCGAGGGCCGCGAGGCGGGCAAGAGTTACCTGGCGATTGTGCATGGCCTGGTGCGCCCTATCGAGGATGCCCGCCAGTTTCGCCAACCTACGCCGCCTGCGCCCGCCCGCCCTATGCCCCCGCCGCAACGTGGTGGTCGCCCACTGCCAGCGGGACGAGGCCCAGTTCGCCCCGTGCTATATAACGGTGGGAGAGGCCAGCCCCCATTCCCCGATCGCAGCGGGAGGGGTCAATTCCCCGATAATAGGGGGGGGATGGGGAGAGGGGTTGCGCCCCCGCCCACCAACTCGCTGATCTACTCCGTTACCGCCCCGAACAAGGATGAGATGACCATCCGCCTGCCGATTGCCCCCGCCGAGGAGAGTGGCCGCTGGCTGGTTCCGCTCGTTTTCGATAAGCTGGCTCAGGATGCCACCACCAGCGTGCGCGTCCTCGCCACCAGTAAGGACAACCGCTACAGCCTACTGGAAGTCACCTTGCTAACTGGCCGCACCCACCAGATCCGCGTTCACCTTGCCCACCTCGGCCACCCTATCGTTGGCGATGCGCTATATAGCCCGGCTGGCAAGCCAGCCCCCCGCCTGATGCTGCACGCGCTAGAGCTTACCATCCCCACGCTGGCCCTCACCCCAACCCTCGCTCAGGATGAGGGAGGGAGTGAAGTGGATATGCAACCTCTAGCTCCCAACCCACCTACAGTTATGGAAGCGGCAGAAATCGTACAAGCAGAGCCGCTACCTGCTAGCTCGCCCCGTGCTAGACTGGGTGGCTGGACGGTAGATAAAGATGGGATGATCATCTCGCTGCCCGTCAACCCAGCCCCTGATGCGGCAGTGAGCGCGTCCGAGCAGGGCGGGCCGCCCCCCGCCGCAACGGAAGCTGAAGCATCGGGTAGTGGGGAGCAGGGCGGGTGGCTGCCCGCCGCAACGGAAGCTGAAGCATCGGTGAGTGGGGAGCAGGGCGGGCCACCACCTACCGATATGGAGGATGACGCACCACCAACTCAGCACGCGGCAATCAGCACTCAGCACTCGTTCCGCGCCGCGCCGCCGGAGATATTCACCCGCGTGCGCGAGGGATTGCCGGAGCTTGACCTGGCGCAGCGGTTGGCCGCGCCGTTTGTGCAGCCACGCAAGGTCGGCCATCTTACCCCCCCGCCACGGATGGAGATAGATAACCTGACCGATGCCGATCGTGCTGCACTGACCGCGCTGTTCCGCCTGGCGGTGGAACGACGGGCGATCCTGGCCGACGATGCCGCAACTAACATCTATCGGCTGGTCAATGCCGCTGCTGACGGCTTGCCGGGGGTAACGGTTGACCGCTATGCCGCTACCCTGATCCTCAGTCTCTATCAGGATACCGCTATGCCAATCGAGCGGCTGCTGGTGGAGACGTTGGTCGAGGCGGCGGGCGGCAGCTATAGCATCTACCTCAAGCGCCGTCCGCGCACTGCTGCCACCATGTCGGATACCACCGCCGCGCTGGCCGCGCCACCAACCCCCGCGCATGGGCCGCGCATCGCCCAGCAAACCGCTGACGAGAGGGGTATCTCCTACATCATTCGCCCCACCGATGGCCTCAGCGTCGGCCTGTTCGCCGATATGCGCGAAACCCGCGCTCGCGTGCGTGGCTGGGCTAAGGGGCGCAGCGTGCTAAACTGCTTCGCCTATACCTGCGGCTTCGGGATGGCCGCCACTCTGGGTGGCGCAAGTCGGGTAGTCAACCTCGACCTGTCGCGCCGCTATCTGGAGTGGGGGCAGGAGAACTATGCCGCCAATGGCCTGCCCGCCCCTGATCGCGACTTCATCTTTGGCGACGTGGTGGACTGGCTGCACCGCTTCGACAAGCGTGGCGAACACTTTGATATGATCATCCTCGACCCGCCCAGCTTCAGCACGACTAAGGGCAGCAGCTTCAGCGCAGCGCACGATTACGGGCAACTGGCCGAACTCGCCGCCCGCATCATCGTCCCTGGCGGCACGCTGCTAGCCTGCACCAATCATGCGGGCCTCAATCGGCGCACCTTCCGCGAGATGACGCTCAACGGAGTACGCACCGCTGGCCGCAGCGCCAACATCAGCGGCTACTACCGCGAACCCGCCCTCGACTTCCCCGCCCCGGCCAACGATGAGGGCTATCTGAAAGTCCTTTCTATGGAGATAAATGAAGACCTACCTATCCGCAAAGATCCACCGCGCACACGTCACCGAGAGTGACCTGAATTACATCGGTTCGCTAACCATAGATTGCGCCCTGATGGAACTGTCAGGCATCGAGCCTTACGAGAAGGTGCTGGTCAGCAACTTCACCAACGGCGCACGCTTTGAAACTTACGCCATCGCCGGGCCGCGTGGCAGCGGTTGCATCAGCCTGAATGGTGGCTCGGCCCGTCAGGGGTTGGTCGGTGACATAATTACCATCTTCACCTTCGCCACCCTGGACAAATGGGAACCACCCACTGTGGTATTCGTGGATGAACACAACCGTGCCACCGATGTGCTGCGCGACGAGGGCTATGGCAAGCAATTGCCGATTGGCGAAGAAACGGAGTAGGGGTTGGTAGAAGGTAGAAGGTAGAAGGTAGAAGGTAGATTGACAGAATCATCGGCGGAAGCCGATCGGCTGGCCTGGGTATTGGACATCTCCACTGCCCCAGAGTGGCGGGGCATAGGATTGGGCCGCGCCCTGTTCGCCAGCGGCCTCGCTGCCACCAAAGCGAAGGGCTACCACCGCCTCGGCCTGATGGTTACGATTGGCAATTATGGGGCGCAGACCCTCTATCGCTCATTCGGGTTGCAGGAGTACGGCCCGCTGATGTACGAGGCGATATTGTATCTTAGATTAACGACCTTCGTTTCCTTGCATCACACCCGCTGATCTGGTATAATCTCCCTCAACGCAGCCTCTGGCTGAACGCCTCGCTTTGCGCTGCTAACTAAATACCCCTGCGCCACGCTCCTGCGCCGCGCATAACCTTTCTGCTCCTGGCAGGCGGGAGACCTTCACACCCTCTCCATTTCACGCCGATGACCCAGGGGTAAGCCCATGGAAAGGAGGTGTGAACCCTCTTGCGCGATTATGAACTGATGTATGTTGTCCGCCCCAACCTGTCGGACGAAGAGATATCCCCCATCGTCGAGCGTATCAGTAACTATGTTGCCACCCTCGGTGGTCAGGTCAAGGAAGTAATCCAGACCTCACCCTGGGGCCGCCGCCGTCTTGCTTACAACATCGAGAACTTCCAGGACGGCTACTACGTGGTTGTAAACCTGTTGCTCGAACCGCGCCAGGCTTCCGAGCTTGAGCGCAGCCTACGGCTATCCGACGACATTCTGCGCCATATGCTGGTACGCCCCGGCACCATGGAGGCGTAGACCGCCCAACTTGCCTGCGGTGAACCCATTTGTACGCCAGAAAACAGCTTTACATACCTGAACCTGCATTGTTACTGAGAATAACGCTAGGACTTACAAAGAGGAGGCTCATGATGGCCCGCAGCTTGAACAAGATCATGCTTATCGGCAACCTGGGCAAAGACCCGGAGATGCGCTTCACCCAGGGTGGTCAGGAGCAGGTGCGCTTCAGTCTGGCCTGCTCGCGCTCATGGAAGACCCCCGAAGGCGAAGCCCGCGAGGAGACCGACTGGTTCAACATCACCGCCTATGGCAACCTGGGCAAGATCTGCAACGAGTACCTGCACAAAGGGAGCAAGGTCTATATTGAAGGCCGCCTCTCAGTGCGCCAGTACGATGACGCGCAGACCGGCCAGAAGCGCACCTCTGTGGACGTGATCGCCAACGACATGATGATGCTGGACTCTCGCCAATCTGGCGAGGGCGGCTATAGCGGCGGCCAGCGCAGCAGCAACAGCGAACGCTCATCCAACAACCAGGGCGCATCTGCCGCCCCTGTCTTTGAAGAAGACATGGACGACATCCCCTTCTAATAGTTTATCCACAAATGGGCGAGTGCAACCCGCCCCTACAAACCACAGGAGAAAAGCAGCATTGTCCTCTGATAACAACGAAACGATGGGCAGCGCAACCCCGCCGGAAGCAGCCGCCCCCCCGCCTGTGACCAGCAGCGCCCCCATGCCTGCGGCCAACTGGGCATCAGCCCCTGACACCAGCGGCGCACCCATGCCTACGGCTGGTGGCAGCGCTCAGGCTCCCACGCCAGATGGTCAGGCTCCCGCACCCCGTCCGTTCACGCCGCGCCCCTACACGCCACGCCCCTACACACCACGCCCCTATAGCGGTTCGCGTGATGGTGGTGGCGATGGTCCGCGTGGTCCGCGTCGCCCTCGTCCGGGCGGGCGCAGCGAACGCTTCCCCGTGCGCCGCAAGATGAACCCCTATTGCCTGGAGCATCGTGACTTTATTGACTACAAGGATGTCAACGGTCTGCGCCGCTTCCTCTCGGAGCGTGGCAAGATCGAGCCACGGCGCAAGACCGGCGCGAACGCGCATTGCCAGCGCATGATCACCACGGCGCTAAAGCGCGCCCGCCACATGGCCCTGCTACCCTTCGTTGGGCCGCATAACCGTTAAGCTGATCCCCGCCCAACCTTAGAAGGAGCTAGGCTTTAGATTATGGCAAACAAGAAGAGGCTGCAGTCGGTAACTCCGCCCCCTCCGCAGCGGGCGATGACCAAGCGGCAGCTTACCCGTTATCAACGTGAGCAGCAAGCCATTCGCCGTATCGTCGTGCTGATTAGCGCAGCGCTCGCCATCTGTCTGCTCGTGCTGCTCATCCCTATCTACATCAATGTAATCGTCAACCCCAACCGCACCGTCGCTACCGTCGAGGGTCAGAACCTCAACCGCGCTACCTACGACAAGCAGCGGCGCTGGGATCTCTACCAGCAGGTGCAACAGGATGCCTTCTACTACCAATACCAGCAGCAATCGGGGCAGTCTACGTCAACCACTGGCACCTTCCAGCAGAGTTCGCAATACACCACAGATATTCAGAACCTGAATACGGTTAGCGACGCGCCGATTGATGGCACCTCGCTGGGCAACCTGGTGGACAACACCCTGATCGTCAAGCACGCTAAGGACGAGTTCAACCTGCAATGGAGCAACGCTGACATAATCTCCAGCACCATTCAGGATCAGGCTCCGCCACCGCAGCAGCCAACCCCGACCGCCGTGCCAGTGATAACCCCCACCGCGACGCTGACGGTAACAGGCACACCTGCAACACCTACTACGATATTCACACCCACATCTACGATCACGCCGACCAGCCCGCCAACATCTACTCCTGGCGGCCCCAGCCCAACCCCGACGCGAACGCCAACCTCAACGCAAACGCCAACCATTACGCCCACGCCCATCCCGGTTGCAGGCGCATCGGCTACCGCTGGCACTCGCTACAATAGTCTAATCAATGAGGTTAGTGGCACCAAACCCGACCCCAGCACCACCTACTGTCGGTTGGCCTGCCCTGGCATCAGCAAGGACGATTATCTCAGCCTGATTGCCCAGCCAGCGTATCTGAAGAAGCAGATTACCAGCATCCTGCAAGCCCGCGTGCCGACCAGCACGCTGCAGCTTCAGCTATCGCAGATTCAAACTGATAACCAGGCCGATGCCAATGCGGCCAAAGCGTTGCTCGACCAGGGGACTGGCTTCCAGGCCGTCGTTACCCAGAAGTCAACCGACACCGCAACTAAGGACAAAGGCGGCGACATGGGCTTCATCGCACGCGGCCAGCAGCCGCCGGAGTTCGATGCCGCAGTCTTCGATGCAAACCCCAAGGTGGGTCAGATCATCGGCCCGTTCCAGGACTCGGCTGGCTGGCATATTGTAACTGTGGTAGACCGCCAGGACAACAAGCCCCTAACCGGCACTCAACTTAGCGCCATAAAAGGCATTGCATTCGACAACTGGCTATCCGCGCTGAAGAAGAAGGATACGACCAGCGGCGCAGTTAGCCTATCAATCACCCCGACTCCGACCAGCGTACCCGTCCCCACCACCGTTCCTGCGCCCACTGTCGCCCCAGCGGATACGCCTAGCTCGCCTATCACCGGCACCAAGCCGCTGACTGGCACCCGGCCCATTTCTGGCACTAGCCCCCTGACCAGCACTCAGCCGGTGAGCGGCACAACCCCGACCACGCCACCAACGGCGGCCACCGCTGCCAGCCCGCCAACGCCGACTACCAACCTGGCGGCTAGCCCGACCAATGCCAGCGCGGTTGCCACACCCACTACAGCCGCCGCCGCGACACCAACCAGCGCAGGCGCAAGCGGGGCAACCCCGACCAAGTAATATCCGTTTGCTATAGAGCGTGTATAATACGGATGGCCGCGAACTTAATCGCGGCCATCCGTTTTGTTCGTAGTATATTACCCCAGGGGTTGATCAACTACGCCCCCAGCAACGCACCCTCGCGCATCAGCCGCGTTGCGATCGCTACATCTGCGCTGGGTGGACGCTCGGCATCGAGGTGGGGAATGTGGGAGCGGACGATACGGTGGGCGGCAGCCACGCCCGTTCCCGCCTCACCATCATCGCGGCGGAAGTCCAGCCCCTGCGCCGCGCAGATCAGTTCGCTGGCAACTACATCAATCGTGTTGTCCACCACCTGGCGGGCGTGGTGGGCGGCATTGGTACTCATGCTCACATGATCTTCCTGGTTCGCGCCGGTGGGGATGCTGTCCACGCTGTCGGGATGGGCAAGGGTTTTGTTGGCGGATACGAGCGCGGCGGCGGCATACTGCACCATCATGTAGCCGCTGCGTAGCCCGCTACCGTGGGTCAGCATCGCGGGCAGGCCCCGCGAATAGCGAGGGTCGAGCAGGCGAGCGATACGCCGTTCGCTGATGCTGGCGATCTCGGCGGCAACGATGCTGAGGAAGTCGGCGGCAAAGGCAATCGGCTGCCCGTGGAAGTTGCCGCCGGATAGGGCCACTGCATCGTCATCTTCGGCGAAGATGAGCGGGTTGTCGCAAGCAGCATTAAGCTCCCGCTCTACCACCCCTCGGATGTGAATGAGCGTGTCGGCCACCGCGCCCAGCACCTGCGGCGCACAGCGGAAGGAGTAGGCATCCTGCGGCAGGTCGTGGGGCAGAATGCCGTAGCTGCTGCCAGCGCGGAGCAGCGTGCTGCCCTCGGTCAATTGGCGCAGCCGTGCCGCTACCAACGCCTGGCCGGGATGGTTGCGGGCGGCGTGGATGCGAGGGTCGAGCGCATCACGGTAGCCGCGCACCGCCTCCAGGCTCATTGCCGTCGCCACAACTCCATGCGATAGGCACAACTCGGCATCGTACAACGCCAGCGCCAGCAACGCCGCGCTCACTGCGGTGCCGTTGTTCAACGCCAGCCCATCCTTCGCTTCCAGGCGAAGCCGCGTAATGCCCGCCGCTGCCATCGCCTGCGCTCCCGACACCGGCGCGGGCGATGGACCACCTGCCTGCCAGTTAGGTTCGTAGACTGCCAATCCGGTCAACATATCGTCGTTGCGATCGCTCTCGTGCTGCAAGAGCGGCAGAGCCAGATGCGAAAGCGGGGCAAGGTCGCCACTTGCACCCACGCTACCCCAACCAGGGACTACGGGATGCAGCCCGGCGTTGAGCATCGCTAGCATGGTGTTGACCAATTCCAGACGCACGCCAGAGTTGCCCCGCGCCAGCGTGTTAGCGCGAATCAGCAGCGTGGCCCGCACCGCCGCCCGTGGCAGCATCGCGCCCAGCCCGACCGCGTGGCTGATAATCAGGTTGGTGGATAGTTCGCCAGCCTGCTGTGCCTCGATTAGCACATCGGCCAGCGGGCCGAAGCCGGTGTTGATGCCATATACAATCTGCTTGCTCGATGCCAGGCTGACCATCTGCTCTACCCAGCGGCGCGAGGCGGCCATCCCTGCTACCGTCGCTGCGTCCTTAGCATCGCGGGCATCGAGTAGGCGAACTTGCCTGCCCTGTGCCACGCTGACCACATCCTCGACGCTAAGGCTGCGGCCATTGAGACGTAGCGGCTCCTGGGGCAAATCATGTGAAGGGGTAGGTAGAATCGGATTATAAGCAGCAACAGACATTGTAGCTCCTTAGAGTAAGGGTAATAGGTGACACCCGATTATACCATTTGACCTATCTTTATTGCAATTTACAAGATCATCGCAGGTGTGCGTTACGTTCTAGCATATCCGACCAGGGCGAACAACGGTTCGCCCCTACGAATGTCTGCCTTGCACGAATATAACGCGCACCATATCTCCGCAGCGTACTATTCACTATCAACTGGTGTTAGCTCCTTCGTGCCTACGTTAGCCGCTTGCACCACTCGGCCAGGGCGCGATTCGACGTTACGCCAGAACTTAAAGTAGAGGGCCGCCGCGATTATATAAGTAACAGCGGTGAAACTGAAGGCGAATTCGTAACTACCGAGTGACTGGAGCCAGCCGCTAATTAGCGGGCCGAGGCCGCCACGACCCCCGCCTTCGAGCATGGCGTTGAGGCTGGCAAAGGTGGCCCGCTGGTCGTCGCGCACCTGCTCCATGGCAAAACTATCGCCCAGCGGCCAGCTTGAGTTCATCAGCGCATCGCGCATATAGTAAGCGACAATCGCCAGCGGCAATGAGTATGAGAAGGCCAGCGTGAGCAGGAAGGGGATAGAGGCCAGTTGCAGTATCGTCAAAGCGCGTACCCGTCCGATGCACCGTGACAGTAGCGGGCCAGCCAGTTGCGTACCAGCAGTGATTACCGCCGAAAAAGCCAGGATATATGAAGTGGGGCCAGGGGCGAGATTGAAGCGTTGCTTGAAGTATAGCTGGAAGAAGTAGACCAATGCGCCCGCGCCAGTGGCGATGATGGTTTCGGGGATGAGCAATCGGGCAAACAAGCTCTTATCTATATCACGCAGGTTGCCAAAGCCGCTCTTGATCAGCTTGAACGCAGCCTCTCGCTGTTGCCCCTCAGCTCGTTCCTCCGCTTTGACTCTGGGGGTAAAGCGCATCTTCGCCAGCGGGATGAACCCCATTGTTGCTGCGATGGTCATTGCCAGAAAGCTGAAGTGAAGCGCCTCTGGGCTATTCGGTGAGGTGTGCATCTGCCCCGCGACGAACTCCGGTATCTCGCCCCCAATCAACAGACCAATGGCAATGGCGACCGTCATTACCGCCGAGTTGACCGAGAAAAGATGGGTGCGTTCACGGGTGCCGCTGGCCGAGGCAAGGAAAGGCTGACCTAGCACGAAGGTCATCTGACGGCCCAGGCCAAACAGCACCGCGAACATGATCATCGCCATGGCGGCGCTGAAATTGAAAGGTAGCAGGCTGGCCGCCGCACCTATCAACGCGCCACCCAGCAGGAAGGGACGATAGCCGATGCGATCAGCAACCACCCCGACGGGGATGCCAATGACGATGATTACAATCGAGGGCAATGAGTTGACCAGGCCTATGAAATCATTCTTGTAGCCCAGGCTGTTGAGGTAGAGATTGAAGGTGAGATTGAAAATACCAAAGTTGATACCGCTGAACACAACATAAAGGAGATAGAGGCGGGCGTTGCGGCTAAACAAACGCAACGCCTGTAGATAGGATAGTTCTGGCGCTGCGCCCAGCTCTTCATGCTCAAAGCTACGCTGCCTTGCTTTCGACATATTGATTTCCCTTTGTCCAGTTAGTTAGATGCAAGTCTAACATGGCACATAGGATGTCAGCAAAATTATAGATAAGTACAAAGGTGTATTTTAGGTTACACCTCACCAAGCTGCAAAGCGTGCCACCAGTAGAAGGCTGCCCAGCCGCGCCAACCCGCCCAGCGTTCGGCTAGCTCCCTTACCTCAAGCTCCGTGGCGTTGCGCCCCAGCCCGTAGGCGCGACCCATAGCGATGCGTAGGCCCATATCGGCAGCGGGGATGCTATCGCGCCCGTTCAGGCCGCGCATCAGCACGTACTCCGCCGTCCAGCGCCCCAGGCCGCGCAAGCGGGTCAGATAAACAATCGCCTCTTCATGGGGCAAGCTGGCGGCAAGGGCAAAATCGAGTTCGCCGCTAATCACCGCTTCCGCCGCGCCGATCACGTAGCTGCTCTTCTGGCGGCTGAACTGGTTGGCGGCCAGCAGCGCGGGATCAAGTGCCGCAATTGCCTCCGGTGTGGGCATCAGCGGATAGTCTACACGCGCGACGGTTAGCTGCCCGCCGCACAACTCCACCAGCCGCTGCTTCAGCTTGCGGGCGAAGCTGACGTTGATCTGCTGCCCAATAATCGCCCAGATTAGCGCTTCGAACGGCGACACAAGCGTGACCGGACGCAGGCCATAATAGCGCTGCACCAGTGCGCCAAATACAGCATCGGGGGTTTTGGATTTTAGATTTTGGATTTCGGATGTAGTGGTCAGGGCATAGAATGGCGCGGGATCAGTGTCGAGGCTGAATATGCGGCGCACAAGAGCAGCAGCCTCGGCAACAGTTCCCTCGTCCACCCTTGCACCCTGCACATCCAGCAGCAAGCGGGGCGCGTCTACGCTGCCCACCGACTTGACAGTGAGCAGCACATCCTGATCATGCAGCGTTACAGCGCGGTTGTAAACGTCGTCTTCGCTTACCCGCTCAAGCACTGCCGATGAGGAGCGGCGCAGGTAATCCAGGGTGGTGGTGAAGCTATAAGGAGCAGCCGGGGTGATTTCAAGGTGAGCAGCAAGCATGAGTCATTTCCTTTAGTGCGGTAGAGCCTATATTTCAGCGCGGAAAGTCTTACCTACCTCCACGCCCAGACCATAGTAATGACGAAAGCTGTAGATAAGTGGATGCCAGGCAAGGGGATTGATGTAATTCATGCCAGTAACAATCTCAGAGTCGGCGTGAACGCGAACCACGCTAACTTCGACAATCGAGGTGCCGCTATCCGTGTCGCCCAGCGGGCGTATGGCGTTGACCTTTGCTTCAAATTGTAGCGGACACTCAAGCACACGGGGTGGCGCAATGCACTCGGCAGGAACAGGCGTGAGTCCGGCAGCGGCAAACTTGTCGCGCTCGTAACGGAACTGCTCAACCTTAGCGGGCGGCACAGGATCCTTGCCAGTCAAAGGCGCTTTCTGCTCCACCGCCTGCCACATATCTGCCGAAGGAAAGTTGAGAGCGCACTCCACGGTACGGCGGAGGTTCTCAATGGTCTTCCCTGAATTGCCCAAGCCGAGGGCGATGTTCCAACCCAGCGCCCACGCGGAGGACATTGGAGCAAGGTTGGCGCTGCCATCCTCATTCAGCGTGCTGATTAGCACTACCGGAGTGCCGAAGTAAAGAATCTTCGGTTCAATAGCAATGTGCATTGACGTATCTCCTTGACAAGATTTGTGCATGGATATATAATAACACAAAGATATGTTAAATGCAAGGAGATGATTATGGCAAAAGTAACCGAAGTGGCGCAGGCGTTCGCCGACGAGAC
>JBBRMT010000063.1:0-20073 GCA_038230695.1 Chloroflexia bacterium
ACGAGGCGGTGCGGCTGGGCCACTTTGGGCCAGCATTCAGCCTCAAGCGCATGACCTGGCTTAAGACTGGCTTCCTGTGGCTGATGTGGCGCAGCGGCTGGGCGACCAAAGAGGGACAAGAGCGCATCCTGGAGATACAGCTACCGCGTACCATCTTCGAGCGCCTCTTGTCGGAGGCAGCGCCATCCACCTTCGATGCCGACCTCTACGAACACGCCGTCGCCTGGCAGCACGCCATGGACAATAGCGACGTTCTTTTCCAGCTAGATCCCGATCGCGACCCCAATGGCGAGCCGCTAGAGCGACGTACCCTCCACCTCGGCCTGCGTGGTGAGGCGGTACGTCGCTACAGCCACGAGTGGATCATAAGCCTGCGCGACATCACGCCCGACCTACCTGCGCTACGCGCCCGCGCTGAGTCGGGTGAGAAGTTCGAGCAAATGTATACCCCGCTCCCGCACTCGCCGCTTTACAAGCGCGAAGACTAGAAAGGAAACAATCATGTCCAGCGAATTCCGCCCGATTAGCCCAGAGGTTTACACTGCGACCAGTGGCGAACCCCAGGTGGGTAGCTTTACCCTGACGGATCCTGCCACCGAGCTAATCGAGGACAGCCGACCCTTCTTCAACTGGCTGATGGAGTGGGTGGCGGGCCGCCCGACCTTTGACCTGGCTGCGGAGATGCAGGCCCGCAACCTCAAGCCAGAGAATGTCGCCATCCTCAGCGCCGATATGGTCAACGGCTTCTGCTACGAGGGCAACCTTGCCAGCTCTCGCGTGCGGGCGCTGATCCCTGCCATCGTCGGGTTGTTCAATCAGGCGCACGCGCTGGGCATCGGCAACTTCGTGCTGGCCGAAGATCACCACGATCCCAACGCGCCAGAGTTTAGCCAGTATGGGCCGCATTGTATCATCGGCACCAGCGAGGCGCAGACTATCCCTGAGCTTGCCAGCCTGCCATACGCCCGCGACTTCACCATCATCCCCAAGAACTGCCTAAGCCTGGCGATCCATACCGACTTTGTGGGCTGGCTGCGCGAACATCAGGAGGTTAAGCTCTATCTGGTGGTGGGAGATTGCACCGATCTGTGCGTATACCAGATGGCGATGTATATGAGGATGGAGGCCAACGCCCGCAATGTCCACGATGTCGAAATCGTTGCGCCGATCAGTATGGTGGACACCTACGACCTCAGCGTAGAGACTGCTGTCAGCATCGGCGCGATGCCACATAATGCCGACCTGCTACATCCCCTATTCCTCTACCACCTGGCGTTGAACGGTATAAAGGTGGTCAGTGATATACATTAAATAGACGCTATTCTGAATTGAGCATAATGGTTCGCCCCTACGGACAAGCAGCCTCGCATAAGGATTAAGCATGGCCTATCAGCCGGACGAACGCGCCGCCGATTTCTTGCTCAGTGGTGCTGCCCAGCCATTTCTTGAGCAGGCGGCTGGGCTAACGCTAACTGCGTCGCATGACCTTGCCAATCTTGCGCGATTGCGAATGGATCTGCCACCTGAGCTAGCCGCTGCAGTGTTGGAGCAGGCCACTTTGCGACAGAAGGCCACCAGCAAGTTCGACCGTGCCGCTCAGATGCTGTTCACCGCCGCTGCCTTGCAACAGGCCAGCGGTCAGCTACCCGCCCGCCATCGCGCCCGTCGCTTCGCCGGTTTGCGCGTTGCCGACCTCACCTGCGGTATCGGTGGTGATGCCATCGCCATCGCTGAGGTTGCCGCGCAGACGATTGCCAGCGAACGCGATGCAGTGCGCCTACGCTTCGCCCGTTACAATCTTGAAGTTTATAACTGCGCCGCGCACTTTATGCAGGGTGATGCCTTGAATCCCTCGTTCGACATATCGCGGGTAGATGCAGTCTTTGGCGACCCCGGCAGGCGCGGCGAAAGCGGGCGAGTGTTCAACCCCCGCGACTACCAGCCGCCGCTTGATGCACTCTATCAGCTATACGGCAGTCGCAACATGGCGCTCAAAGTTGCCCCTGGCATAGACTATATCGCGCTGGGTTGGCCCGCCGAGGTGGAGATCGTCTCCGTCTCTGGTGATGTCAAGGAGGCAGTGTTGTGGACTGGTGATTTGGCTGGCAGTATTCCCAACCAGTCGAGAGGAGCAGACTTGCTGCGCCGCGCCACCCTACTGCCTGCTGGTGATACCATTACCAATACCGCTGCGCCCGACGACTGCGGGGTTGCGCCCGCTGGTTGCTATCTATACGAACCAGATGGCGCAGTAATCCGCGCCGGATTGGTACGCAACCTGGCTGCGTTGCTTGGTCTTTGGCAACTCGATGCCCAGATCGCCTATCTCAGCAGCGATGCGCTGGTTAGCACACCGTTCGCCCGCCGCTTTACCGTGGAGCAGGCCGCGCCCTTCAGCCTCAAAAGGCTGACTGCCAGCCTGCGCGAACTGGGCGTTGGCATCGCCGAGATTAAAAAGCGCGGCCTCGATATTGACCCCGATGCCCTGCGGCAGCGGCTCAAGCTGCATGGGCCGAACAGCCGCACGGTCATCCTTACCCGTGTGGGCAGCCAGCCCATGATGTATATCTGTGTGGGTTAAATGTTGGGAGCTTGCAGGCCGTGTATGCCGAGGGTTAGCGATATTTCACCGCCGTGATGCAGGTCGTGTTCGATCAGGTGCCAGATAATCCAGCTACGCGATAGCTTGTATTTGTTGCCCTGATCGTCCTCATCGTCGAAGGTCACTAGCATATCGGCGCTGCTCCAGCGGGCCAGCCGATCGGCCATCATCTTCCACGTTGCATCCAGCCCTTGCACCAGTTCGGCTGCGCTATGGGCGTGCCAGTCTTTCCCGCCCCAGTGTTCATCCGGCCCAGCTTCGGCGGTATTCTCGCCCAGGGTGTAGGTGAACCAGCCGATTCGCACTCCGATGATGTGCGATGCTAGCTGGTCAATCGAGCCCAGATGCGGTGCGGCCCGCAGCGCCAACTGCGCGTTGGTTAGCGGGGCGATTGCCGCCTTGAGGTGATCTTGATACAACTTCCAGTTTTCATAGAACGTGTCCAGGGTTCGGTTGTCTTCCGCCATCTGCTTGCCCTCCTGTTTATAATAATGTTGTGGAGAATGCTTCAGCCAATCTTGCTGGCACAATATAGCACAGGTGTTCGATAAAGTCAAATCATGAAGGGAGCAATCTGTATGGATACACTGGCACGTTTCAAGGGCTGCTTCGTCGGGTTGGCGGTGGGCGATGCGCTGGGCAAGGCTGGCGAGTTCTTCAGCCGCGAACAGATTATTACCACATACGGGGGCGCGTTGCGCGAGTTCACCGCGCCGCAGAACTACATGAGGGGTTTGCGCCCTGAGCAGTTCACCGATGACACGATGATGAGCATCATCCATGCCGAGAGCATCATCGCCACCGGCAAAGTTGATGCTGATGACATTGCCAGCCGTTTCATCGCATGGGTAGACGCAGGCGACACTCGCGGTATTGGAACCACGGTTGGGCCTGCCATCCAGAACCTGAAGCGGGGAGTAAGCTGGCAGAATAGCGGCAAGGATGGCGAACACGCTGCTGGTAATGGCACCGCGATGCGGATCGCCCCAGTTGGCCTGCTGCACTATGATGATATGCAAACCCGACCTGATGCGCTACGTGATGATGTGCGTACCGCCAGCATTATCACCCACAACAACCACGAGGCTATTGCGGGCGCACAGGCGGTAGCCTACGCGGTCGCCTGCCTTGCCAGTGGCGACAATGGCCTGGATACATTGATTGAGAACACGGTTAGTTTTATCGGCGAGTGTAAGGTTAGTCAGCACCTTCGGCTTGCCGCCAATCTGTTGCAGCAGCGTACCGACCCTGGCGCCGCCCTCGACCAACTTCATACCACTGGCTATATTGTTCACACTGTCGCCAGCGCGTTCTACTCTTTCCTTTATAACCCAACCGACTTCGAGCAGACTGTAGTCAATGCCGCGATGGGGGCAAACGAACCGAACAACGACGCTGATACTACTGCCTGCATAGCGGGGGCCATCAGCGGGGCGTATAATGGCATTGACGGCATACCGGCCCGCTGGCGCAACCAGATTGAAGATAAACTCCGTCTGGAGCAGCTAGCGACGCAGCTTTATGAGATAGCGAGATTGCGATAATGAGAGATATTACCCCCCTTGAACGCTTTCAAGGCAGTCTGGTAGGCGCAGCGATCGGCGATGCGCTGGCAAAACCGGCCCAGTTTCTGCCGCCCGACGAAGTGGCAGCCCGCTATGGCCGCATCACCGAGTTCGCCCGCAGCCCCGATTACCTCTACTTGTTGCTGCCAGAGCAGTGGTCAGATGATACCCACATGGCGCTAATCCACGCCCAGAGCCTGGCGGCGCAAGGGCGGCTGGATATGGATGATATTGCCCGCCGCTACATCGCCTGGCGAGTGGGCGGCGATCTGCGTGGCATGAACATGGACCTCGATATTGCCATCGAGCATCTGAAGCACGGCTATAGCTGGCAGGTGGTGGGGCGCACAGGCGAACGCGCAGGCAGCAACAATGCCGCCGCCCGCGTTGCGCCCATCGGCCTGTTCCACTACCGCGACTACGCCAGCAACCCCGATGCCTTGCGCCACGATGTTCACGACAGCGCGATTATCAGTCACAACAATCCCGACGCGATCGCGGGGGCAACAGTGGTCGCTTACACAGTCGCCCGCCTGGCCGCAGGTGATAACAACCTCGATAAGTTGCTTGCCGATACGATCGCCTTTATCGGCGCTGGCAAGGTAGCAGACGCTTTGCAACGCGCCGCCGATTTGCTGGCCGCCGACACGCCTACTGCCGATGCCCTTGCTGAACTCGGCACCGGCGGATATGCGGTGCAAACCGTACCCAGCGCCTTCTATTGTTTCCTCAAAACCCCCACCGATTTCGAGGAAACTACTATCGCTGCAGTGATGGGCGGCGACGATGCCGACGTAACCGCCTCGATTGCCGCCGCGCTTAATGGCGCATACAATGGCATAGCCGCCATCCCCACCCGCTGGCGCAACGAGGTGGAAGATGGTGAGCGCATCATGGGCATTGCTGCCCAATTGTATGCGGCAGCAGCAGGAAAGGCTGCAACTATTACCAATTAACCCCGGCGATGCAATAGTTCAGTAGGGGCGTACAACGGTTCGCCCTGGCTCAATCTAAAGCGATACCATTTCCTAGATGGCATGGTACTTTTGGGTTAGGCGCTTGACAATAACCTTGTTGCTGTATTATAGTGAACGCGGTATCCCGTTGGCCTTGAGATTAGATACGGAGCGATCACTTGCTTAAGAGTAGGAAACGACAGCAGCAAAGTTCAAGACACGCCCGACCAGCTGGCTTTACCCTGATTGTTTGGAGCGATGACGCAAAGCGATCGCGCCGCCTACACCTCAGCCGGGCGCTTATCGCGCTAATCGCGCTGGTGGTGGTGGGCGTGGCTGTGGCTATCGGCCTGCTGGTGCAGCGCAACAATGAACTATCCGCCGCGCTAGAGCAGGCCAGCCAGGGCAGCCAGATGAGCGTTGATCGCGAACAGACTTTGCATCAAGTGGTGGGCAGCCAGCAGCAGACATTGAACAGCGCCCGTGACCAACTTACTGCCGAGCGCGAAAAGTTGGTCGCCTTGCAGTCGCAGCTATCCACGCTTGAGCAGCAGTTGAGCGATCTGGAGCAGTTCAGCAATCAGGTGCGTAGTCTGCTGGGGGGGCAAGTGCAACCAGCGGGCGCGGCCCAGGGCGGGCAGATAAATGCGCCCCTGCCCAGCCCCACCCCGCAAGGCTACGTGATCGAGCTAGCCTCGGTTAGCGATGATGCCACCTACCACGCGACAATCGCCAGCTACCAGGATGCAATTCTGCGTGATGGGCAGCGTATCTTCGACACTCGCGCCTCTCTGGAGCAGTTGCAAGCCACCTACCTAGACCAGACCTCGGCGCAGCAGGCCCAGGATGCCAGGGCGCAGACTACCGCCTCGATCCTCGCCGATCAGCTAGCCAAGCAAGCGCAGCAGCAGGCACAAAAGCTAGCCGCAGCTGCGGCCAGCCAGAAGGCAGCCGATGCCATCCCGCACGGCTTTCCCTACTATGGCGACATTAGCAGCAGCTTCGGTTGGCGAATATCGCCCTGGGATGCGACCAAGACCGGCTTTCACCCTGGTATAGACATAGTAGCCGATGTTGGCACGCCGGTGATGGCTACTGCCGACGGCACCGTAATCACCGCCGGGTGGAGCGACTCCTTTGGCCGCGTCATCCGCATACAGCACGCTGGTGGGCTGGTAACGCTATACGGACACAACTCGCGCCTGCTGGTTTATGTTGGTGAACAAATCCAACGGGGACAGATAATCGCTTACTCTGGCAATACCGGAATGTCCACCGGCCCCCACATTCATTATGGCATCTATCGTAATGGGGTGGCCGTCAACCCCATCTTGTATCGTTGAGGCGTGTGTCAGGTTGCACTTAGAAACGGGCGACGTTCGCCCAGTCAGATGGTAATTCAAACCGACCCGCGATGCAAGCGGGCTAGAGACAAGGAAAGGTTAGGAAGATGGCAATTTTTAGCACTAACACCCCACCACCCCCCAGTTCCGCCAACCAGGGTCTGCCAGTGCGCCAGAATACTGGCGCACTGGCCCAGGTACCAATGACCAACCCTAACGATGAAAAGGTTGAAACCCTGGTGGGTGCCAGCACCAGCATCAATGGCAAGCTGCGTGCCGAAGGCACCATCCGCATTGATGGAGTAGTCGAAGGCGAAATCCAGACTGCTGGCAACGTAATAATCGGGCGGGGCGGCAAGGTGATGGCAAGCGTCGTTGCGGCTAACGTAATGGTTGCCGGACAGGTCAAAGGCAACATCAATGCCACTCACCGCCTGGAGATCGTTGCCAGCGGCAAGGTATGGGGCGATATTACGGTTGCCTCGCTGCTGATCGAGGAGGGTGGTGTGTTCCGCGGCCAGAGCGTGATGAAGGACGATAACGCCGCCGAGCCGATGTTCGATCTGCCCAGCACTGCGCTTGCCCCGCTCAACACTCCGGCCACCGCATCGGCTAGCATGAACGGCAGCAAGTAGGTCGGGAACGACTGCGCCAACCCTCCCCGCTGCGGCGCGGGACAGAGGAGCATCCCTTGTATCCAACGCACGAAAGCCGCATCCTGGTCGAACTGTTCACCGTTGATCATCGTATCACCGGCTATATATCGTCGCGCCAGAGCCGCCTGCTCGATGAGTTGAACACCGCTGGCCTCTCCCACCTGCTGCTCACTGAGGTGAACAGCACAAACCTGCACGGCCCGCTTACCCAATCGGTCAGCATTGCCACGCTGCGAATCAACCGCAGTGCTGTTCTGTTCGTTATCCCCCACGATAGCGAGGGGCAGCCTTCGGGCCAGCGCATCTACTCTTACGTTGCCAAGAGGCAACTGCCGCTCTATGTGATTATGACCAACTTCGAGTTGAGCGGCAATGCCCACTTTGGCACCGCCAGCCTGAACGTGCGCGATGCGCTGCTCGATCTGCCCGGCACAAACTTCACCCCGCTTACCGATGTAACCGTCAGCTTTCTCGCCAAGCCGCATATCACCCTGCAAAGCCCCATTGTAGGCATCAACAAGGCGCTAATTCAGGCGGTAGGGCTGATCGAGGAGTGAGGGGTGATTGGTGATTGGTGATTAGTGACAATAAGCCTCTTCGCGTTCTTGCGGAGAGGCTCTTTACTTTATATGGATCACGACATAAGGCTCCGCTACCAGCTGATCTGCTCCAACGCAGGATTGTCGCAGGCGCGGCGGCCCAGCTTTGCCAGGTCATACCAATGATCCGCGATCTTGACCCGCACGATGTCGGAAGTGTAATCGTTGTTGGTGTTGTTATCATCGCAGTTGTTGAGCAGGCTGCTGCCCACCCCGTAGATGTCGGCTGGCACGGCCAGCGCCTCGAACTGGCGGATCTTCTCCGGAGTGAACCCGCCAGTCACCACAATCTTGACGTTGTGACACCACTGCTGCGCCGGCGTTCGCCAATCCGCCTCAAGCTCCCAGTCTTGCCAGGCATTGTCAATCGCTTTCCGCATGGCAAAGACGAGGCGGGGGTTTACCCCCATGTCCAGCTTTTTGTCGCCCAGAGGCTCGACGCTGGCATCACGCATATTGCCACCCGTATCGGGGCGCACCCCGGCCAGGATGTAGCGTTTGGCCTGCTCGACTTCACCCGTGTCCATCAGTTGCTTGTATTTGGCAAACATTCGCTGCATCACTGCTAGGGAAGCGCCAACGCAATCGTTGTTGAAGTCCACCAATGCGATGCGGGGGATGCTGGCGGGTCGAGTGGCGGCGAAGGCCATCACCGTTTCGGTAGTGTCGCCCAGGAAGCAGGCAATAGCGGCATGGGCAATCGTGCCACCACCCGCTCCGCCCCACCAGTCGCCCTGCGCGTCGGTGCTGACCGAGGAGCTAAGGTCGTTGCCGCGCTTCTGGTTGGATAGCTGCACGGCAATATGGTAGGCGTAGCCATCGGCGGCCTGTACCTCATGGGCATCGAAGCGGGCGGGGAAGAAAAGCACCTGCTTGCCGTTAGCCGCCTGCATCACGTTGTGGACGTTAGTGGCAATGCGGCTGCCCCGTGTCAACGCGCCCAGCGTTGGGGTTTCGAGGATGGCGAAGTCGCGGTAGCGGCCCCGCACCTTGATCACAGGGAAGACATGGCCGGGGTCGCCATCGTATTGCACGATAGTGCCATCCTGCACCGCAGTTACCTCCAGCTGATCGTAGGTGTTGACGAACTCACCCTGCGCGTCGAAGTAGCCGCTGCAGGTCTTAAGCATCGCCAGCGCCTTGTCCACCCCCACCACCACGCTGTATGGGGCGCGGCGGGTGAACCACTGCATCTCCACCTCGATGTTGCCCACATCAATCTGGCTGAGGTCAACGCCAATATCGCTGAGGTCGGGGTTGCTGCCGCCGAAGCGGTAGCCCTGCCCCGCCAGTTCGCTCAACACCGCGACGATATTATCGAAGTATTTGTCCGAGTACCAGCCTCGCCGCATCCGTTCCACGTCCAGTTTGAATATCTCTGGCGCTAGCCGCTTGCCGTCCAATACGCTCATCTTATTACCCCCGCTCTTGAAATCAAGAATGTAGAATGTAGTATGTAGAATGTAGTATGTGGATTGCCGCGCATATTGCAGCAGGCTGGCATCCAAGTTCACTGGTGTTACTGTTACACTATCTGCTGGCGGAATGATACCGTATTTGCCCTTTGCTGTCAAGGACGCTTTACATATTGGGTGAATAAGTAGGCTGATTATAGGGGAAGCGAGAGCAAGCGTCCGCTAATTAGAGCGGACGCGATCAGCAGCTACAACTATGGTATTAGATCACCCCCGCTAAACGTTTGCGCTTGGTATAATAGTTGGTGGTATCGGCCTCGAACCTGGACCGCGCCAATTAAAGCTAGAGTAAAGGAGACAAGCCAGTGCAGAATAACAAGAAGGCCATTTTGTGGAACCCTGAACAGTATCATCGCTACAACGATGAGCGTAGCCGCCCCTTCTTCGAGCTACTCGCCCAGGTGGATGCGCCCACCGCGCACACCATCGCCGATCTCGGCTGCGGGCCGGGGGAACTGACTGCCACCCTGGCCGAACGCTGGCCTGATGCCCGCATATATGGGGTGGATAACTCGGCGGAGATGCTGGCTGCGGCGGAAAAGCACGCCATCCCTCAACATCTCAGTTTCGAGTTGGCTGATGCTGCTAGCTGGCAGCCGCCCGCCCCACTTGATCTGCTCGTCTCCAATGCCACCTTGCATTGGCTGCCCAACCATGATCAGCTGTTGCCGCATCTGGTCAGTCTGCTTGCGCCGCAGGGTGTGTTCGCCTTTCAGGTGCCTGGCAACTTCGACTATCCCAGCCACACTATCCTGAAGCAGCTTCGCACCAGCCCACGCTGGGCCGACAAGCTGGGTTGGGGCGCGGATCGCAGCGCCTCGTCCCAGCCGCCCACCTGGTACTTCGAGCTACTCAGTGGCCTGGGGATGAAGGTCAACGCCTGGGAGACCACCTACCTGCACGTGCTGCCAGGCGAAGACGCAGTGCTGCAGTGGGCCAAGGGTACAGCACTGCGCCCGGTCATATCCGCGCTCATTGCCGATGAGCAGGCTGAGTTCACCGCTGAGTACGCCGCTCAACTCCGTGCCGCTTATCCCCCCCGCGAGTACGGCACGCTGTTCCCCTTCCGTCGCATCTTTGTGGTGGCGCAGAGGTCAAGCTGATGCCACGGCTTCCTGCTCGTCAACCGCCTCTTCCCAGCGGGATGTGTTACACGTTATTGGCTGGCTAGATCGCGTATCAGGGGGTCAACGCCCGCCCCTACGACTACCCCACTATTTGTATCTTACTCACCCCTCGCGTGGAAACAAAACGCAGGGTAGAGGTGTAATTTATCATGTCCCATCGCAGCTACCTTTTCGGTGCAGGCAGGTTGATTTTGCGCGTTGCATACCAGGTGAAGAAAAGAGGAAAGTTAGCGGATGACGAAGAAGCGTATTACCTTCCCCGTCGTAATGATTGTCGTGGTTGCCGTGTTGCTAGCTCCAATCACTAGTCTTGCTTACGATTGGCAGCAGTTCGGGGGCAACCCCTCCCACAGTGGCAACAATTCGAGCGAAGTGAATATCACCCGTGCGAACCTGGGCAGCATGGAGCTACGCTTTCAGGTTAACTTGCCAGAAGCCACCGACGGTACGTCCGCCTACCTGAGTAATGTCACTACCCCTGGCGGAGTACACAATCTCCTTTTCGTCACCACCAAAGCAGGGCGGCTCGTCGCACTCGATGCCAGTAGCGGCCAGCAGATCTGGACACAGCAGGCCGACACTCAGCCTCAATTCACCACCTCCTCACCCGCTGTTGACACCAACGGCAAGTTTGTTTACAGCTATGGGCTGGATGGCTACGTTCATAAATACCAGGTGGGCGATGGCGCTGAGGTGAAGGATGACAATTGGCCGGAGCTAGCGACCCTTAAACCAGAGTTGGACAAGGAATCCTCATCCCTTTCGATTGCCACCGCCCGCAGCGGCGTTTCCTACCTTTACGTTACTACCGCAGGCTTCGCTGAGGATGTGGGCGACTACCAGGGCCACATTACCACAATTAACCTGACCGATGGTTCGCAACACGTTTTCAACGCTGTGTGTAGCGACCAGCCAGTTCACTTTGTAACTGATGGCACGCCCGATTGCAGCCAGCAGCAGGCAGGCATATGGGCGCGGGCCGGAGTTGTATACGACCCCGAAACTGATAGGATTTATGCAGTAACCGGCAATGGCGACTATAGCGGAGACAAGGGTGGCTACGATTGGGGCGATACCGTCCTCGCGCTTAATCCCGATGGTACCGCCCCTGGCAACAAGCCGCTCGATAGTTATACCCCCACCAACTATCAGGAGTTGGCGGACGAGGACCAGGATCTGGGCAGCAGCAGCCTGGTTATCCTGCCAACGGTAGCGGGGAGCAAGTATCCACACCTGGCGGTAGTGGCGGGCAAGGATGCCAACCTGCGCCTAATCAACCTCGACGATATGAGCGGGCAGAGTGGGGCGGGGCATCTGGGCGGCGAGTTGCAGGTAGTTCATCTCGACCTGGGTGGTGCGGTGCTGCCCACGCCCGCCGTCTGGCGCAACCCTGCTGATGGCAGCGACTGGTTGTTCGTCACCAACTACGGCTCGATCAGCGGCTGGCAATTGACGCTGGCTGGCGGTCAACCTAAGCTGGCGAAGCGTTGGTCACTTGGCCCCAACGGTTCATCGCCAATTGTGGCAAATGGTATCCTCTATTGCGCCAGCAGCAACAAGGTTTACGCGCTCGACCCCACCAGCGGCCAACCTCTGTGGCAGGCCACCGACATCGGCACAATCCACTGGCAGAGTGTGGTGGTGGCGAACGGGGCGCTTTATATCGCCGATGAGGAAGGCCATCTCACCGCCTACACCCCCAATGGCGTTGACCCGACTACCCTATCCGCGCCTAATAGCACTGCTACGCCAGATACCAGCAGCCACAACTTCACCGAGACCGGCCATACTGTCAGCGGCAAGTTCTGGCAATACTGGCAGGCTAATGGCGGGTTGGCCCGCTTTGGCTACCCCATCTCCGACCTGCTTACCGAGGTGTCCGCCCTTGACGGTAAGAGCTATCAGGTACAATATTTCGAGCGGGCCGAGTTCGAGTTGCACCCCGAAAACCAGCCGCCCTACGATGTGCTGCTAACTCAGCTTGGCACCTTGCTCTACCAGCAGCATTATCCTAACGGCACCCCCGCAGCGCAGGCCAGCGCCGACAATGCCTATCTCTTCAACGCCACGGGCAAGACAGTTGGCGGCAGCTTCCGCGCCTACTGGGAGGCGTATGGCGGGTTGGCGCAGTTTGGCTTCCCCATCAGCGACCAGTTTCAGGAGCAGAGTACGCTGGACGGCAAGACTTACACGGTGCAATATTTCGAGCGGGCCGAGTTCGAGTATCATCCAGAGAACGCTGGCACGCAGTACGAGGTGCAACTTGGTCAACTTGGCACCCTCCGCTATCAGCAGAAGTATGCGAATGGCTAGCAAAGGAGCAGAAAATGGCGCTCAAATGGGAATACTGGACCTGTTTTCTGTCGGCTGATGCGGCGAAGCAAACGGACTTTCTGAAGCAGCAGTTCCCGAACTGGGACGTGCCGAAGTACACGCCGCAGTCAATGATCCCTGGGCTGGATAAGTTCGGCGATGAAGGTTGGGAGCTTGTCCACATGGAGCCGGTCGCAGTCGGCGACAATCTCGATGTATATGAGGGTGGTAGCAGCACGATGGGAGTTTATACTGCGGTTTACTTCTGCGTGTTCAAGCGCCCCAAGCAGCCGCTGGGCTAATCACAGCGGTTGCCCCTCAGCCTCCAGGTATGTCTGAATATCGGCGATAGCCTGGGCGGTATCCTTGAAGAGAATAGCATGGATACCAAACTCGCGGGCCACGACTACACTCTGCTCGACATCATCCAGGAAGATGATTTCTGCTGGATGCACACCTATGCGCTCACAAGTCAGTTCAAAGATACGCCTTTCAGGCTTACTAGTTCCCTCCTCATGGGAGTAAATAATGAGGTCGCACATCTCGGCAAAGTGGTAGCTCTGCTGCTCTTTGCCCCTGGCACCAGCAAAGCTGTTGCTAAGGATGGCGGTTTGATAGCGAGGGCGTAGGCTAGCGAAGTAGGTAGCAAGATCGATGTTGAGTTCGCCGAGATACTCTTTCCATAGGTCGTACATAAATGAGTCTAGTTGCACTCGATCCAACCCCATGATCTTGCCTATGCTCTGTTCCACTTCCTCCTCCGATATTTTACCGGAGCTACCATCTCTCCACACGCCCATGAGTCGTTCATCCAACTCCCCTGGTTTCAGATGCAAACGTGCCTCCCACTTTGCCTTCCAACCAGTCTTAGGCGTGATCTCCAGTACCCCGCCTATATCAAAAACAATCGCTCGAATAGCCATAGCTGTATGCCTTTCTATGCTCTCGGATCAGCTGATTCCCTCTTATCCTTCAGGCTGCTGCGCCCTATATTCCTGCGCCAGCCCTGTGGCCGTCTCCTTGTCATCCTGATCGAGACTGCCATCCAACACCAGTCCCAGAAGATAATCCTTCAGCGGAGCAATCCAGCGTCCGGGCGGGCGGTTGAACATCGCCATAAGTTCATTGCCATCCAGCGGGCTGTGCATCCTGGCAACCTCGGCCTGGGCCTGCAAGTCGGTGATGCGGGCAGCGAGGCGGTCAATTCGTTCGCGGCCTGCAGCAACCTTCTGCTGGTTGCCAGTGGTCAGATCTGCCTTCGCCAGTTCCAGCAACTCCGGCATCACCTCATCGGCCTCGCGGATAAAGCGACGCACCGCGCCATCGCTCCAATCGTCGTCGTACAAGCCCGCCCGCAAATGCAGTTCGATTAGCTTGCTTACCTTGTGGACAAGTTCATGCTCCATATGCAGGCGGGTCAATATCGCCCGCGCCATTTTCGCGCCGAGCATCTCATGGCCGAAGAAGTGGACCTCCCCGTTGGTTATGCCATATGTCTGCGGCTTGGCGACATCGTGCAGCAGCGCAGTCCAGCGCAGCAGCGGTGTAGCCGATATGCGACTCAGCACAATCAAGGTATGGCGATAGACATCCTTGAAGTGGTATGCGCCGGGCTGCATCGAGCGCATTGCCTCGATCTCCGGCAGACAGACGACCAGCAAACCGAGTTCGGCCAGCAAGCCCACTCCCTCAGCCGACAGCGGCGCGGTCAACAGGCTGGTTAGTTCGCGGCCCACCCGCTCCGCGCTGCACTCGGCGATGCGCGGCGCAGCGGCGACGATAGCCAGCGCGGTCTGGCCCTCGATGCGGTAGCCAAGTTGCGCGGCGAAGCGCACTCCACGCAAGGGGCGCAGCGGATCCTCCTCGAAGCGGGCGGCAGGATTCTCCACCCCTCGAATAATGCCGCCAGCCAGATCATCCTGCCCGCCGAACGGGTCATAAAGTGCGCCACTCAACAGGTCGCGGGCCATCGCGTTGATGGTGAAGTCGCGGTGCGCCAGATCCTGATCCAGGTTCTGACCGAACACGCCTGCCGCTTCGGTGCGGAAGGTGGTTATCTCAATAGTTATATCATCATGGATCAGGCTGACCGTGCCGAACTTCTCGCCGAGATCGAAGGTGGTCGCTCCTACCTGCCGCGCCAGCTTACGCACTAGCTCAGGCGGCGCATCGGTGGTCAGGTCGGCATCGTGGGCAACGCGGCCCAGCAATTCATCGCGCACGCTGCCGCCCACCAGGTACAGAGTGTATCCGACGGCGGCAAATTGGGTGGCTAGATTGTGCAGAAATGCGTCCATAAGTAATAGGTAGAAGGTAGAAGGTAGAAGGTAGAAGGTGGAAGATGGAAGGTAGAAGGTGGAAGGTGGAAGATTTAGGCACTCGCCCACTATTCACCATTTACCATTCACCTTTTACCATTACCCTCACTGTCTTTCGCCAAAGATGGCCCGCCCCAGGCGGATGCTGGTTGCGCCCTCCTCGATGGCAAGCTCGAAGTCATCGCTCATGCCCATGCTCAGTTCCCAGCAGGGGTGGCGACGCTTGTCCAATTGACCGCGCAGACTTTCGCCCAACCCACGCAGGGTGGCGAACACGTGGCGCAACTCGCTATCTGCCGCTCCAGCGGGTGCGATGCTCATCAAGCCTTCAACACGCAAATGCACGCTGTTTTCCGATACATATCCCGTAAGTTCTGATGCTTGTTCGATACTGATTCCGCTCTTGCTAGCCTCGCCCGCGACGTTCACCTCGATGTAGACTGGTACGATGCGTCCCAGCTTCGCGGCCTCCCTCTCGATCGCATCGGCCAGCCTGACGCTGTCCAACGTTTCGATCACGTTGACCCGCGCCAGGGCCTGCTTCACCTTGTTGGTTTGCAGATGGCCGATCAGGTGGAGGTTGGCATCGGGCAGGGTGGCGAACTTGGCGACTGCCTCGGCCACGTAGTTCTCACCAAACGTATACAGCCCGGCCTCGTAGGCGGCCTGCACCATCGCCAACGGCTGGGTCTTACTCACCGCGCAGATATGCACCCCCGCTGCGTTACGCCCTGCTCGCTGGCAGGTAGCGGCGATGCGCTCCTGGATGCGAACCAGCCGCTGCGCGATTTCAATGCTGAGGGTTGAGTGCGGGTGAATTATGTCCATAGCAAATATAGGTAGAAGGTAGAAGGTAGAATAAGGATCCGTTGAGCCTAAACGGTCGGCTGGTTGGTCAATCCGATCATCGCAACAAATCGTCGCCCTGCCTGTTGCGTACCATCGGCGCGGGCGGAGAAGAACCGATCGTTGTGGTGGATGGTGCAGATGGCAGCAGTTTCGATGTTCGCGGGTGGCACGCCTGCCGCTTCCAGTACGCCGCGATTGGCCGCCCACAGGTTGAAGATGGCGTGACCGGACGGCTGTTCGCTGAAGTTCAGCAACTCATTGTGGTGTGGAAAGGCGGTTTGCACTGCCGCAATCACTTCCTCGCTCACCTGGTAGCAGCACGGCCCCGCCGCCGGACCGATGCCGCAGAGCAAGTCGGCAGGTTTGGTGTCAAACTCGTGGGCCATCATAGCCACAACTTCAGCGCCGATTTGCGCCACTGTGCCGCGCCAGCCAGCGTGGGCGATTGCTACTGCCTGCTGGCGCGGGTCGTAGAACAGCAATGGGGTGCAGTCGGCGTAGACGTTCATCAGCCATACCCGCGCCTCGTCGCTGCAGAGGCCATCCGCCTCGGCCACAGGTGGCTTGGCTGGGCCAACCTCGTCGCGCCACTCCGCGGCTGGCCGCCACGCCTGCAGGCGGATGCCCGCGCCACCATCTGCGCTACTTACCCGTACCACCCGATTGCCATGCACCTGCCGCGCCGCCACAATGCGCTCAGGTTCGATGCCCAGCGCGGCGGTGAGATAGCGCCAGTTCGCCGCCGTCGCTTGCGTCGGGTAGCCTTCTGCCCGATAACCCAGATTGAAGTCCACAACTCCTACCCCACCGGGGGAGGCTGGGAGGGGGTCGTCATCGGCTAGATAATCCAACAGGCCAACCCGCGCATCGGTTGACCCGTTGGCTGAAACGTGGTTGAATTGGACGGGCCGCTGCCGCTGCGTGATCGCGTGCAGCAAACCGGGCTGGGCGCTGAGGTTGGCGAAGCGGAAGAAGGGCGCGACTGTAGGGCTAGTGTTGGACGCTGCCATTGCTATCAGTCAACGGCTTGCTCTCGATTACGCCTTCCTCATCCTCGTCCGCGTCGTCAAACTCATCCTCGTCGAACTCCGCTTCATCCTCGAAGTCGAACTCGTCGTCAATGTTGCTGACGAACTGGCGGCTGTCGCGGTCGCAGATGTAATACTCCATATCGTATTCGCCAGACACGCCCAACGGCTCGGCTAGCTCCTCCAGCACCTCGTCAACTATCTCTTGCAGGTTGGAGCCGCCCGCCTCGCCGCCATGCCAGTCCTTCCAGAACAGCACGGTGCCGACGATTTGATCAGCGGTGTAGTGAACGTCCATCTTGCCGATGTCCATTGGCTCGCCTGCCTCATCGTTCAGGTCGAGGTCGTAGATGTAGATTTCCTCCGACGACTCGGTGCGTACCGTGCGATGCAGTTTCAGTTTCATAACCGATTTCCCTCCTCTTCCTCTATAGATATGCAGGCTGCGTTGCTGGCTGCTGGGAGGCGAACCCCGCATTCACCCTCTGGCGGCCAGCGCGTCAACCTGTGGCTAAAGCCTACTTGCTCACTTCTTTCACCGCTCCGAGGATGATCTGGTCAATCACCTGCTCGACGGGAGCGCGGTCATCGGTAAATGGCGCAACGAAGCCGTAGCGGGCCGGTGCGCCCTTGTCGGGTGGTCGGATGTGGCCGACAGACTGGCTGTTGTGGAACACGATGTTCAGGCTATCGTTGTACTGGGGGTTGGCGCTGATGCGCGTGGCATTGGCGATAAAGTTGGCGATGCTACTGGCCTGATTGGTGCCAATCACGATACTGTTATTGCTATCGGCCACGTCTATTATCCAGACGTTGGGGAAAACGGATGCCATGGTGTTGGCGGTGGCTTCGACAAGGCGCACATCGCCATTGTAGCTGCCCGCATTTAGCACTGCCACGCCCTTTGCGCTGAGGTGGTCACGCACCTCCTGGAAGAACTCTTTGGTGGTAAGCTGGAATGGAATGTAAGGCTGGCGATAGGCATCCACGCCAATTATATCGTACTTCTGCTGGCTGGTACGCAGGAAGAAGCGGCCATCCTGCTCGTTGTTGACCACGTTTGGCTCGTTCATCGCAAAATACTGCTGCCCCACCTGCACGATGGCGGGGTCAATCTCCACGTTGTCAATATGCGTCTGCGGCCCGTAGATGCGGGTGATTTGCTTGGAGACGGTGCCAGCCGCGCTGCCGATCAGGGCCATGCTCTTGAAATCGGACGGCTGATAGTTGGCGTTGAAGTATGGGGCAATAGCAAAATAATCCCACGGCCCGCCCACCTCGATTTGCTTGGGGTCGCTGGTGTACTTGCTGTGGATGGCGTGGCCCTCGTTTAGCGCAAGATATTTCCAGTCGCGCTGCCTATCGTTGTAATCCAGCACCTGGATGTAGTTGTACTCGCTCTCCCGCTCGGCCACCAGCGTGCCGTAAGGGGCGGGCTTGATTACGCTGGGCGGCGCGATGAAGAACAACGCGACTACTCCAACCAGCAGTGCAGCAGTTATTATCGCTCTAGCGGGGGCGAGGCGTAGCAGACCCACTGCGCCTACCACCACCAGCACGCCCGCGAACATCAGCATAGTGCGGCTGGTGCCATAAGCGGGGATGAGCAGCAGTACCGGCAGGAAGATGCCCACAAAACTGCCCACCGTACTGAGCGAGTAGATGCTGCCCGCCACCTCCCCACCATCGCTGACATCGCTGAGGCTAAGGCGGGTGGCAAAGGGCGATACCATCCCCAGCAGGGTGATCGGCAGGGCAAACAGGATAATGATCGCGACTGATGCGCCGACGAAGCCATCGCTGCTAACCCCGGCAAATGCGCCCAGCGTCCACTCCAACACCGGCTGGGCCAGCAACGGCACGAGGGCAAACAACAGGCCGCCCGCCAGCACGATCTGGTAGAGTAGAGTAGGGCGGGGATAGCGATCCGCCAGCCTGCCGCCGAAGTAGTAGCCGATGGTGAGGTAAGCTAGCACCAGACCGATAAGGGCGGCCCAGATTAGCTGGCTGCTGCCGAAATAGGGGGTGATTAGCCGACTGGAGAGCATCTCCATCGCCAGGTCGGCCATCCCGCCGGTGAAGACGATTAGCAGCAGCAACGCGGTGGGGCTACGTCCGTTACGCACCGTCGCCAAACCCAAGAGAGCGACAATCACCAGGGTGGCGGCGAAGACCAGCATGGTTACATTGGTGCCATAGGCGGGCATCAGGAACAGCACCGGCACAAAGGTGCCAACGATGCTGCCCACCGTGCTGAGGGCGTAGATGCTGCCCGCCACGCGTCCGCCGTTGCCAACACTACCCAGACTGAGTCGAATGGCGAATGGCGAGACCATACCCATAATCGTCATCGGCACCGCGAATAGCGCGACCACTGCGACCAACGAACCGACGAAACCGCCCACGCTGCTGTCGGTAAAGGCGGAAAGCGAAAAGCTGAGGATGGGTTGAGCAATCCAGGGGATGAGCGCGAATAGAAACCCGGCAACTGCGACTAGCTGGTAGAGCAACGTTATACGCGGCCACCGATCGGCAACCCTGCCACCGAGGTAGTAGCCAATGGTCAGATAAATCAGCACCAGGCCGATAACCACTGCCCAGATCAGCTGGCTGCTGCCGAAGTAGGGCTGTAGCAGGCGACTGGATAGCATCTCCATCGCCAGCCCGCTCATCCCCGACGTGAACACGACCAGCAGCAAGAGAGGCTGCGAAACCGCCGCCTCTGCCCTGTCCGGCACCGTTGCCGCAGTTGTCACCTTGCCGCTCTGTTCCTGTAGCGCCGCCATCGTTTCTCCCTTATGCCAGGGCGAACCGTTGTTCGCTCCCGTGTCAGCGCGCTAGTGGAATAGGTCAAGCGCGTGCCGCTATTATACAAGAGAATGGGGTGGCAAGCAAACACAGCATTAGCGCGGTAAGATACCCTCATACTTTCGCTGCGCCCGCCCCCAGGCGATGCCTACTGAGGTACTCATTACTGCCGGCACGATGTAGTACATTGCAACACCGAAATCCGGACTGAGCAGAATAGTGGCAAGGATTGACAGCGCGGCAGTGGTTGGCATAACCGCAATCTGGAATGTGGTCAGTGGTATCTCATACGGCTTCACCTCTCTGGTAATCAGGTTATACCCGCGACTAGCGTATAGCCACACTATGATGAGCAGCACACCGATAATCAGGTTATCGCCACTGTAGATTAGCACTGTGTTGACCCCGACCGGAATAACTTTAGTAAACAAATC
>JBBRMT010000064.1:0-20004 GCA_038230695.1 Chloroflexia bacterium
AGCTTGCCGTCATTCTTTATAAGGCGCTCACCCTGCCATAAGTAGTAGGCGACAACAATGAAGCAAATCGCTGGCTCCTGACTATATTAGTCAGGAGCCAGTTGTCATTGACCATGGCGAAGAAGAGCAACCCACGCAATGCTGTGGCGGCAGGGCGCGGATCAGGTATAAGAGAGAGGAATATAACGATGAAACCCCGACCAGTTATCCAGCTTGCCAGCCTTGCGCTGCTGGTGATGCTGTTGGCAAGCGGCGCAAGCGCAACCCCTACCATCCCTCCCCCAATTGGTAGCCTGAGCCAGATTTCTCCACCCAGCGACCAGTCGGATGCGGCCAACCAGCCATCCTCACCGCCTGCCAATCCATCTTCCGCGACCTTGCTGCCTCGTTCCAGCCAGTACGATCAGTATGGAGGTTGGAATGCGCTGCCCATTAGCAACACGTCGGGCTACTTTCGCACCGCCATTGTGAGTGGCACGGCCTGGCTGGTAACACCCGACCAGCACGCCTTTTTCAGCGCTGGCGTAGATTGGGTTAGCTTCGGCAACCATCCTCAGGTGGCTGAGACCTACGACCAGCGGATGTTCGCCAAATACCGCAACGCTAGCGCCTGGGCCAACGCAACTGCCTCGCAACTAGGGGGCTGGGGCATCAACACCATCGGCGCGTTCAGCGGCAGCGACATCACCCATCACGGGTTGGTCGAGAGCCGCTACCTCAACGTTGGGCAGTTGAGTATGGTAAGCCCGTACAATACGCCCGCGATGAACTTCAGGTTCCCCGATGTGTTCGCGGTGGGCTGGGCAATGACCGTCACCAACATCGTCAGCACCGAGATCAGCAGCGCCGATGTGGCCGACCCCTGGCTGCTCGGCTACTTCATTGATAACGAACTATTCTGGTTCAACGGCTACTACGTCAACCAACCGACCTCTAGCCTGAGCGAAGGCTACATCGCCCAGACGCGAGATGAGCCGGGCAAGCAAGCGTGGGTCAATCAGTTGGTAGGCAGCTACGGCACGGTAAGCCAACTGAACGCGGCCTGGGGTACATCCTACGCCAGCTTCACCGGCACCGAGGCAACCAGCCTGCTGAACACTACCAGCATCACCGCTACCGCTGCCTATACCGACAAGTATCAATTCCTCGGCCAGATTGCCAACCGCTACTACAGCATCACCACCAATGCGGTACGCGCCCGCGACCCCCACCACCTGCTGCTCGGCGACCGCTACTACGTCACGCCGCTTTTCCACGAGGTGGTGACTGCCGCCAGCCACTATCTCGATGTCCTCAGCGTCAATATGTACGATCCGTGGACGAACCCGATGGGCGACGATATGCAGATGGAGTTTCTCGACGAGTTGTCCGCCTGGGGCGGCAAGCCGGTGATGGTTGGCGAGTTCAGCCTGCTGGGGGTCGCTTCGGGGATGCCCAATGTGCCGCTGCCCGCCGCGCATCTGGTGCCAACCGACCGCGATCGTGGCTCCGGCTACCAGTTGCTGATGAGCGAGGCGGCCCGCCGCCCGCTGATGGTGGGTGTACACTGGTTCCAGCACGCGGATCGGGGCTTGCTCAACAACCCACAACCTGGGTGGCTATTACGGCCACCATAACTGGGGCATGGTGGATATTGACGGCAACCCCTACCCCGACCTCACCCGCACCGCCGCTGTCTACAACGCCAATATCTACTACCACAAACTGGGCCAACCCGCTGCGCAACTCGAACCGCCTACCCCGCTCAGTCCCATGTATGATGCGCCGGTATTCAGCTCCACCACCCGCTTCGCCTGGCGGCCTGTTGTAGGCGCAGCCAGCTACCTCTGGCAGGCGGCGCAAACCCCAGACTTCGCCAGCCCGCTCTCCACCACCACCAGCAGCGTCATCTACACCCCCACCGTCGGCAGCCTCGACGCAGGCCGCTGGTACTGGCGGGTGCGGGCCAGCAGCGCGGTCAGCGACGAACTGGCCTACACTGCGCCACAGCCCTTCGACGTTCTGAGCCAGACCCACGCACTGATGATCAATGGCTTTGAGAACAGCGCCGATACCAGCATTGATGGGCCAAACTCGAAGTGGAGTTCATGGGAGGTTAGCGGTTCGCTTACCCTGACTGGCACCACGGTAGGGCGCACCGAGGGCCAGCAGGCAGGGTTGCTTACCTTCACCGGCAAGCAGTCGCCCGGCCGCGACGAGTGGGTGGAGATCAGCCGTGCGCCTAATGGCAATGGCTTCAGCCCCAGCGACTGGCGCGGCTACGATTATCTGACCCTGGACATCAATAGCCTCGGCTCTGACATACCCGCGCCGCTCTTTACCATGAGCTTCAGCGACGATGCGAACGCCGTCGCCAAAGATGCCCAGGTGCTGACCATCCGCCAGGGCGTGACTAACTTCTTCATGCCGCTCAACCAGGCATGGGGCGTTGACCTCTCCCATATACAGGATTTGAAGATTGGCGGGCGCAGGCCACTCACCGGCACTCAGTTGGTGGTAGACAACCTTACCCTGCGGGCGGTAGACCATCCCAACCTGGCCCAGCCACCGATTACTCCTACCCTCAGCGACGCGATGATCAGCGGCACCCTGCTGCTCGATTGGAGCAACTATCACCCGGCCCGCACTACCACAACCTACCTCGTATACATCAGCGACAACCCCAACACCTCGATCAGCTCGATGCAACCGATCCTCACCCTCGATGCAGTGGCGCAGCAGGCCCGCCTGCGGGTGCAACTAAACCTCTCCGCTCCCAGCGCGGATCCCTCTGGCTTCGCGGTCTTGCCTAACGGCCAGCCCTTCTACGCCACTGTGGTGCCAGTTGACCTATGGGGCAATGTGGGCGCGGTTGGCCCCAGCGCCTCGGCCAGCCCCAGCGAGTGCGGGCTATCGTTCAGCGATGTGCCTTATGGCTCATGGGCATGGGCCAACGTCAACCATCTGGCCTGCCTCAACATCGTCAACGGCACCAGCAGTCACACCTTCAGCCCCAACGCGCCCGCCACCCGCGTTCAGTTTGCCAAGATGGTCAGCCTGGCGCAGGGCTGGCCGCTTGTCACTCCCACCAACCCAACCTTCAGCGATGTGCCACCTGCCAACCCGCTCTACTCCTTCGTGGAGACCGCCTACGCCAATGGCGCAATCAGCGGCGCATCCTCATTCGACTGTGCGGCGCAAGGGCTGGCTTACCCCTGCTTCCTGCCCAATGACAATATTACCAGGGCGCAGATCGCCATCATCACGGTACGCGCCTTCGGCTGGCCGATTGACACTACTGGCGGGCCACACTTCAGCGATGTATCTGCCGACAATTACGCCTATGGCGCAATCGAGACCTGCTACCATCGTGGCACCGTCACTGGCATCGGCGGCGGGTTGTTCGCCCCCAACGCCAACGTCACCCGCGCCCAGCTTGCGGTGATACTCTACAAGGCGCTTACGCTACCCTGAGCTTCCAGATAGGTGTGGTGTAGGGGCGGATTGCGTCCGCCCTTATGGAGGCGTGCTTGGGTGCGCCTCCACCGTTTTGTTGGCGAATGGGGTATAATCAGCGCATCGCAAATATCGCAGTCGGTAGAGGCGAACCGTGCTTCGCCCTGATCTTGTGACAGGAGGGTTTATAGTTATGCCCAAGCGCATCGTGGTCGGCATATCGGGAGCCAGCGGGGTCATCTACGGGGTACGCCTGCTCGAAGTGCTGCGCGACCACCCTGAAGTGGAGACCCACCTGGTGATCAGCGAGGAGGGGGCGCGTACCATCAAGATCGAGACGGGGCGTAGCGCCAAAGAGGTTGCCGCGCTTGCCACCCGCCACTATGATGCTGACAATCTGGCTGCCGCGATCAGCAGCGGCAGCTTTCGTACCGAAGGTATGGCGGTTATTCCCTGCAGCATGAAAACGCTAGCGGGCATTGCCACGGGCTATAGCGACAATCTGTTGCTCCGTGCCGCCGACGTAACCCTCAAGGAGCGGCGCACCCTCATCATCGTCCCCCGCGAGTCGCCGCTACACGCTATCCACCTGGAAAACCTGCACAAGCTGGCGCAGATGAACGCGATTATCTTGATACCCGATTGCCCCTTCTACATCCAGCCTAAGACGCTTGACGACATCATAGATTATCTGGTGGGCAAGACCCTCGACTACTTCCACATCGAACACGACCTCTTTCGCCGCTGGCAGGGAGGCTGAAACCGCCTCCCCCATTGTGGGATGGGTGCAGGGTCAAGTGTCAACTACTTTGCATTTGCCTCTCGCCAACGCAACCAGTATCAACTTGCTTCGTTGCTATAATCAGGAACGTGTACACTCCTACGCAACCATCAACCTTCTGATTATCGCGTTGCTGCCGCAAACTGCCGCAGCAAAAGGAGCAAGGAAAGTGTCCAAACTAAACAAACCCCTACGCGGCATCGCTGCCGCCCTGCTGCTGGCCGCATTGCTAATGCCCGGCCTCAGCTCAAACCATGCCGCCGCCGCCAACTCGTTCGCCGACCCCGCCTTCCAGACAGTCTGGAATCGCACCGATGCGCTGGTCGGCCAACCCAACATCAATCGCGGCTACTTCTGGGGGCCGCAGCCCGGCTTCAGCCTGACCGAACCGTACAAGGAAGGCGCGGGTGGCACCCGCCTGGTGCAGTATTTCGACAAGAGCCGCATGGAGATCAACAACCCCAGCGGCGACAAATCCAGCAAGTTCTACGTCACCAACGGCCTGCTCACCGTCGAGCTAATCAGCGGCAAGATGCAGGTGGGCGACAACACCTACCAGAGCCGCTGGGCGGCGCAGATTGACCTCGCCTCCGATGGCGACGATACCAGCGCCCCCACCTATGCCAGCTTTCAGAACCTGCTGTACGATGCCACCAGCCAGATTGGCGCTAATGCCACCGCCACTATCAATCGCATAGGCAATGTCGGCGATGACTCCACTAAGGCTAGCGACCCCGGCACCGTAATCTCATACTACGAGCCAAGCACCAAGCACAATATTCCCAAGGTCTTCTGGGATTTCCTCAACCAGAATGGCGCGGTGATGGACAGCGGCCATAAGGTAACAGAGAAGCTGAACGACCCCTGGTTCTACGCCACCGGCTACCCCATCGCCGAAGCATACTGGGCCAACGTCAAGATTGCCGGGCAGACGAACATTGCCGTCCTCATCCAGCCCTACCAGCGTCGCGTCCTCACCTACGTGCCATCCGCGCCCGCCGCCTACCAGGTGCAGATGGGCAACATCGGCCAACACTACTATGCCTGGCGCTACAACGATGCGGGCAAGCCGATCTTCGACCCCGCTACCTGCGATATTGTACCTACCCTGGGTGTGGGCAAGGTCTGGGCTGACCACTCCGAAGTGCAGCAGGAACTCGGCTGCACCAACAACAGCGCCGAAAACGTGCAGGTGGCGCAGCAGTCGTTCGAGCATGGGCAGATGATTGACCTCATCATCAACTATCACGACAGCTACGACAACAAGACTACCACCTACAAGACCATCTACGTGCTGTTCGCTAACGGCACTGCCCAGCACTTCGACGACCAGTATCAGGATGGCACTGATCCCGGCGGTCACGAAACCCCGCCGCCCGGGTTGTATGCGCCCAAGTTCGGCTTCGGCAAGGTATGGCGTGAAGGCACCGGCGCTCATGTGCGTGAGCGGCTGGGCTGGGCTACCGCCGACGAAGTGGGCAGCAACGGCTACTACGACTATTTCAGCAAGGGTCTTGCCGTCGCCACCAACGCACCGCTGAAGAAGATCTACGTTCTCTACAACAGCAACGGCTATGGCGGTTACGATGCCAACCACTGGGCTGTCTACGATGATACCTACACCCCGTGAGCTAGCTGCACTATAGCTTACCACTTCGCAAACAGCCGCCCCATCATCGGGGCGGCTCGTATATTGCTGTATAATGAAGACAAAACATGAGGAGGAGATATGGACGACATAATCGCGGACACCCGCAAGCGAATCGCTGAACTTGACCATGCCGCAGTAATTACCGCCGCGCTGGCGGCAGGCAGCGTCTACCTGGCGGAGATGGCAGTGGATATGCGGCTGCTCAATTATCCGCTCAACGACATTCGGATGCTGGGCGAGATGTTTGGTCGCCGTCGCGCCTGGCCGCTGGTTGGCACCGCCGCGCACTATAGCTTCAGCATCTTTCTTGCTTATGTCTACGCCGCTTATGCCCGCGAAAATCTGCCAGGCCCTCCCTGGATGCGTGGTATAATCTTCATCAACATCGAAAACGGCATTCTCTATCCCTTTGCCCCGTTGCTCGACCGCTTCAACCCCACCATCCACAGTGGGGCAATGCCGCCTGTGTTCAGCAAAACTGGCTTCGTCAACCAACTGCTGCGCCACGCTGCTTTCGGCCTCGTCCTCGGCGGGCTGCTACGGAAGAGGTGATTACCGCATGAACCTGAGCCTGGCGCTATCCACATTTCTATTTATCTTTGTCGCCGAATTGCCGGATAAGACGGCGCTGGCCTCGCTGGCGCTGGCGACCCGCTACAAACCGCTGGGGGTGTTCACCGGCGCGGCGGCAGCGCTGATGGTGCAGAGCCTGATCGCGGTGACAATCGGCGGTCTGTTTGCCCTGCTGCCCGCCGACATTGTGCATCGCGCCGCAGGGGCGCTCTTCCTCGTCTTCGCCTTCTTTATGTGGCGGCGCAATGAGGAGGCTGAAGAGGCAAAGGAGGAAGCCGAGGTTAAGAAAAAGGCAACCTTCCACAGTGGGGTGTGGACCGCATTCATCGTCGTCTTCCTCGCCGAGTGGGGCGACCTGACCCAGCTTGCCACCGCCACGCTAGCGGCAAAGTACAACGACCCGCTCACCATCTTTGTCGGCGCGACGCTGGCGTTGTGGGCAGTTGCGGTCATCGCCATCGTGGTCGGCAACCGGGCCAGCCTGCTACTCAACCCCGACGTTATGCAGAAGGTTGCCGCCATCATCTTTGCTGTGTTGGGCGTGCTGCTCATCGTGGGGGTAATCTAATATTATATCGTAGGCATTGATGCGCTTGTGCATCTGGGGGCTGAACCCCTGACCCCCATGCTCCTCCCGACATTTGTACCAATTACTATTGACAAGCAGTTATCCTTCTAATATAATGGAGCAGCATACATTGCTGTGCATAAAGCTACGATAACGCCGTTGTAGGCGAAAGGAGCAAGGCTATGGCCTTTGAGAACCCCGCACTTAACGATAAGACATTCAAGCAAGCGATTGCCCAATCGCAAGTGGGCTACGGACAACCCGGTTATGGGCAGCCTGCCTACACACAACCCGCTGAGGTAATGACTACCACTGGCACATATGCGATTACTGCCGCCCTGCTGATGCTGGTTATCGCGGGCGCGTTGATCGGCTGGACCCAGGTGGAGACCATCCCCTACAGCGCCTACGGAGGCACCACCTGGATACCCACTTCGATCCCCTCCTGGCTGCTGCCTGCGCTGATCGGCACCTTTATTCTCGCCATCGCCGCTTCATTCTTCCCCAAAGCCTCGCCGATCATCGCCCCCATCTACGCTGTGGGCGAAGGGTTGGTGATTGGAGTTATCTCGCGGCTCTATGATGCCCAGTTCAAGGGTATTGTGCTGGAGGCGATGCTGGCGACCATTGCTGTGTTCATAACCATGCTATTCCTCTACAGCACGCGCATCATCAAGGTTACGAACAAGTACATTATGGTGGTAGCGGCAGCCACGATGGGCATCTTCCTGGTTTATCTGGTTGGCTTCATCCTCTCGCTATTCGGGGTACACTTCTACGCTATCAGCCAGCCCACCCCCTGGACAATCGGCATCAGCCTGTTTGTTGTCATCGTCGCCGCGCTTAACCTTCCAGTGGACTTCAACTTCATCGAGCGCGGAGCGCAGGCAGGCGCACCCAAGTATATGCAGTGGTATGGCGCGTTCGGCCTAATCGTTACCATCGTCTGGATCTATATCTCCATCCTGCGCCTGCTGGCTCTACTGCAGTCGCGGCGGTAAATGGGGGTTGAATACCGAAGGTGAAGTTAAAAAGCAGGGGCGCACCGCTGGTGCGCCCCTAATCATGCTTAATACCCCATTGCTACTGGCTTACCAATTGTGTGGCGTAACCATCTCCACTGGGTGATGCTCGGCGATGGCAATCTCAGATTCGAGGTACTTCTCGGCATCCATCGCCGCTTTGCAGCCGGAGCCAGCCGCGGTGATCGCCTGGCGATAGCGAATGTCGAACACATCACCCGCCACGAACACGCCGTGGATGTTGGTGTGGCTCTCGCCATGCAGCCGGATGTAGCCTTTCTCGTCCATGTCTACTTTGTCTCTGAATACGCTGGTGTTCGGTTCGTGGCCGATGGCGACGAACACACCGCTTACTGCCAGGTCGCGGATCTGGTCGGTGATGATGTCGCGCACCCGCAGGCCGTTTACATCCTCTTCACCCAGAATCTCCTCGATGGCGGTGTTGAACATAACCTCAATCCTGGGATTTTCCAATGCCCGCTGCCGCATGATTTTCGAGCCACGGAAGGCATCGCGGCGATGGATTAGCGTAACCTTGTTGGCAATGCGGCTGAGGTAGAGCGCCTCCTCCAGCGCCGAGTCGCCGCCGCCGATGACTGCCACATCCTGACCGCGATAGAAGAAACCATCGCAAGTGGCGCACGTAGATACGCCGCGCCCGCGCAGCCGCGTCTCGCTGGGTATATTCAACCACTTGGCCGCCGCGCCGGTGGCAATGATCACCGCATCGGCAGTGTAGGTGTCGCTATCGGTGCTGAGGTTGAAAGGTCGCTTGCTAAAGTCTACCCGCTCCACATCCTGGTCAATTACCTTCGCGCCGACTCTTTCAGCCTGCGCCCGCATCGCGGCCATCAGTTCAGGCCCCTGGATGCCTTCGGCGAAACCGGGGAAGTTCTCTACATCACTGGTCAGCATCAACTGGCCGCCATAGGTCAGTCCCGCGATAACCGTGGTATCCAGATTGGCGCGGGCAGCATAAATGGCGGCGGTCAAACCCGCCGGGCCGCTGCCCACAATCACAACCCTTTTCATATGCTCTGGCCCTTCATGCGTGGGCGCTGCGGGGTCGAAATCTTTTACATCTATAGCCATAATCATTGCCTCGTTTCTCATCTCCATCAGGGCGACCAACTTTTCGCCCCTTCTCGGTTGCCCTACCTATATTGTACCATCTTTATTGCAATTAACAAAGTTTTCATGGTGAGTACGTTATCCGTTGCTGCATCAACTACCATTAGCCATAACGGATGCGCTGTTCTGTCGTTTAATATCATCGCAGGGGTCAACGCGCTACCAATAACGCAATAACAATTCTGCTTGGCCCTGATAACGACAAGATGTAAAGCGCCTGGGGGTGAAAACCTTCGGGATTTGAAAGGAGAAACAGAACAAATGACTCAGGTAAATCAAGTAACTACTACCAACAACCCCGGCACGGTGATCGGCGTATTCACCAGCGAAATGACGGCGCAGAATGCGATCAACAACCTGGCCGCAGCTGGCTTCGACCGCAACAGCGTGGGCGTAATTGCCCGCAACAACAAGTCAGTTGACAATGTAACCACCTCGACCGGCACCAAGGCGGGTGAGGGCGCGGCTAGCGGCGCAGTGACTGGCGGCGTACTCGGCGGTCTGGCTGGGCTGCTAGTCGGTCTGGGCGCGTTGGTTATCCCTGGTGTTGGCCCGGTCATCGCAGGTGGGGCGCTGGCAACCGCGCTGGGTAGCGCAGGGGCGACTGCAGCCGCAACCGCCGCCACGGGCGCGGCGATTGGCGTAGTTGGCGGTGGTATCGTCGGCGGGCTGATCGGCCTCGGCATCCCTGAGAGCGAGGCCCGCGTTTACAACGAGCGCTTCATGGCTGGCGATATTCTGGTCAGCGTCGCTGCTGGCGTGCGTGCTGCTGAGGCGCAGAACGTTATGATGCAGAGCGGCGCAATTGACCTTCGCAACCAGCCCGGCACCAGTACAACCACCACTTCCACTGCAATGTAAAACTGCTGGCGAATAAAGAAACCCCGGCGCAACTGCGTCGGGGTCTTTGTGTGCCTGGAGCCGACGAGGGGGCTCGAACCCTTGACCTGCTGTTTACGAAACAGCTGCTCTACCACTGAGCTACGTCGGCCTGCATTTGCTGCCCTATTATAACCCAGCACTGTTTTCTTGTCAACTTGGGCAGAGGGTATTGCATAAGTTTGCATTTATGTGCTATAATGGGATTGTTGGAAAGCAGCAGCCTGCGGCAGTTTGCTGAAACAAAACCGCCGCACCACTCGTCTATATAATGTAGCTGTCGCGTAACTCTGGGCGGGTGCAACCTGCCCCGACAACATTTCCAACCCTCTGTTAAATTGATGAGAGGAATATTGGGCGAGTGTAACCCGCCCCGAAGAAGAACGCTTGAACCGTCACAACTCGAAAGGAGTTTATCCCATGGCTGACAATCAGAAGCAGGACGAGCAGGTTGGCGCTAACGCCGGGATGTGGACAGGTATCCTCGCTGGCGCACGCATCGGCACAGTTGCCCTCCCCATCCCCGTGATCGGCACCTTTGCTGGTGCGCTAATCGGCGGGATGCTGGGCAGCGAGGTTGGCAAGAATGTCGGCGGCGCGGTACTCAGCGGCGTACGTGCATTCGGTGATAGCATGAACCAGCAGGGCGGCGGCTCGAACATGAGCGGCGGCTCCACTGCCGAAGCGACCACGCCGGATGTTGCCAAGTAGCGCACCGCAGTCGCAAGTTGAATGCTGCAAGTTACAAGAATGGCGGGGCGCACTTAGGTGCGCCTTTTGCCAAAGAGGGAGGGTACATCATTCGATGCGCCCTCCTTTTTCAACTTTCAACTTTCAACTCCGTAACTGCGTAGTCACCCCTTTGTAGACGATCTGGCACATCTGGTCGCGCTGGATGTTCTGGTTGGGGCGGAAGGTATTATCGGGGTAGCCATTTATCACCCCTCTGGTGTGTGCGGTCTCGATTGCCAGGTAGAAGACGTTGTTGGGCGGCACGTCGCTGAAGGTTTGACCGCCGGGTGTGACCAGCGGATAGTGCGCGGCGTTGACTACCAGCTTGGTAAGCTGCCCCCGCGTAATCGGCAGGTTGGGCAGGTAGCAAGGGAAGCTTGCGCCATTGGCGGTGCAAGTATTGGCATCGTAGCCGTTGAGGATACCCGCGTGGTAGCCGGTTTCGATATAAAGCCAGGCGAAGTAAGTGGGCGGCACGTCGCTGAAGTCCTGCTGCCCACTAGGCGTATAAAACTGCAACCCGAAGCCCTTGACCACCACCTTGGCGAACTGCGCCCGTGTGGAGGTGGCGTTGGGGCTGAAGTGGGTGGCATCGGTGCCATTAACCACGCTGCGGCAGTTGAGATAGTGGATAGCCACGTAGAAGATATTACCGTTGATGTCCACGAAGGGGTTGGGGCAGTCGGTCGGCGTGGCCGATGGCACCGGCGTGTTGGTGGGCGGCTGCGGCGTATCGGTGGGTGGCAGTGGCGTATCGGTCGGCCCACCTGGGGTTTCTGTTGGCAGCGGCGTATCGGTAGGCGGCGGAGGGGTGCTGCTCGGCGGTGTGGTCGGGGTTGGTGTGGGGCAGCCGGGCGCATCGGGACACTGGGTTGAACCGTAGATGAGGAACTCGCCAAAGTTTGATGCGCCTACTGCGAATCCCGCTGTGCTGCTCACCATGCTGATGCCGTTTAGTTGCCCGATATTTGGCGCAGCCTGCTGCGTCCATCCTCCGTTCAGATAGTGCAGGAAGAAGCCGTTGCCGCCCGCCCAACCTGCGGTTGGATTAGTGAAATCAACACTGTAGAGTGGCGTTGTAACCGGGCTGGTGTAGGGATTCCAGGCGCTGCCATCGTAGTGCAGGATGGTGCCGCCATCGCCAACTGACCAGCCATCATTACTAGCAACCATCTTGATCGCGTGCAGATTCTGTCCGCCGGGGGTGTTGACCAGGCTCCAGGCGCTACCGTTCCAGTGCGCCGCCACCCCGCTGTTGCCCACCGCCCACACATCGTTGGCGCTGAGGATGCTCACTCCGTTGAGCGAAATCTGGCCGGTGGGCGAGTAGGCGGTTGCCGCCCATGTATTACCGTCGTAGCGCCAGATCGAGCCGTTCTTGCCCACCGCCCAGCCGCTGCCGTTGCTAATGTCTATACCGCTCACATCCCAGCCGAGCGTAGTGGTCAATGGTGTCCAAGAGCCATTTGCCCAGTGCATGAACACCCCATCGCTACCACCTGCCCACGCTTCGCCTGCGCTGATCATCTTGACACTGAACAGGCGGAAGGCTGGCCCGCGGCTAAGGGTGCGCTGCCAGTTGCTGCCGTTCCACTGGTAGGCGCTGGCGTAGTAGAAGCTGTCCTGGCCTGTATAGTAGCCGACTGCGAACGCATTTAGCGAATCCGCCGCGCTCACTCCGCTCATCGTGGCGATGTCGGGCAGGTAGCGATAGGCGCTCCAGCTGAGGCCGCTGCTCTGCAAGATGGTGCCATGGTCGCCGACAGCGGTGCAGTGGCTGGTATCGGGGCAGGCCAGGCCCAGCAATGCCCGCACCGATGGGTCAGTAACCGCAGTCCAACTGCTGCCGTTGTAGTGGTAGATAAAGCTGCTATCGGTAACCGAAAAGTGGTGGCCGCCCACCGCCCAGCCGTCACTGGCGCTGAACATATGCACCGCATCGAACTCTGCCGGTGCGCCGACTACCACCTCGTTCCAATTCGTGCCGTTCCACTGCCACATATCGCCATTGATTGCCCCCGCCCAGGCGTTGGTGGCGCTCAATACGCTTACATCGAATAGGCGAGTCTGTTCTGTTTCATGGTCAACCATCCAGGTGGTGCCATTATAGTGCAGGGTGGTGTCGCCCACTGCCCAGCCCTCCGTGGGGCTGAGGAAGTTTATGCCATAGATATTCAGGTTGGTCAGGTTGACGCTGCTCCAACTGCTCCCATTCCAGTGCGCGGCCACTCCTTGATAGCCCATCGCCCAGCCATCGGTAGGGGAAGCGAAGCGCACGGTGGTGAGATAGCCCGTAACCGGGCTAGTCACAGTGAGCCATTGACCTGCGCTGAGGTGCAGGATGGCGCCGCCCCCACCCACCGCCCATGCCTCGCTGTTGGAGATGGTGGTGACGCTGCCCAGTTGCTGGGTGGTAGGGCTGGGATAGTTGGTCCAGCTTGTGCCGTCATAGTGGTAAATGCTGCCGCCGGTGCCAACCGCCCAGCCAGTACCGTCGGCGCTGAAGGCCACCGATTGGTAGTCGGGGGCGTAGTCGTACCAGCGTGGCGCTTCGACAGGTTGCGCCTTGATGGGGCTGGCGTTCGCCGCGTTCCCCACCATCACTACTAGGCCAAGCGTAGCGATCAGCAGCGCAATCGCTGCCAGCGATACGCCTTTATTTCTCGACATTTGTTTACCTTTCATCACCTTAAAACAGGGTGGCTCCACTGGGGATGTAGCGATCCATCATCCCTAGCGGCCCGCTGCTGAGGAAGAAGCTATGGCCGGGGCCTATGCGCCAGCGCAGGTCGAGGAGTAGCCGCACTGCCTCGGCGTTGATGCTGGGCAGGTCGCAATGCACGTAGCCGAAGCCGCGTTGTGCCGCTAGCCCCAGCGCGTGCTTGAGCAGCGGCACGAAGTCGCCCGCTGCGCTGGCAACCACCGGCCCCAGCATCCCCCAGTTACTAAGATAAGCATAGCCGATCGGCTGGCCGCCACGCCAGTAAAGCTGACCACTGAAGCTGCCGCCACCCACATAGCCCAGCCATAGGTTGTGGTCGGTGGGGCGCAGTGCGCCGCGCACCCGCATATCCAGTTCGTCGAGCGCCATAAGGGTCTGGCGGTCACTGGCGCTGCTGCCGCTGAATGGCTGGATCACGATTTCGGCTGGCAACTGGAATCCCGTCAGCGCGGTCGGATTGCCCGCAATGCCCCAGATAGGGAAGCGGGCTACCATGCCAAACCGCTGGTAGAGGGCCAGGGCGCGGGGTTCATCGCTGGCATAAACAAAATGGGAGCGATACTGGCCGCGCCCATACTCCAGGGTGCGCTGCAGCAGGTTGCGCCCGATGCCGAACCCCTGCGCCTCCGGCCTGACCCAGAAGCCGCTCAGGAACCAGGTTGCCTCACGCAACACCGCGCTGCTCCATCCCAGCACCATGCCACTCTCATCTTCAGCCAACCACCAGCCATCTGCATCGTGCTGCATTACATAACGGCGCAGCCAGTCGTAATGCTCCTGTGGGCGCTCAACCTGTGGGCGGCAAGTGCGGCGGTCGAGATCCTGCACCGCGGCAAGAAAGGCGCGATGCAGCCCACCCAGGTCATGCTCGGTTGCTAGCCTATAGCGTATCTGCGACATATACCCTCATCTGTATTATTCCTTGCTGCTTAAAGGTTAGCCAGTGTGCCGTCGGCTATCATACTGGCACATTGTAATATCCCTTCCCTGCCCTTGTCAAACCCTAGCGCCACCATCGCCGCTTTGCAGTATTGTACAAACATGGCACAAACCTTGCAATAAGCCTGTATATACGGTATAATAATGGCAGAGGCAGGTTAGCGATAGCAGCAGAGGCTAGGGCTAAGGCGGTTGCCTCTATTTATATCAGTTTAGAGCCTAGAAGGGTATCAACTATGGCAGGGATATTCCAGCGCGAACAAGGGTCAGCCGCTAATTTGCTCACCAACCTGGTCACCCAGTTGGGCAGCCTGTGTATGCTGGAGGCTGCGGCGATCTTTGCGGGTAGCCCCCATGCGTTGCTGCGGGCCGCCGACTTGACCTTGCTTGGCTATGCGACCCGCGAGGCGGATGGTGCGTTGCTGGCTCTCGCCAATCTTGGCCTGATTGAACCGCTGCAGTGCCGTGACGATGCTGAGTTCGTAATAGTAGCCGATGCCCGCCAGCAGGCGCTGCTGTCTGTACTTGATGCAGCTCTGCATGAGCCACTCTTTCGCCAGGCGATCACGCTCCATGTACTTGCCCGCGAACGCGGCTAGTGTAGGAATCATTACCCATCAAAAATCCTCCCCAGCTCTGGGGAGGATTTCTTATTGCCGCATAGTTTGACATCGCCCGTGAAGAATTGTACAATGCAGCGGGTTTGTTACCCACATCCGGCCAGCATAGATTCGCTGCGCCGCTCATCAGTGTGATTTAGAAGGAGAGAGTTACCTTGACCAGATCAGTTCGCGCCCTCAGCCTGTTGCTAATCGTCATCTTCGCCCTGGCCGCCTGCGACAGTGGCAGCGGCAACAGCACTTCGCCAAACCAGAACAACAACCCTGGCGGCAACAACAGCAGCAATAATAACGGCGCGGCCCAGCCCGTCGTCAACCTGACGGTCCGCCCTGGGCGTATCTACAACTGCGTCACCGATGCCCCCAACCCCGCTTATCAGACTATTCGCCTGGGCCTGACTACTTCGCTCGAATCACTGCCGATGTACGCTGCCTGCCTGCGCGGCTTCTTCGACGATGAAAACGTCAACATCCAATTCGTGCCATTTAACAGCGTGACCGACCGTGATGCTGCTTTCAAGAGTGGCGCGATTGATGCGGAGATTGGCGACATGGTAACTAGCGCGAAAATAAGCAAGGATAACCTCGGCGCTATCGTAGCGGTTATCTTTGAAACCAATGCCGACCATGCAATATTCAGCGTTCTGGCCGCGCCGAGCATCGCAGCCACCTCGATCGCCACGCTCAAGGGCAAGCAGGTGGCGATTACCGACAGCGCCATGAGCGACTACGTTGCCGATTATTTGTTCGCCAAGCAGGGATTGGATAAGAGCAAGGGTGGCTTCACCACCCAATCAAACCCCGACAGCGCCAGCCAACTCAGTTCGCTGCAGGCAGGCAAGGTTGCCGCCGCCGTATTGCCTGAGCCATTCGCCAGTGTGGCGATCAGCGCGGGTGCGAAGCTGGTGGGCAGCGACAAGGGTACTGATCTAGGGGCCGAGTCGGTGCTACTGGTTAGCAAGTCGTACATCACCGCTCATGGTGAAGCGGTGAGCCGTTTCCTTGCCGCCTACTACCGCATTACTGCCGACCTCAACGCCAACTTTGACAGTTACCGTAAGGTGATGTTGGTGGGGAAGCTGGCTGATGCGTCGCTGGTCAAAACGATTGCGCCGCTGACCTTCGCCAAGCCACGGGTGCCAACTGCTGCCGAGGTTAAAGCGGTATCCGATTGGGCCAAGAGCAAGGGTCTCATTACCACCGACCTCGTGTACGGTACAGCGGTGAATGGCTCCTTCCTACCCAAGTAATAACAATTAGCCGAGGAGCTAGAGTAGTTTCTGTAGGGGCGAACCGTTGTTCGCCCTGGCCCATTTTACATCTGTGCCAAACGTAATTGGTAATAACACCTACCAGCCAACAATCACTGTTTCACAATCTCCACCTTATCGCCCACCTGCACGCCGTTGCGGGTGAAGAAGCCCGCGTTGGCTTCCACCGCATATTGATAAGGCGCTTTACTGACGTGGAAGCTCTGATCGTCGAAGGCGGCCATCTCGTCGAGGGTGACAACGTAAAGGTCGCCGCTGATGAAGGCAATGGACAGCGGGTTGGGCGTGTTCTTCATCCAGAAGGTATCGGCGGAGTCGGGGCGGCCAAAGTCGAACAGCATCCCCTCATCCTGGGCCATGGCGGTGCGGCCCATCAGCCCTTGCTCCCGTTGCGGGCCTGTCGAAGCGATCTGCGCCTTGAGGCTGACGTTGCGGCAGGCAGTGAGAATGTGCAGCGTGGCAAGCGGCAAGCCAGCCTGTGGCGTACCCGGCGCGTAATCGCTGGGGGTGGGCGCGGGGGTGAGGGTTGGCGGCGGCGCGATTGGGGGGCAGGGCGTGGTCGTGGGTGACAGCGACGGCGTGATTGTGTTGGTGAGCGCAGGCGCACTGGTTGGCAGCAGCGCGACGGTGGTTGCGGTTGGCGCGATCGGCGGGGCGGTTGCTGGCATTGCCACTGAAGTTGGCGTTGAAGCAGCGGGCGCGGGATTGCTGTCGCAAGCGGTCAGCAGAAGGCAACCGAGCACCATAACTAGGCTTGAGGGCGCGATTATTCCCGCCCCAATGAAGCGCCAAAGACGTTTAAGCATCATACCCCTGCTCCAATCCACCTTCAACCCTTTACCCTCCGCCTTCTAGCTTTTACCTTTTACGATCCCGCTGGTGGCGTGATCGTGATTGGGTCGTTGAAGCCGGATAGTTTGATCAGCACCGTGCCGTTGATGTTGCCGCTGCTGCTGGGAAGTTTGATCACAAGCTGCATCTGGCGTTGCAGGCTGTCAGCCTTGCCAACCCAGACCTCAGCGGCGATGCTGGCGTTGCCGAGGTTGAGGCCGCTGCTGGCCGCTGCCAGTTTAGCGGCATCCACATCGAACTTGAGGTGGTAGCAGTCCACCCCGACAATTGCTTCATCGTTTAGTCGCAGCACATTAGTGTAATACTGGCTGCTATCGGCCAGCGCGGATGGGTCAATCAGCCCGCCAATGCCGCTGCTACCCGCTTGCTTCACCCATGCGGAATTGGCATCGTGTCGCTGCCAGTTGGAGTCGCCAATGACCAGCGCCTCGCCAATGCCGCTGCCACGCATGGTGTAGCGGTCGGGACGGACGATTTCGCCGCTGAGGGTAAGCTGGCTGGGCTTGTCGCCTGCGCCCGGCAGGTTGTTGAAGCTGGCATCCATGCTGTAGCGCATGGTATTGACCTTGTTCAGCGCGGCATCGGCATCGGCCAGGATCAGGGCAGGCGCATGGTCGCTGCTAATGCTGATTGTCGTCGTGCCACTTCGGTTAAGCAGCAGTACCGCAATGGCAACCACAACCACCAGCCCCGCCAACCCCACCGCCAGCCAGATGATCGGCAAGCCGCCCCGCTTTGCCACCCCGCTAGCGGTTTCTGGTGGCATGGGCGGCAACGCCGCGCCGCAGTTTATGCAATAGGTTGCGGTAGGTGGGTTGTCTATGCCACACTTGCTGCATTTGATCATTAGCGCTTCCTTGCCGATTATAAGTTTGCATCATTCCCACACTTGTCGTGGTTATGCTATTGGTATGAGGCGCTACTAAATTAAAACCCCCAGCGGGGGTTGGGGGAGGAATCTCGCCTTACGCAAATGCCGAAGTTGGTCGCTTTGCGTACCTGGCCCAAGCATTATCACGCTTCAAGATTTCTCCCCCAACCCCCGCTGGGGGCTTTTTGCTGCTGTTGCTTTTGGCATTACAGCAGGTCAGCACTTCTTCCCCATCCCCAGCAGTTCCACTCATGTTTCATGCCTCGTGCCTTACTTCAGCGCATTGATGGTGAAGTCCACCACCGGCCCAGCGATGAAGAAAAAGACGAAGATGCCGATTAGCGACAACCCCAGGCTGATGTTGATGGTCAGCCCACCGGGGCGCTCGACTGGACGGTTGTTCTGCCGCGCCTGCACCGCTTCGATGGCACGAGGGGTGGTGGCCTCGCGGAAGAACATATACCAGATGATGCGTAGGTAGTAGAAAGCCGCGATGGCGCTGTTCAACGCGCCGATAACCGCCAGCCAACTGAGGTTGCCCTTGATTGCGGCGACGAACACGTAATACTTGCCGAAGAAGCCAACTGTGGGCGGGATGCCGGTAAGCGACAGCAGGCAGATGGTCATCACTGCGGTGGGGATGGGAGCCCACTGCGACAGACCGCTGAAGTCGTCGAGCGTCTCGCCGCCACGATTGTGCTGCAGCCACACGATGATGCCGAACGCGCCCATGTTCATAATCGTGTAGGCGAAGGTGTAGAACAGCACGCTGCTGACCGCCTGGTTGGGGTCGCCGGGGGCATAGGCGCTGAGGCCGAGCAGGATGTAGCCGGTATGTGCGATGCTGGAATAGGCCAGCATCCGCTTGACGTTGCGCTGCGACACACCCACCACGTTGCCCAGGGTCATAGTCAGGATACTGAGGATGATTACGACTGGCACCCAGATGGTGTAGGCGCTGCCCAGCCCTTCGACCAGGATGCGGTAAATAGCGGCAAAGCCCGCCGCTTTGGGCGCAACCGACATGAAGGCGGTCATCGGCGTGGGTGCGCCCTGGTAGGCATCGGGAGTCCACATATGGAATGGCACCGCGGCGATCTTGAAGGCAAGACCGGCGGTGAGCAGGAAGACCGCCAGGGTTAGCAAGGTGTTGCCCACCGGGTTGCCTCCGCTAAGGCCAACCACCTTGCCGATATTGAGGGCGATCTGGTCCAGGTTGGTAGAGCCAGTGAGACCGAACAGCCAGGTCATACCATAGACCAGGATGGCGGTGGCGAAGATACCGAGCAGGAAATATTTGACGCTGGCCTCGTTGGAGCGACTGTCGCCTCGCGCCCAGCCGGTCAGTATATAGGTGCAGAGCGAACTCAGTTCGATACCAACGAATAGACTGATCAGGTCAACGCTGCTGGCAACCACCATCATGCCGACGATGCTCATCGCCAGCAGGGCGTAGAACTCGCCCAGCGGCATCCCGAACTCCTCGATGTAGGTGGCAGAGTACAGTACCGCGAGGATACCGGCGACCAGGAACAGCATCTTGAAGAAGGTGCCAATATCGTCCTGCACCACCATGCCGCAGGCATTAGTATATGCCGCGCCGCAGGCGTTGCTGAGGAAGGAGAACACCCGATGCCCCCCTCCACTGTTCATGAACGCGGGGATCAACGCCGCTAGCCCACCCAGGTAGCCCAGCAGGGTGATGACGGTCAGCACCATGCGGCGCTGCTCCTTCTTGATGAACAGCTCAATGATGATCATCGCCACCGTCACCACAATGACGATCAGCTCCGGCAGCACCACGCTGAAGTCGGGCGAGGCGGGTACCTTGAAGTTGGTGGGGTTCGCTTGCAGTAGCACCGATATGGCTGAGGTCATCGGATCGCTCTCCTCTAAGTTTAGGTTTCTGATCCCCTCTCCCACAAGGGAAGAGGGCTTCACTTCTATCGCCTCTCCC
>JBBRMT010000065.1:0-19899 GCA_038230695.1 Chloroflexia bacterium
ACACCAGCTAATCCGCTTTATCCGTTTATCCGTTTTTACAATCCGTTGGCGTTGGTACGCTTCAACAGGGCGCATAGCCATGCGCCCCTACGCCAGCGTTAATGGTTACGATAAGCGTTTGTGCGCTTCAACAGGGCGCATAGCCATGCGCCCCTACGCCAGCCAAATCCGCTTTATCCGTTTCTCCGTTGAACCGAATCCGTTGGCTAATCCGCTTAAATGAAGTGCCTTCGGATAATTGCCAGATTGCTGAACAGGCGGGAGCCGAAGGCGACTACCGCCGCCAGCCAGATGTCCGCACCGAGGCGGTCGCCTAGATAGGTGATCGCCATTGCCAGCAGGGTGTTGAACACGAAGCCGCTGATGAACACGCGGTTGTCGTAGCTCTGGTTTAGCTCTGCCCGCACCGCACCCAGCACCGAGTCGAGCGCGGCAAGGACGGCAACTGCGGTGTAGCGGGTCCACTCCACCGGCACGGTCAGGTCGAATTGCAGGCCAATAATCAGCCCCAGCAGGAGGGCGGCGAACGGTATCCACAGACTGTGGGTAATCTTCACGGGGTCTTCTTATCCTCCACCATTTGCACCGCTGGCCGACTGGTCGAGCGCAGATCCATCACCGTCCACTGCTTGGCGGCAAGCTGCCCCAGCATGGCGCGACAGATGGCGATCTTGGTCTCGATCTGGTCATTGTTGCCAAAGATGATGCGCTGCTGGTTGGGTGTAATCACACTGATGCCGAAACCGGCGCTATACTCGATCGAGCCGATCACCAGCCCCGATGGGGGTAGCAGCATGAAGATGCGCTGTGCGGCATCCGCGCCGTCAAGTTCCAAAGCCCCGACATGACCACCAATGCGATAATCGGAGCCAATTGTCGCGCTAGTAGCGCTGCTGGCAGTCAGGATGTTAGTTGCAGTAATGGTACTGCTGTTCAGCGGATCGCGGTCATATACTACCACAAATCCATCCAGTGTGGCAGCCTGCCCGCTGATTGAGCCGTCCTCCTCCACCAGATAGGGCGTATCGCCAGCCACCCAGACGACGGTTGGCCGTCGCTCCTTGACCGTAACGCGCACGATGTTGGGCAATTGCGTCTCCACCTGCAAATCGCTGACGTAGGGCGCACCTTTCAGGCGGGCGGCCACCGTTTTAGTATCTACCGCAAAGATGTTTAGCCCGGCTACACCCGCCATCTGGGTCGCCTGTTCGCTGCTCAGGGCTTTGCTGCCCACCACCTGCACCGCCTGCACTATATAAGCAGGCGATGTGGCGAAGTTGACCAGCAGCGCGGCAAGCAGGCCGAGCAGGCCGAGCGCGGCGAAGCGCCCGTTCGCCAGGTCGTCCTTGAACAGCCGCCAGCCGAAGCGGGTAACGCGACTGCCAGGGCGGCGCGGCACGGCCACACGGGGCTGCTCATCTTGCAATGCGGTTGTTGGCTCTATCCTCATGTCTCTCAATCGCCAGTTCTATTAGTTTTTCCACCAATTCGTGGTAGCTCAGGCCACTCGCCTCCCACAGCTTGGGGTACATACTGATGCGGGTGAAGCCGGGGATGGTGTTGATTTCGTTGATGTATACCTCGCCAGTGCTACGCTCCACGAAGAAGTCCACCCGCGCCATGCCCGCGCCGTCTATCGCCTGGAACGCCTGCACCGCCAGTTCGCGCACCTGCTCGGCGGTGTCATCATCTAGCTGCGCGGGGATGATCAGGTTGGAGTTGTCGTCAACGTACTTGGCGTTATAGTCGTAGAACTCGTTGCCTGGCACCACCTCGCCAACCACGCTGGCCTCCGGATCGTCATTGCCCAACACCGCGCACTCCACCTCTTGTGCGTCAACCCCCTGCTCCACGATGATGCGACGATCATATTGCGCTGCCAGTTCGATGCTGGCCGCCAGTTCGCCCGCCTCGTGCGCCTTGCTCACCCCCACGCTGCTGCCCATATTCGCCGGTTTGACGAACAGGGGATACTGCAGGCCGGTCGCGTCAATCGCCTCCAGCACAGCGGGCGCATCCTCGCGCCAGTCGCTGCGCCGCACCACGATATGCGGCAAGATGGGCAAGCCCTTGGCGGTAAACACATCCTTCATCGCCGCCTTGTCCATGCCCAGCGCCGAACCCAGCACCCCTGCGCCGACGTAAGGCACATCCGCCAGTTCGAGCATCCCCTGCACCGTGCCATCCTCGCCGTAAGGTCCGTGTAGCACCGGGAAGAACACGTCAATCTGCTGTCCTTGCTGGGCAGTCCCGCCGAGGGTAATCTCTACCAACGCCCGCCCCGCGCTCGGCCCCAGCACCGCCGCCGGTTGCGCCGCGCTGAGGAAGGCCGGCGAGAGCGCGCCCTCGTCGGCAGCCGCCTGCAATTGCGGCATCGCCTCCGCGCCGATCAGCCAGCGCCCCTCTTTGGAGATACCAATCGGCAACGCCTCGTAGCGTTCAGGGTCGAGCGCGGCCATCACGTTGCGGGCCGACTCCAGCGACACCTCATGCTCGGCGCTGCGCCCGCCAAAGATGACTGCCACTCGGATTTTCTTCTCTGATAGTTGCTCTTCAGCCAAAATCTTTTCCTTTAGCGTTCATAATGAAGACTGTAGTGTTGGCGTACCAGGGCAAGTGCAACCCGCCCCTACATTAGCGTGCGTAATTTCGATTGGCATTGATGCGCTTCATCAGGGCAGGCAGCCGCCCGCCCCTACGCCAAACCAATCCGTTTATCCGTTTTTACAATCCGTTGGCTAAATTCGTTGCGCTTCAAGCGGGCGTATGCCATGCGCCCCTACACCAAGCCCTAATTTACCATTCACCATTTACCATTCACCATTTACCATTTACCATTTACCATTCACCATTTTCCCCTACAATCTCTATCTCCGGCTCCAGCCGCACCCCGAATCGCTCGAACACCACCTGCTGCGCGTAGCTGAGGATGTGCCTGACATCGGCGTAGGTGGCCGTGCTGAGGTTCATCAGGAAGTTGGCGTGTTTGGCGCTGAACTCCACCTCGCGGTAGCGATAGCCCTTCAGCCCCGCCGCTTCGAGCAGGCGGCCCGCGCTGTCGCCGGGCGGATTCTTGAAGGTGCTGCCCGCCGTCTTGCCCGCCGGTTGGCTGGCGATGCGGTCGCGCTGCCAGCCCTTCATTCGTACCTGTAGCTCCGCCGCGTCCATGCGCTGCAGCCGTATCCGCACCGAAGTGACAACCACTGGTGGCGACATTTGCCGCTGTCCCACGGCCTTCAGCACGCTGCTGCGATAGCTCAAGTCAAAGCGTTCAACAGGCCATGTCTCAACCTCATCGTTGCCCTCGACCTGCACATCGCCCGATAGCAGCACATCGTCAAGCTCACCCCCATGCGCCCCGGCGTTGCTGACTACCGCGCCTCCCAGACTTCCGGGGATACTTATCCCCCAGGTGATGTCGCCCCAACCCAGCTCCACTGCCTTGCGGCAGAGTGGCCCCCATAGCGTGCCGCTTTCGATGTACCAACTGCTATCTTCGTTGGATTCCTCTTCGATGCGGAGGTGGTCGGCGCGGTTGCGAATCACCAGCCCGCGCACGCCCGCATCGGTAAATATCAGGTTGGTGCCGTTGCCAATCACCAGGAACGGTACCCCCGCAGTGCGCGCTGCTTGCACACTGCGGATTAGCTCCTGCTCGTCGCGCACCTCGATGAACAAATCAGCAGGCCCGCCCACCCGCAGCGAGTTGTACTTGTTGAGCGGCTCGTTGCGTTTGATGGTGCGCCCGGTGGCTGCCGCGATTGATGAAGTGAAATCACCATTTACCATTTACCATTCACCATTTACCATTAGCTTTTCTCCCACCGTCCAAACGTCGCCCGCGCCGAGGGTGAGCAATACATCGCCGGGGTGGAGGTTGGCGGCCAGGTAACGGGTCGCCTCATCGAGTGAACCGACGTAGCGCATCGCGGGATGGTTGCTGGCAACGGCGATGTCGCGGGCGTGGATGGTGCCGGGGTCGCGTTCTCGGGCGGCGTAGATGTCGGTAATCACCACCTCATCGGCATCGCTGAAGGCGGCGGCGAAGTCAGGCAGCAGGGTGATGGTGCGGCTGTAGGTATGCGGTTGGAAAAGTGCGATGATGCGTCGTCCGCCGAATCGTCGTCGCGCCGCCGCCAGCGTTGCGGCGATTTCAGTAGGATGGTGGGCGTAGTCGTCCACCACTACGACTCGGTTAGCCTCACCTTTTATCTGGAAGCGACGCTCTGCCCCGCGAAAATCGGCCAGCGTTGCTCCCGCATTAGTTGGCGGCACGCCCGCGTAGCTGCACGCGGCCAGCGCGGCGCAGGCGTTCTGCACGTTGTGTGTGCCTGGCACCGCCAGGCTGAACTCGCCGATGCGCTCACCGTCGTGCCAGAGGGTGTAATCGCTGCCACCCGCCGCGTTCGGCCCGGCATCGGCTACCCGCCAGTTGGCGCTGTAGGCGAACCCATAACTAACCAACTGATAATCGTGCGGCGCGGACTGCAACTCTTCGCCCAGTGCGGCAGCCTCAGCATTATCGGCGCATAGCAGCAGCACCCCGCCGCTAATCGTGTTTTGCGCGTACTGCCTGAACGCGGCACGAATAGCCGCCAGATCAGCGTAGAAATCGAGGTGGTCGGCTTCAATATTAGTAATGACGCTGATGTACGGATGCAGCTGGAGGAAGCTGCCATCGTACTCATCGGCCTCGGCCACCACGTACTCGCCCTTGCCCAACCGTCCATTGCGCCCCAGGTTCTGTACCACCCCGCCCACCAGGAAGGTTGGCTCTGCACCCGCTTCGCTCATCGCATATGCGATCATCGCGGTGGTGGTGGTCTTGCCGTGCGTGCCAGCGACGGCGATGCCCTTGCCGCCATTCATAATCTGGCCCAGCAACTCCGCCCGCTTGATAATTGGCAGCCCTGCTGCTCGTGCGGCGGCAAGCTCGGCGTTGTCTTCCTTCACCGCTGCGGTCACTACCACCAGATCAGGTTGGGCAGCGGCGATGTTCTCCGCCCGCTGCTCCTCGCTGAAGCGCATCCCTCGCGCCGCCAACTCATCGGTCAACCGCGAAGCGTGCGCGTCCGAGCCGCTAACCTGCGCCCCGCCATCGAGCAGCACGTGGGCCAGCGCACTCATGCCAATCCCACCCACGCCGATGAAGTGGACGCGGCGGGGAGTTACAAGTTGCAAGTTGAAAGTTTTAAGTTGTTTGCTTTCCATTATCGTGATGCTCTCTTCTTCGTTTAGCTACTTGTAACTTGCAACTTGTAACTTGCAACTCGCCGTTAAGCACTGGCCCGCGACACGCGGCTGAGGGCGTAGAGCAGGATGAGGATGATGAACGCGGCGATCGCCCACGGATACCAGCCGCTCAATACATTGCTGACCGGCAATCCAGCCACCTGCAATTGCACACTGGGGATGACCACCTGTGGCGAACTGGCCTGGATGCCATTGGGCGCGACCGCGCTACCCCTCGCCGTCTGATACGCCACCCAGTAGTCAAGCTCCCGCGAGATGATGATGATGAAACCAATCGCGCCGAACAGGAAGCCGCCCAGCTTACCGAATAGACCAAGGTGACCGCGTGTGCCGATAGCCTTGCCGATCGCGTAGGCGGTCAAAGATAGAAAGAAAAACAGGATCAGCATGATAAGCGGGACGTTGTGCGGATCCTGCAGGAAGCCAGGTGGCGGCGTAGTGGGTGAGGGTGGGTTGGTGCTGTTCGAGGTATCGGTTATCGAGCCACCGAGTTCCTTTCCTACTTGCACCAGTCGTGACAGCACGGTTGGCACCTGCGTCTGGATCGCATCGGCGACCAGCAGAGCGAAGATGAGGCCAACCACGAAGATCGCCATCTCCCGCCAGCCGCGCACCCAGCCGAGGATGCCGCCCAGCACGATGATGGGCAGGAATAGCTGCCATTGCTCGATGTTTACCACTACTGGATTCATCTTGATACCCCCTACTTCCGGTTCGCCGCAGGCGAAGCGGTCTGCTTGCTGATATTCAGCAGCACCCCCGCGCCCGCCAGGGCGAAGATTAGCGCACTGCCTCCTGCGCTGATGAATGGCAGCGTAATGCCGGTGAACGGGATTGAGTTCGTCACCGCGCCGATATTGATCAGCGCCTGGAAGCCGAACCAACTGGTGAGGCCAGTTGCCAGCAACGCGCCGAAGCTGTCGGGCGCGTGCAAGGCAACGCGGTAGCCGCGATAGACAAGGCAGCCGAACAATAGGATGACCAGCATCGCCCCTACCATGCCCAGTTCCTCGCCGATGATGCTGAAGATTGTATCGGTGTACTGCTCCGGCAGCCAGCTAAACTTCTGGCGGCTGGCCCCCAGCCCCAGGCCGAAGAACCCGCCGCTGCCCAGCGCGACCATGCTCTGGATGGCATGGTAGCCGCTGCCTTGCGGGTCGGACCAGGGGTTGAGCCAGCTATCTATGCGCCCGCTGCGATAGGAAGCTGCCTGGATCAGCAGCACGAAGGTGCCTGCTGCCAGTACCATGCCCGCGCCCAGTTGCAGCAAGTCGGCCCCCGCGACGAAGAACATCCCCACCCCGATGCAGACGAACACCAACGAACTGCCCATGTCCGGTTCGCGCATAATCAATGCCACCACCAGGCCCAGCACGATGCCGAAGGGGATGAGGCCGCGGGTCAGGTTGCCTACCTTGTCACTGCCGCGCAGCGATAGCCAGCTTGCCAGATAAAGCACGAACGCCAGCTTCGCCAGTTCGCTAGGTTGGAAGCCCTGCGAGCCGATGAAGATCCAGCGCTTCGCGCCATTGACATCGTTCAGGCTGCTGCTGGGGATGATTAGCACCAGAGTGAGCAGCACGATTGCTGCTACCATCGCGGGCAGAGCAAACCGTCGCCATACATGGTAATCTATCCGCATCATCACGAACAGCGCCACCCAGCCGATTGCCAGGTACATCCCCTGCTTGAGCAACTCGGCGGTGCCGCTGCTCAGCGCCTCGGCAGCAGTCGCATAGCTGGCGCTGTATACCATCACCAGCCCCAGCAGGCAGAGCGCCCCCATCAGCGACAGCAGCCACAAATCGGGCCGCTGCCGCTCGGTTGCGGTAGCCGCAAATAGTTCATCGTTGCGTCCTCGTGCCAGTGTCGCCACGCTAATACTCCTCTAGTCAAACTAACTAAGCCCCCAGCGGGGTTGGTGGAGAATCTCGCCCCACGAACAAGTGACCAGCAACTCCTCAACTAAGCCCCCAGCGGGGGTTTGGGGGAGAATCTCGCCCCAGGAACAGAGGACAGGCTGCTCCTCAACTACGCCCCCAGCGGGGGTTTGGGGGAGAATCTCGCCCCATTTTAATGCTGATAGCTGTGCTACAAACGACCCACTAGCAAATCCTCCCTCGGTAACGCGCTCGTTCGATATTGACAGTGCTTCAAGATTTCTCCCCCAACCCCCGCTGGGGGCTTAGTTTAGTAGGGCTTCAAGATTTCTCCCCCAACCCCCGCTGGGGGCTTTATGCCTCCATCAGTGCTATCATTATACACCTAATCATACGTTATGTAAACATGAATTATGTCAAGTTTGTGATGCCTTTGCAACTTGTAACTCCAGAGCGGCCACAATCTCCCTGAAGCGATCGCCGCGCTCGAACTCGTTGACGAACATCCCGAAGCTGGCAGCGGCGGGCGAGAGCAGCACTGTGTCGCCGGGGTGGGCGGCATCGAAGGCGGCGTGAACAGCGGCGGAGAAGTCGCTGTAGCGGCCCTGTGGCGACACTCCCTCGGCCTGTAGCGCGGCGGCCAGTTTGTCCGTGGCGCTGCCTTCCAGCAGGTAGACGCGCACGGCGGGCTGGCGCTGGGCGATCACCTTCGCCAGTTCGTTATATTCCAACCGCTTGTCGGAGCCGCCCGCCAGCAATTGCACCGGCATGGGCAGGGCAGCTAGCGCAGCAATGACGCTGGCCGGGGTAGTGCTGGTGGTATCGTTGTATATCTTCACCCCATTCATCTCACGCAGCAACTCTAGCCGATCGCGCACCCCGCTAAAGTTTGCCAGCGCCTGCGCGATTGCCTCATGGTTAGCGCCCGCAGCATGGGCGCACAGCGCCGCTGCCAGCGCGTTCAGCGCGTTGTGCCTGCCGGGGAGCTTCAGGCCGGCAACGCCGCCAATCTGCGTCTCCACGTTGCCGGAGCGCAGCATCAACCCGTCGCCCGCGATGTACCCGCCATCCGCACCGTCAGGGATGCGCTCACCGTACCATTGCAGTTGCACCCCGGCAGCCAGTTGGTCGGCATAGCTACGCACCACCTGGTCATCGTAGTTCATCACCGCTACATCGCCGCGCTGCTGGTGCTTGAAAATGGCCCATTTAGCCTCGGCGTAGTCTTCCATATCGCGGTAGCGGTTGAGGTGGTCGGGAGTGAGGTTCAGCCAGCATCCGATGTGCGGGCTAACCCCAATCTCGTCAGTACCCTCCAACTGCCAACTGGATAGCTCCAGCGCCACTGGCGTGTCCGCCTTGATGTAGGGCAGCACGTCGAGCGGTGGCTTGCCGCTGATGTTGCCCGCCACTACCGCATCGGCCCGCCACGCCTTGAGCATTTCGTAGCAGAGCGTGGTAGTGGTGGTCTTGCCTTTGGTGCCGGTAATGCCGATGACGTTATGGCTGGGGCATAGCTGGAAGAACAACCCCACTTCCATCGTTACCGTCTTACCCAGCCGCCGTGCCAGGGCCAGCCACTCGCTCTCGCGTGGCACGGCCTGGTTACGCACGATCAGGTCGGCCCAGGCAAAGTCGGCCTCACGATGTTCGCCCAACGTGTACTCGATGGGTAGCCCAGCAAGCTGCTGCAAGGTGGGGGCAAGCTGCGCCGCCGTCTTCATATCGGTAGCCCGCACCATTGCGCCCTGCGCCAGCGCGAACCGTGCTACCCCCGCGCCGCCGCCGTGTAGCCCCAGACCAAGCACCAGCACGCGCTTGCCGCGCAGCGAAGTGCTGAGTGCTGAGTGCTGAGTGCTGAGTTGGTTGTCGGCGTTGTCGGTCATTAGTGCATTCCTGGTTTTAGCCAACGGATTAACGAACGGTGTAGGGGCGCATGGCATACGCCCACTTGGCTGGCATTAACGTTCATTGTAAACGACCTAGCCTGCCCAGCTAATCCGCTTATCCACTGTCACGAATCCGCTAGCCAGTTTACATCCGAAAGGGCGATTGCCATGCGCCCCTACGTCGGCGTGCGTAGTTCCGATAAGCGGCTAGGCGTTGCACGCGGGCGGGCAGCAACCCGCCCCTACGTCGGCGTGCGTAGTTCCGATAAGCGTTGATGCGCTTCATGAGGGCGTATGCCATGCGCCCCTACGCACGCTGGCGTAGTTCGGATAATCGTTGGTGCGCTTCAACATTACCCCTCTCCCCGCCGGGGAGAGGGGGTAAGGCCACTCAGCACTCAGCACTCAGCACTCAGCACTCAGCACTCAAACCAGCGCCAACGCCACGCCCATCATTGCGCCCAGCATACCGATAAGCAGGAAGCGCATCATCACCTGGGTTTCGCTCCAGCCCAGCAACTCGAAGTGGTGGTGAAGCGGAGCCATCTTGAACAGGCGCTTGCCGCCGGTGATCTTGAAGTAGAGTATCTGCAAGATGTCGCTCATCGCCTCCGCCACGAAAATGATGCCGATAATCGGCAGCAGCAGCCATTGTCCGGTCATCAGCGCGGCCACCGCCAGTAGCGCCCCCATTGACAAGCTGCCCGCGTCGCCCATGATCACCAGCGCCGGGTGGGCGTTGAACCACAGGAAGGCCAGCAACGCGCCCACGCTGATGAAGCAGAGCGGCACGACCGGAGCCTGTCCTTGCAGGTAGGCGATGATGCCATAGGTGGCGAAGGCCACTGCCAGGGTGCTGCCCGCCTGACTGTCCAGCCCATCGGTCAGGTTGACCGCATTGGCGGTTCCTGCGATGATGAAGATGGCAATCGGGATATACCACCAGCCGATGTCATACCCGTGCGTGCTTTCGCTGAACGGGATGTATATACTGTGCAGGCCCAGGTAGAAGTACAGAATCAGCGCGGTAATGGTCGAGATGATCAGTAGCCAGCCCAGCTTGAACCGCGCCGACAATCCCCCCTGCGCCCGCCCCACCGTACTGAGCAGGTCATCCACTGCCCCCAGGGTACCACAACTGACCAGGATGCCCAGCGGCAGCAGCAGCGAGAGGAACTTGAACTGATTGATTGCCAGAAACAGCATCACCAGCACGGACACTACCCCGATAATCGTAATGCCGCCCATGGTCGGCGTTCCCATCTTGACCAGATGCGTTTTCGGCCCATCAATACGAATCTGCTTGCCAATGTTATTGCGTATCAGGAAATCAATCACCGGCCTGCCCACCAACAACCCCAACACGAAGGCGACTCCCGCCAGCACTAGCGCCTGGCGCATTACGTCTGCGGTTAGCGGCTTGGCCTGATCCAGCGCGTCAGCGAGCACGGTGATCAGCATAAGCTCAGACTCTCACCTTCTGCACGATCTCTTCCATGTGCATTCCGTGCGATCCCTTGACCAGCACGTTGTCGCCCGGTTGTAGATTCACGATCAGCCAGTCTACGACCTCATCGTTGCTGCTGGCGAAGTAGACGTTGGCGGGGGGCAGACCGCTAGCGATCGCCTCCTGGCCGATGATACGCGCCAGTTGGCCGACCACTACCAGGCGGTTCGCCACTGCGGCAACCCGCACGCCAACCTTACGATGACCGGCCTCCTCGTAGGGGCCAAGTTCGAGCATATCGCCCAGTACCGCTATCTTCGGCCCCTGCAATTGTTCCAGCAGGTTGAGCGCGGCCAGCACGCTGGTGGGGCTGGCATTGTAGCTATCGTCAATGATGGTCGAGCCGTTCACCCCCGCTGCGGCGATGATGCGGATCTGCGCCCCGCTATCCTCGGTGCCAGCGTCGGCCAGCCCCGCCGCCACCTGCGACCAGTCCAGGCCCAGCAGCAGCGCGACGCTGGCGGCGGCCAGCGCAGTGTGGACGCTGTGTTCGCCCAGCAAGGGCAGACGCAGGTGCAGCCGCTGGCTCTTGCCCAGTTCGGGGTTGACCTGCGCGGCATCGGCCAGCCTGCCCGCATCGTAGCAGAGGGTGAAGGCGATACCTTCCAGCCCCCGCCCCTCGATGTCCTCGGCCCAGAGGTGGTTGCCGGGGTCCAACCCGTAGAAGAAGGCGCGGGCGGCGGTTACATTCGCCATCTCGCGCACTCTCGCATCGTCGCCATTCAACGCAGCCCAGCCGGTAGGAGGCAACGCCTGTGGCAATTCGCTCTTCATCTCAGCGATGCGCTCAATCGTCCCCATCGTCTCCAGGTGGCTCTCGGCCACGATGGTGACGACTCCAATCTGGGGTCGGGCGATACTGGCAAGTTCAGCGATCTCGCCCAGCCGTCCGCCACCGCCCATCTCCAGCACGGATACCTGGTCGCCCGGCTGCAGGTCCAGCAGGGTCATGGGCAGGCCAGTCTCGCTGTTGTAGTTGCCCTCGCTCTTATGCACCTTGTACTTCTGGCGCAGCACGGCGGCGGTCACTTCCTTGGTGCTAGTCTTGCCCACGCTGCCGGTGATACCAACCACGATGGGGTCAACCTTGTCGCGCCAGTAGCGGGCCAGCGATTGCAGCGCGGCGGTAGGGTCGTCCACCCGAATGAGCGCGACGATCTGGTGTGATGATGGGGTAGTTGGCGCATAGCTGTGCTCCCGCTCCATAATCACGCAGCGTGCGCCCCGTGCCACCGCATCAGGGATATAATCGTGGCCGTCCTGCTTTTCGCCGCGCCTAGCCACGAAGATACAGCCGGGCATGACCTTGCGCGAGTCCACCGTCACCCCGGTGAAGGCCGCATTCGACATATCGGGCAACGTCACCTGCCGCTCGAGGTTCATCCACTCCAGCGTCCCCTGCGTGCCAGCCAAAACATCACTAAGCAACAACATCTATCCATCACCCCTATCCACTAAAGTTGCCAATTAACCCACCCCATTATACCAGTTTTGAGTCATGAGTGTTGAGTTTTGAGTTATTCCCCTCCCACCGGGAGAGGCAGGGGGTGGGTACGTGCAGCGCGACTCGCGCCCTCCCCAACCCCTCCCACCGGGAGGGGAAACTGCGCTCCGCCATCAAAACCCTGTTAGATCGGCATCCCCAACTCAAAACTCAAAACTCAAAACTCACACCTCCCGAAGGGTCAGGGCTGGTAGTCCGTCGGCTGCACCTTGTAGTAGACGAATAGCTGGCTGGCAATGTTGGCGAAGATGGGGACAGCGGTGTTCTCGCCCCACTGGCTGCTCTTCGGCCGGTCCAGCTTGACCATCATCACGAAGCGGGGGTTGTCGGCGGGGGCGAAGCCGACCACTGAGCCAATCGTGGCGCTGGCCTCGTAACCACCGCCTGGGCGCGGCACCTGCGCGGTGCCAGTCTTGGCGGCGATGCGATAGCCGGGGGTTTTCGCCAGCACGCCGGTGCCATGCTCCACCACCCCCACCATCATCTCGCGCATCGCATCGGTGGTGGCGCTGTTCAGCACATCGCGCACCACCTTTGGCTGGGTCTCGCTTACCACTTTGCCCTGCTTGTCGGTGATGCGTTGCACCACGTATGGTTGCATCAGGTGGCCGCCGTTCGCTATCGCCGTAACCCCAGTTAGCAGTTGCAGCGGAGTGATGCTGATGCCCTGGCCGAAGGCGTTGGTGTCCAGGTTTAGCGGCCCCCAGCCTGCATCACTGGGTTGGTTGACCAACCCGCTGCCCTCGCCGGGCAGGTCAATGTTGGTGGGCTGCCCGATGCCAAAGTTTTGCAGATACTTGTAGAAAACATCTTTGCCCAGCCGCTCGGCGATCGACATCGCAAAGATGTTGTCGGATACCGCCAGGCCGGTTGCGGGCGACTCGTTGTAGTGGGCAGAGCTGGTGTTGCAGATGGTGTAACCGTACTTGACCGCGCAATGCGGCTCGCTAATGGTGGTATCGGGGGTGATCTTGCCGGTATCCAACCCCGCCGCCCAGATCAGCGTCTTGAAGGTGCTGCCCGGCTCATATACAGTGTTGACCACCGGGTTGATGAAGGCGCTCACATCGGGCTGGTTGTAGTAGGTGTTGGGGTCGAAGGTAGGACGGCTAGCCATCGCAATGATCGCGCCAGTGTGCGGGTCCATGATAATCACCTGACCCGCGCCTGCGCCAGTGGACTTCATGCCATTATCCAATGCCCGCTCCACCATGTATTGCACATTCATGTCAATGCTAAGGGTCAGATCGTTGCCATCCACCGGCGGCGTTACCCGCTGCTGGCCGAGGGGGATGATGTTGCCCATTGCGTCATGCTCCGCCGTGCTGCTGCCCGCCGTGCCGCTCAGTTGCTTGTCGTAATAGCCCTCCAGGCCGTAAGCGCCCACATTATCGAGGTTGGCGTAGCCCAACACATGGGCGAGCAGCACGCCGTTGGGGTAGGCCCGCTTGGCGTGAGTCTGTAGCTGCAGCGGCCAATCCTTCGCCAGTTCCTGCATTCTCGCGCTCTGCTCGTCGCTCAGGTTGCCCTTCAGCCGCAATGTGCCAGTTATATCCTTGCTCAAGGTGATATAGAGATCATCGGGGTTGGCGTTCAGCGGCGGAGCCAGCAGGTCGGCTAGCCGACGGCGGGCGCTCTGGTTGCCCACCTTACTCATATCCACATAGAGGTCATCAGCGGTGGTGTTGCCTGCCAGCAGCCCGCCATTGCTGTCGTAAATCGCGCCTCGTGTAGCGGGGATGGTGTCGGTCCACAGGTGGGCAGCCTCGGCCTTCTGGCTCAGGTCGGCGTGCTGCTGCACCTGCAAGATGAACAGCCGCCCGGTCAGGGCCAGCGCCAGCAGCACAAACACGCTGAACACCACCCGCACCCGCGCCCGCGGACTCAGCCTCCGCCCGGTTCGCAGTTCCTTAGTTGTCCCTCGCGCAATGGTTGCCATTTGCTCGCTCCATTTTGAAGTTGTTAGTGAAAAAGTTGAAAGTTGAAAGTTGCTCTGTCACTGGAGTGGGCGATCATCGCTCACGCACCTGGACTTTCAACCTTCAACTTTCAACTTGTAACTGCTAAAGGATTGCTGCCCACTACCGCTCCTGGCGGCGATCCGCTGGCCTGGGTCGTGGATGGAGTCGCGGCGGCTGCTGTCGAGTTGGTATCCACCTGCACGTAAAGGAAGCCGCTTCCGACTGGCACCATGCCCAGCTTGTGGCGGGCAATATCGTCAATGCGGGATAGGGAGCGCAGGTTGGCGATGTCGAGTTGGATACGCTGGTTCTCGCGCATCAGGTCGGTGTGGCGGCTCTCCGCCGCCTGCAGGCGGTAGTTCTCGCTGGCAACCCGGCTGGTCTGCATCAAATATAGCAGGCTGACCGCGCACACCAGGGCCACCGCCAGCAGGAAGCGCACGGCGGGATGCAAATCGAGGTAGTAGGGGAGGTGTTCGCGCCGCGCCCGCGCCTGCTCCAGCGGGCGCAGCGGCGTATCTTCGAGGGTGGGGCGTACTGGCCCGCGCAGTGATCGGACGGCCATGTTGCTTGCTCCTAATCCAAGAGGGTGGACGATAGGCGCTTACGCTATTGTTTCTCAGCAAGGCGAAGTTTAGCGCTGCGGGCGCGGGGGTTGGCTGCGGTTTCGGTATCACTGGGGATGGTCGGCTTACGGCCGATCAGGCGGAGGGTAGACGGGCGTTCGTGGGCGTAGATCGAGCCAGGGGTCATGCCGCGCTCTTCCTGCTGCATGAACTGCTTGACGATGCGATCCTCCAGCGAGTGAAAGCTGATTACCGCCAGCCTACCCCCTGGTTGGAGCATCGCCAACGCCGCTTGCAAGCCGCTTGCCAGCATCTCAAGCTCGTGGTTGACCGCGATCCTAAGCGCCTGGAAGGTGCGCGTGGCCGGATGGATCGGATTTCTGGTCCGCCCCGCCACTCGGCCGCCCTGCGCTGCCGACACCACCTCGGCTAGTTGCCTGGTGGTGGTGATCGGCTGGCGCTTACGCTCTTCCACGATGCGGCGGGCAATGCGACGACTGGCCGGTTCCTCGCCGAACTCATAGATGAGGTTGGCGAGTTCTTCTTCCCCCATGCTGTTCACCAGTTCGGCGGCGGTTGGCCCTGCGCCGCTTGATGAAATCCCGCCCGCCCCCACTCCGCCAACGGATGGCCCCGCTGGTGGGGTGAAGACGGACGGGATTGAGGAGGAAGCTGTGATATTGCTCCGGTTCATTCGCATATCGAGCGGCGCGTCCGCCCGAAAACTGAAGCCGCGTTCGGTCTGGTCGAGTTGCATTGAACTCAGCCCCAGGTCGAGCAGCACGCCGTCCACTTCTCCGTCGTGCCAGCCCCATGCCGTTGCCACTAGCTCACGCATCTGCGCGAAGTTGCCGTGCGCCAGCCGATAGCGATCGGCGTACTGCGCCAGCTTATCCTCGGCCAGTGCAAGCGCCTCCGCATCGGCATCTATGCCCAGCAGCAAGCCATTTGGCCCGCTTGCCGACAGGATACCGCTCGCGTGTCCCCCCGCACCCAACGTCCCGTCTATGTAGCGCCCGCCCGCCCTGATTGCCAGCCCGTCGAGCGCCTCCTGGTAAAGTACCGAAACGTGCATTTGTGTTCATTTCCGTAGGGGCGAACAACGGTTCGCCCTCCAGCTTAGAACAACCCAACCAACTGCGCCGCGATGTTGTCAATATCGCCATTGACACGAGTCTCGCGCTCTGCCCACGCCGCCTGCGACCAGATCACGATGTGCGTATTCATCCCCACCGACACCACATCCCCATCAATCGAGGCGTAGTTGCGTAGCATTGCGGGTACGATGATGCGCCCTTGAGCGTCAATCTCGCACTCGCTAGCCCCGCCGAAGATGAAATACTGCAGGTCACGAGCGTTGCGGTCGGCTTGCGACAACTGGCTAAGTTGCTGGGCCAGCCGGTTCCACTCGTCCATCGGATATAGCACCAGGCAGCGGTCGGGGCTACGGGTAAGCACCGCCTTCTCGCCCAGGGAGTTACGCAGCTTGGCCGGAATGGCTAGCCGCCCCTTGGCATCCAACGTATGCTCGAACGTACCCAGGAACATTCTGCGCTCCCCACTTTGCCCCACATATAGACGCGGAAAAGGTAGCGGGAGAAGATTTGGCCCCTTCTCCCCTTACCCTTCCCTGCTTGCCGAGCTATGCGCCGCCTCTCGACCGGATGAGGATTTGGCCCCCTCACCCGATGCCCCGGCGCAGACCCCGACCTATACTGGAACATCAGCGATATAGTGACATGAAGGGCAGCGGTGACAGGCTCTCACCCCTGTCAGTCAGGTCGAAGCGGGTAGCTTTTCCACAAAACTCCCCACTTTTCCCCACTTTGCCCCCCAGTTATCCACATTATACCCTATTTTTGAAAAAAAGCAATAGGTTTGGCCCACCAATTTGCCACCAATTTTGCGAATCCGCAACTTTGGCTCGTTGAGAGGCCGAATTGCAAGGCTGTGTAGGGGCGGGCTGCTGCCCGCCCATCCGCTCTCTGCATCACCATGACGAATTGTAATAAGGTCATATAGCCATAAAGTACCACGCTGAAAAGATGGTACTTTAGTCTACCCTAAAACGCTTGATTATTATTTGCTGCGATAGACTAACGTCGTTGCGTGCGAGTGCTAGTCAGCGGCGAAAACAGCAGTTCGGAGTTTCGCGCGGGTGCGCGTCACGTTCTTGCATATCCAACCAGGGCGGACGCAATCCGCCCCTACGCCACACATACGTTGCAAGAATGTGACGCACACCCGTTTCGCGCCGCACCGTTGATGCGGTGTGGTATACTAGAAAGGGAGGGTTAGCTGTGCAGCGCAGAAAGTTCGGGTTCATCCTCAGTAGTTTCTTGGTTCTTGCCTTGGCCCTCAGCTTCGGCATTGTTGGTGGAGTGCAACAGGCGAAGGCCACTGCCCGCGGCTGGTCAGTGGTCAGCAGCCCCAACGTGGGTACTGGCTTCAACACCCTCAACGGGGTGTACGAAATCGGCATCAGCAACATCTGGGCGGTGGGCTACTACAACGACGGAAGCATCAATCATTCAGTCCTTTACGAGTGGAACACCACCACTAAGAACTGGGACAACCATAGCGTTGACCTGCCTATACCCCCCGGCAGCGACCCCACCAAGCTGGTCGGAGTATCCATGCTGTCAGGGACGGATGTCTGGATGGTAGGTACCGATTACGGCAGCTTCACTGTTCCCTGGACTGCTTATCGCAATAGCACAGGTTGGCATCAACATAGCTTCACCCCATACGACGGTACTATGTACACGGTGGATACCCTCGCCGCTAGCTCTGTCTGGGTGGGCGGTATTGGCCCGCACGGCTGCTGCACCAATCAGCATAGCCTCTACTGGGACGGCAACAGTTGGACGGTTCAGAATGGCGCTGACGGCGACGGTTTTACCTCGATCAGCGGCCTCAGTGTATCTGAAAGCTGGGGGGTGGGCGACGACGGCAGCCATACCTTGATCGAGCGTTTCATTTACTACTAGACAAGCAAGTAAGGTTCCCACGCTGCTAAAGTTGCCGCTAGCCCATTGCCATGATGTGATCGGGCCAGCGGCAACTTTAGCAGCAGTTAGGAAGGATAGGATAATGAACCGTCGAACGGTGGCGCTGCTAATCTTGGGTGGATGGGTGCTGCTCTGGATGGCGGTGCCATCAAGACGGGATGTAGCCGCACAGCCCGCCCGCAGCCCGAGCGCGGCTCAGGTATCAGGGGCAGGCCTGAGCGTTACACCGCTGCCCAGCGCGAGTGCCACGCCCGCCTGCCAGCTTGCCTGGCAGTGGGTGGAGACCGCCCTCCACAACCCACCAACTAATGGGCTGAGTGGGTTGGCGGCCCTTGCGCCCAACGATGTATGGACTGTAGGTGGCTTTGGCATCGGCAACATACCGGCGACTGAACACTGGGACGGCAATGCCTGGAGTGTAGTGCCTGCAGCTAGTACGCATGGCAGCAGCGGTCTCACAGCCAGCGCCGCACTGTCCGCCAACAACATCTGGGCGGTAGGGGATGATGACAATAGCGCTTTGATCGAACACTGGGATGGACAGCAGTGGAGTGTGGTTCCCGCTGCCCATGCTGGCGGCCTAGAGGGACTAAGGGCAGTCTCGGCAGTATCGGCCAACGACATCTGGGCGGCTGGCTCTGCCGATATAGTCAGCGGTACATCTGGCGTAGTGCAAACCCTGATAGAACACTGGGATGGGCAGGTCTGGAGCGTGATACCGAGCGTCAATATCAATCCGCCGGGCCAACTGATATACAACACCTTGGAAAGTGTATCGGCGGTCTCGGCCAACGATGTATGGGCGGTGGGCTATTACGAGCTGATCGATGGCTACCGTACCGCAAACCTGGTCGAACACTGGGATGGGCAGCGGTGGCAGGTAGCCACTGTTCCTCAACCCGGTGTTGGCAGTGGAGTAGCCCGTCTATATAGCGTATCGGCTCATGCGGCCAATGATGCCTGGGCGGTGGGAGAATATGCAATTCATCCAACTTCGTATCTGCAGGCGCTGCACTGGGACGGGATAAGCTGGCAACTGGTGCCGGTGCCAGTGCCGCCCGATTACCTGCTCGACCCTTTGCAAGCTGTGATTGCTATTGGCCCCAGAGATGCGTGGGCAGTGGGATCATATCAAGTAAATTATGGACTTAACCGCACGATGGTGGAACATTGGGATGGCGTTAACTGGTTGCAGGTATCCAGCCCCAACGACAGCCACAATGACTATCTAAACTCCATCGCGGCAGTCTCGCCCACCGAGTTGTGGGCAGTAGGATCACGATGGAGGGGAGCCAATGGCAGCATTTCGATGCACTACACGGTGCCACCGGGCTGCCCGACGTTGACCCCTACAAGCACCCCCACTGTCAGCACTACGCCAACATTCACACCCGCGCCTAGCGTGACGGACACCGCCACCGCCAGCGCCACTCCGCAAACTACAGCCTCGCCAACCCTTGCACCTAGCGCGACATGGACAGCTACCCCAACCCCGCCCAGCCCGACAATGATACCTTCGCCAGCGGTCAGCGCTACCCCATGCAGCCAAAGCTATGCCGATGTGCCGACCGAATACTGGGCCTACGGCTATATTCACTATCTCAGTTGCCGCAGCATCATCAGCGGCTACCCCGATGGCCTGTTCCGACCCGATAACCCGATAAGCCGCGCCGAGTTCAGCAAGATGCTGGCTTTGGGTTATGGCCTGTCACTGCTCACCCCGGCGCAACCCTCCTTCGCCGATGTGCCAGCCAGCTACTGGGCATATACATACATCGAGACGCTGCACGCAGTAGGGGCGATCAGTGGCTACCCCGACGGCAGCTTCCACCCCGGCGCGAGTATCACCCGCGCGGAACTGGTGAAGATGAATGTACTAGCCAGCGGAGTGAGCGCCTACACTGGCGCATTGCCCGACTATCCCGACGTGCCACCCAGCTACTGGGCTTATGGTTACATCAAGACTGCGACCCACAAGCAGTGGGTAGGTGGCTACTCCGACGGCCTGTTTCACCCCACCAGCGATGCCAGCCGCGCCGAGTTGAGCAAGGTGCTATACCTTAGCCTCAGCTATCCCCGCCGCTGATGGCCGAAGGAAGAAGGCAGAATGTAGAAGGTAGATACGAAAACCTTGACCCCATACAAGTTATGGGGTAAGAGCAGTGGCCGCCCAACGCCCGCCCTGATGTGCGATCATCATACCCTGAACTGCGCTCTGCGCTTGCCGCCTCGCTGCTGCCGTGCTGTACTCTGCATGGAGGGAAAGAGCGATGAGTGACGCGCAGGACAACTACTACGTATTTGGCGACCCCGCCCAGGATCGTCGCC
>JBBRMT010000066.1:0-19792 GCA_038230695.1 Chloroflexia bacterium
CGTGACCCTGCTGAATCCATTGCTGGGGGCGTTGCTGGTGTGGCTGCTCTATCGCACTGCGCTGCTGCTCTACCGTCGCCGCGCAGTGGCAATCGGCCTCGCCCTAATCGGCGGTGGCGCTACCACCATCTTCGCCTATGCGCTGCTGACCAGCGCCGAATTGCTGCTAGCCACCCTGCTGCTGGCGCTGGCCTATTGTTTGCTGCGCTACTTCGACGCTGACGATAGTGAAGGTGATACAGCAAAAAGCCTCGCCCTGCCACAAACTAAGCCCCCAGCGGGGGTTTGGGGGGGAAATGCTGACCTATCACCGCGTTTGGGGTATGCTCTTGTTGCCCCTGTGTTCGGCCTGCTGCTGGGGCTAGCAGCCTTCACCTTCAGTCGTCTGAACTTGACCGGCTTTGCACCACAACTGACGGTGGCGTTGCTGTGGGCATATATGTTCTTCCTACTCGTATTGATTTTCGGCAAACGTTCATCTACATATCCTGATAGACATATCAGCGAACTAACCAGCACGAGTGGTGAAGCAATTGCAAGTGTAGAGGACGATGCTGCTCCCCCACCCAGCCTCCACCAAAGGGGGAGGGGTAATGCTACTCCCCCACCCAGCCTCCCCCTTTGGAGGAGTGGTCAAGCAATCGCGGCGGGCATCTTTGCGTTTGCCTTTGCGCTACGGTTTGCGGGGATGATTCATCCACAGTTCTTCACCAGCGACCTGATCTTTCATGCCCACAATATTGACTATATGCTGCACTTCTTCAGCGGGCAGCGGCAAAACTTCTTCTTCGACGGACAGCTACCCAACGGCACCCATGTGCCATACCCCAGCGCGTACTACCTGCTGCTTGCGCCGTTGGAGTGGATGTTTGGTGGCACGACTGAGACGGGGATGTTGCTGCTGCGTTTCTTCAGCGCCTTGCTCGATGCCAGCGTCACGCTGCTGCTTTATCGCTTTACCCTGCGCTTCGGCAGTGCGGCGGCGCTGGGCGCGGCGTTCCTCTATGCGGTCGGGCCAGCCTCGTTCCAGCTATTCTCGGCGGGCAACCACAGCAACATCTTCGCCCAGACCATGTTCGTCGCTTCACTGGTATGCGCTGCAGAGGCGCTGCGCGGACCCACCACCAGCCCCTCCCGGTGGGAGGGGAGTAGCCAAAGTCCCTCCTCCTTTGGTGGAAGCAGCAAGGAAGGGGGGTTGGTCACGCTACCCATGCCCACCCCCAGCCCCTCCCACTGGGAGGGGAGTAGCCATGGCCGCTACCAGCGGGATAGGGGCTTGGTTGGTCCGTATAGCCTGTACCTGCTGTTTTCGGTCTTGACAATGCTGGGCCACTATGGTATGTTTATCGCCGCTGTGGGTGTGACGCTAACGATCGGGATTGTCTGGCTCATCTTTGCGCCGCGTGACCTGCGGGGGCGTATCTGGCCGCTGCTGGGTACATTCGCCGCCGCGCTGCTCATCTCCTATCTGCTCTATTACGTCCACTTCAACGCGCAGATTGGCGGGCAGATCAGCGGTTTGTTGAAGGGTAGCGGCGGACGCGGCAACGGGTTTGCTCCCCTAGCGCTAGTGGGTGACATCCTCAAGTGGCAGGGCTGGGTGTTGCTGCCGCTGGCGCTTGTAGGCAGTGTGTTGTTGTTCTGGCGACGTAAACCAAACAATCCCTCCCCCAAAGGGGGAGGCTGGGTGGGGGAGCAAGTTCTCCATGCGAAGCTAGCGCTGGCGGGTTGGTTGCTGGCCTGCATCCCGTTGGCGGCCACGGCGCTATTCGACCGCGACACGATTCGCTATAACTACCTTGCCTTGCCCGCCCTGTGCATCTGCGGCGGGCTTGCTATGCAATGGCTGGCCTCGTTGCCAGGAGTGATGCGGCTAGGCGGTGTCCAGCTTCGCGCTGGTACAGCATTGCCAGTCGCAATCGTAATTATTGCCATCGTCAATATCGCCCTTATCTGGGGTGGACTGGTCTTCAACCAGTACCATTGATTTGGGCAGCGTACTCCCCCTCCCAGCCTCCCCCTTTGGGGAGGGGTGACAAACATCCCCTTTGGGGAGGGGTGAAACACAATTAGGAGAATATCTTGCGGCAAGATCTGTACGAAGATTTGTATGTCAAGGAGCAGGACTACTGGTGGCACCAGGGCAAGCGGCTGATCGTCTATAGCCTGCTGAACAAATACTGGCGACCCCGCCCCCAGCCAGGCAAGGATGGCGCACTCAGCCTTGACCGTGCGTCGCGCCGCGCCCTCGATGTCGGCTGCGGCACCGGCCTCAACCTTGACCATCTCGCCAACTACGCCCTGCCGGTGGGCATGGATCTGGCCCGCGATGCGTTGCAGTTCTGCCAGAAGCGCGGCCTCGACGAATTGTGTGAGGCTAGTATTGACCATGGCCTGCCCTTCCGCGATACCAGCTTCGACATTATCACCGCGCTTGATGCGGTCGAACACTTCGGCGACGACTACGCTGCGCTACGCGAGTTCTACCGTGTGCTACGTCCGGGTGGGTTGGTGATCATCTCCGTGCCTGCCTACAAGTTCCTATGGAGCTACTGGGACGAGGTGCTGGGCCACAAGCGCCGCTACACCGTGCCGATGCTACGCAAGGTGGTGGAAGCAGCGGGTTTCAAGGTACACAAGGCTAGCTACTCCAATGCGGCCATCCTGCTTCCCAGCGTGCTGGTACGTATCTTCAAGAGTCGCAAGTATGAGGGTACGGTTAGCGAGAGCAGCACCGACTTCATGCCTGTGCCTGGCTGGATGAACAGGTTGCTGATTCTTTATTACAAGATGGAGAGCAGCCTGCTGCGTACCCTCACCATTCCAGCGGGCCTGTCGGTTATCTGCGTGGGCGAGAAGGTCGCAGACGAAGCATGAGGCACGCGGCAATGAGACATGAATGACATTGTTGTTTGGGGCGGGGATTTATCCCGCCCTACTTCCTAGCTAGCAGGATAGAGGATTGAGCGTAAATAACAGCCAACTATCATCAATGGGCCGTGACTTGAACCAGCGCAACGGAACACTGGCGATTGGCTTGTTGATCGTCGGTTATGCGATTGTGATGGGCGTGGCCGCCTGGTACAAGTACGAACACTTTGGCTATGGCTACGACCAGGTGGACTTCGAGCAGGCGGTGTGGGCTACCACCCAGGGCCACCCCTTCTTCGACTCGCGCTTCAACTTCACCAATGTCATCTTCGGCATGGACTTCATGCCTGCGCTGGCGGCATGGGTGCCGTTCTATGCCATCTTCGCCTCGCCGCATACAATGAACCTGCTAGAAACGGTTATAATTGCGCTTGGCGCGTTGCCGGTCTACTGGTTGGCCCGCGACGTGATCGGCTCACGCCTTGCTGGGCTAGCCTTCGCTGCCACCTACCTGCTCTACCCTACCACCCAGTACGTCAACCTCTTCCCCGACTATATGCGCCCGCTTGCCACTACCCTGCTGCTATTCGCGCTTTATTATCTCTATCGGCGCAGGCTGCTGCCCACTCTGCTGTTCGCCTTCGCCGCGTTGCTCACTCGCACCGATGTGGCATTGACTGTGGCGATGCTGGGGGTTTATGGGCTGGCCGCCGCCCCCCTCCCCAACCCTCCCCTGTTGCAGGGGAGGGGGAATCGGCTACGTTTTGGCTTGCCGCTACTGCTGGGCGGGCTGCTATACTTCTTCGTCTCTGTCTACGCGCTGGTGCCAGCGTTTACCTACACTTGCGTCAATAGCGCGAGTACGAACGTTACCCAGACGAACCAGCCTGCCGCCCAGTCTACAGCGACCCCCGCGTTGAATGGAGCGCAGGAGCCAGGAAGCAATGGCTGCGGGCAAGGTAGCAACTTCTTGATTGGCTATTACAGCCACCTGGGTGGCGCGACCAGCTTTGGCGATGTAATCAAGTATGTAATCACCCACCCAATCGAGGTTGCCCAACTGGTGTTTACCCTGCCTAAGATATGGTACGTGCTGCTGATGCTGCTGCCGGGCGCGTTGCTGGCGCTGCTCTACCCGCCCGCCTGGTTGCTGCTGCTGCCCACCTTTGCGCTCAACCTGCTGACCAATCGCAGTTCGCAACTCGACTCGCAGACCCACTACCAGATGTTGCTTATCCCTGGATTGATGCTCGGCGCGGTCTTCGGCTACTCCCAACTTATGAAAGTGCTGAGGCGTGGCACACAAGGCATTAGTGAAGCGGATGCAAGTGGCAGCATCAACCAAGCCTCAGCACTCAGCGCTCAGCACTGGCTACTCCTGCTGCCCGTCGCCGCTGCGCTCATCGTCAACCTTGCGCTGGGCAACCCTATCATCAGCGCGTTTCGTTATGGTGAGAGTAATGCCCGCGTCGCGGCGGCCAGGTCGCTGATCGCGATGGTGCCGCAGGGTGCAGGCGTTGCGGCCACCTCGTCGCTTGGCCCGCACCTGCTGCCCCGCCTGTTTATCTACAACTTCCCGCCCGCCGCTTATACTCCCTACGACAGCAATTACCACTTCCCACCCCACTCGCCAGTCGCCAATGCCCCGACCCTCGCCTACATCATAGCTGACGAGAATGCCGCTGTGCTGAAGGATGGCAAGGCGCTGGCCGCGCTCCGCGCCGACCCCAACTGGACGGTGGTGGCGGAGCAGCAGAAGTTTATCCTTTTCAAGCACCGCTAGTCAATCATCATTTCAAGTATTCCGGCTACACCGTCTTCCTCATTGCTAACGGTGACATAATCGGCCACCGCCAGCACTTCGGGCTGGGCGTTAGCGACGGCAACGCCCAGGCCCGCCCACTTCAGCAACGGGATGTCGTTCAGTTCGTCGCCGCAGGCAACTACTTCGCTGGCAGCAATACCCTGCCGCGCCGCCCACCAATTGGCGGCGCTTGCTTTATCAACCCCGGCGGCCATGATCTCCAGCAAGCCGCGCCCACTGGTAGTGGCGTAAACCCCGCTGCTCAAGCTGTTGACGTACTCGATCGCGTGGCCCAACCGTTCGCGCCCTACGAAGCTGAACAGCTTCATGCTCACCAACCCATCCTGCGCGATCTGCTCCTCTATTAGCCCTACTTTGTGTGGTCCTCTAATTGTGTTGTTTAGTCGCATCCGCTCGATCATCGCCGCATCTATGCGGTCAGCGTGCATCTGGTCGCCCGACTCTAGTTGCAAGTTTAGCTCTGGCTGGTACTTACGTAGCGCGGCGATGATTGCCAGTGCGGTTACATTATCCAACGGCTGCTGGTATAGTGGCTGCTCTGCTTCCGGCCCCGCGTAAATGGCCGCCCCGTTGTAGCTGGCGAACGGCAGATCAAGATGATTTTCCAGCAGCAGCGGGCGCACGAAGCGGGGCGGACGGCCCGTAACGATCAGGATGGTCTTACCCACTGCCCGCGCTTGCTGTAGCGCCGCGATACTACGGGCGCTGATGATGTGATCATTCCGTAGCAGCGTTCCATCCAGATCGCTTGCCAGCATCCTATAGTGATTGAATTGCATCAATTCACTCTCAGTCCCTAGTCCTTAGTCTTATCGCTCAATCGTAAGTCAGCCTCAGCAACTCGCGCAGCCAAACCCGCTCAGATCCGCCGATTTGCCGCAGCGCCTCTACTTTTGGCTTGATTTGCTCACTGATGGCAAGGCGGTTCTGCCAGATTTCGTCGGCCTTGTCCTCAATCAGTTCGGCATCGAGTCGTTCGATGCTGATGCTCTGCTGCTCCAGGCCGATTGACTGCATGAACCCGCGCACCTTCTGGGCGTAGGCGATCGCCAGCGGCGGCACGTCCTGGGCGGCGGCAAATATCGCCGCGTGCAGCCGCATCGCCACCACCATCTGCATCTCGCCCATCAGCGCGGCCATCGCCTCTGGCTGATACTGACCGTGCAGCACGGTGGCGGCTTTGGGATTACGCATCTGGCGCACAATCTGCTCCATATAGACATCATCGCGGCCAGCCCAGAATGGCACGAACAACACTTGCGCCCCATATTGCTCCACTACATGATCGGCGAGGCTAGCCATCAGCTTGGTGAAGAAGGCGGTGCGGCCATGCCCGTGCCGCGACATTCGGTTTAGCCGTTCGCGCTGGCTGACTGAGAGGATGTAGGCGAGGTGCATCCCCGGCTGGTCGTCGGGCAGCTTACGCAGGCAGAAGGCCACCATTGGTCGTTCGTCGCGCGAAACTTTCGCCTCTGTCAGTATCGCCTCCGCCTCCGACCTGTCCGCTGCTGGCAACAACAGCGCAGGATCGGTGGTAACTTTTAGCTTGCGTTCGCTGACATGAGCGCGAAGCAGGATCTCCTTGGAGGCTTCATCGCGCAGGCTGACCACATGACTGAGGCCAATCGCCCGCCGCGCCAGCCAGCGGCCCAGCGGCGTTCCCAGCGGCTCGGCCCCCAGTCCCCACAGCATCACCTTCTTGCCGAATAGCCGCGCCAGCACGATATAGGCGACGAACGAGGGCATATTGTAGATGCTGCTGCGATCTTGCAGCAACCCACCGCCGCCCAGCACCAACGCCCGATTGGTCATCAGCGTGCGCCAACCCTCGGCGCGGAGCAGTGAGCGGTTGACCGAACGCAGGTCGGGATGCGCCGCGCTGGTGCGTTGCGGGTTTGTAGACATAATGGTAATGCTGATGTCGCTATCCGCCCGCAGGGTGTGCAGGATGCTAGCTAGCACCGCCTCGTCGCCGACATTGGGCGAACCGTACCAGCCCAGCAACGCAACGCGCACCTTACGCCGTCGCCGCGCCTTGCTGATCGCGCCACGCATCCGCCTTGTTTTCCACTGCTGCCACAGTCTTGCGAACATTACGTACCTTTCAGGCGAAAGTTGAAAGTTAAAGAACGGCGATGCCAATTACGCTCGATTGCTATACAATCCGCTTTTCAATTTAACTTGTAACTTTCAACTTGTAACTCTAAGTGCCACCTGCTCGAAACTATCAAGATAGCGGCGGGCGATGATGCTCCAATCGAAGTGGGCAGCAACGTACTCGTGGGCGGAGCGACCCAGCGCGGCCAGATGTTGCTCGTCGCCAAGTAGTTCGATAACCGTAGCGGCAAACTGGTTTGGGTCGTCTATCAAGGTGCCATTCTGCCCGTTGACGATTGCATCAGGGATGCCATCCAGCCGATTTGCCACCACATAAGCGCCACTTGCCCCCGCCTCCAGCGCAACTAGTCCAAAGCCCTCGACATCGTTCGGCACCGGGATGTTAGGCATGATGAACAGGTCGGCACGGTGGTAGGCCGCCTTCAGGGTGGCCTCGTCCACCTGCCCCAGCATCGCCACATGGTTGCCTAGCCCGCGCTCGGCGATACGACGCTCGATCTCGGCGTGCTGTGGCCCCTCACCAATCACAATATGGCAGATGTCGGGCTGCTGGGCAACGATTTGCGGCAGCACATTGGTAACGAAGTGGGCCACCCCTTTGCGCTCGATTAGCCGCCCCACGGTAAGCAACACCTTGCGCCCTTGCAGCTTATCACCTGCCAGTTGCTCTAGCTGGGCAATACCTGTGTGGGTAGGCGGTGCGGCGAACTCATCAGCATAAACTCCGTTGGGGATGACTTCGCAGTGGTCGGGGCGGATATGGCGGCGCAGGCACTCCTCGCGGGTGTGGTTGCTGACGCTGATCAGCCGATTCATATGGCGCAGCCAGCCGGGGGCCAGCCGCTGATAGATGCGGTTCTGGTATGTAATATCCAGACCATGCACGGTCACTACCACCGGCACATGAGTGAGCCGCTTCAGCGCCATGCCCAGCGGGGCAAGCAGCGCATCGCTAAGGTGGATTAGCTGCACATCGCTGCCCCCCCACCCAGCTTTCCCATGATTAGGTTGCGACCGCACCAGCCGTAGGGTCTTGAAGAAGGCATAGGGAACGAACAATGGCAGGAAAGCAGCGTTCCCGCCCCAGGCGATGGTGCGAGCGGGGGTCAGCTTACCGACAGCAGTAGTCAGGTCGCGGCTGAGGCGCTGCATCCCGCCGATAGAGGGGGGATGCTTGCGGGTGATAAACAGAATCATCGGCTCATCCCTACCAGGCTGAGGTAGTAACGTTCCTCAGCATTGGCAATCGCATCCCAGGTGAAACGTTGCGCCCAGGACCGCCCGCGTTGACCCAGTTGCGCTGCCAGTTCAGGGTCATGCCATAGGGCGGTTAGCGCGGCGCTTAGGGTGGCGATGCGCTGCTCTTCGTCACCCTCACCCCAACCCTCAGCCCCACGATTTATCCCTCCCCTCCAGTTGGGAGGATTATTTACTTCCCCCCCCCTGTGTGGGGGATAGAGGGGGGGCAAAAGCAAACCATGTGCGGTAGCGGGAGCGGCCTCGCGCAGACCGCTGATATCGAAAGCCAACAACGCCTTGCCCGCCGCACCCGCCTCGGCAGCCACCAGTGGGTAGGACTCGTGGCGGCTGGGCATTACCACGAAGTGACAAGCGTTATCCAGAAGCAAATCCGCCGCCTGCGTCGTGCTGACCCGCCCGCGCATCTCTACATCGTCGCCCAGCCCGTATCCTGCGATTAGATCGCAAACCCGGCTTACCTGCTCCTCTGGTCCACCTCCCGCAATGATCAGACGGATGCGCTCACCTTCGGTGGGCGGCATATTGGCGCGATGCAGAGCGGCAAGCAGGGTATCGAGACCCTTCTGGTAGATGTCAATGCGGCCCAGGAACAGGACGTAGGGAGATTGCCCGCTGCTATGTGGGGCGGCGAAGAAGGCAGAATCAATGCCATTAGGGATAACCGCCAGCCGCTTGCCGCGCAGCCTGACGGTGTGGGCCAGTTGATCGGCCAGGCCGTGCGAAACCGCCAGGTAGTTTGGGAAGCGGGAGAGGGCGGGCTGCTCCAGCAAACCCGCCAGCTTGCCCAACAATCCATGTTTGGCCGCCGCATGGCCGCTATAGATGTTATGCAGTATCGCCAGGATTGTCCCTTTGGCCCACAAAGGGCTGAACAGCGGGTTATAGGCGGAAAATACCTCGATGGTCAAATCGCACTTCAGCTTACGGGCTAGTAGCGGCGCACCGCGCATATAGGCGAGGCGGCTGGCAGCATAACTTGTCTGCGGCGCGGTAAACAGGTAACGCACGCCGTCGCGGGTGCGCTGCGCTGGCGCAGACGGGTAGCCGCCCGCCACGATGGTGAGATCATGCCGCGCCGTGAGTCGCCGCGCCACCTCATAGGTGCGCCGCGCCCCACCACCGCCCAGCCAGGGGTTGTCTATATCATCATATATCAGCGCTACTATCCTCATCCCGCGCTATGATAACATTTATACTCCGCGCTGTCTACCCGCTGCCAGGAGGCAACACATAGTTAAGCACCCGATTGAGCCACACCTCCCAGCCCACCAGGAACAGGAAGGCGACCAGCCCCAGCGTCACCAGCCAGCCAAACCACTCGCGCTTTATTACTTCGAGCAGCACAGTGCGGTAGGTTTGTCCCGATGTAGCTACATTCGTCAGCAGTTGACCGCTATGCGTTCCCCATTGCATCAGCCTCACCAGAGCGTAGCCAGCAAGGAGGCCGAGCAACGGCAAGGCGAACAGCATATGCCGCTGCAAGAGGTTCACCTTCAGGTCGGCGAGGCTGAATAGGGCGAAAACTGCCGCCCATGTGATGATGATGGCGAGGCAGAAGCGGCGGATGCCTGTATCTGCAGTGGCGTGATCTTCACATTTACGTTGCTCTAGCAACAAGGCGAGGCCCACCCCTGCCAGGGCCAGAGGCCAGGCGGTGAAGTGCGCCCACACCTGCGGCCAGAAGCCTGCTAGCAGTGGCCGGCCCAGGTATTGCTGATCCCGCCCCACCCCACTGTCCAGATGCGCCAAAATGGCGGGGATGGTAACTGTCAGCAGCGGCCAGACGTATGCGCCATAATAAACCAGCGATAGGACCACCCCAACCGCGAACGAAGCTAGTAGCGGCCAGAGCGGGAAGCCCTACCGACCGCGCCGCATCAGCAACACAATGAGGGCGGCCAGTGGCACAAATGCGGCGGCAAACAGGGCAATCGCGGTGTGCGAGGCGAGGGTTAGACCTGCCAGCAGGCTGAGGATGGCAAAGGGCAGCCGCCTGCCCGCCTTGTCCGCAAGGCAAACCGCCGCCATGATATAGACGGCTGCCAGCCATCCGCCCCACATATAAGTCCAGTCGCCATCGCTGAAGCGCAGATAACTGACCGGCGCAAACAAGGTGATTGCGGCCGCAATCACCCCCGCTCGCCCGCTGCCCAATCCCCGTTTCGCCAGCGCGTATAGAGCAAAAGCAATAGTACCCACCAGCGCGGCCAGGCTCGTATCGCTGGCAATGATCAGCTTATCGGTGTCGGCGACGGAGGAGTGCCAGAACAGGCCGAAGGGGGCAAAAAGGTAGTAGGCGATTGGAGAGTAGGGAATAGGCACCTGGATATGCCACTGCCCCAGCAGGGTGAGACCGCTGCTGCTGGCCGCGCCGCTGGTATCGGCGGTGCTGATCTGCTGATACTTGGCCCAGAACGCGGCGGGGTCGGCAACCAACTCCTGCACCTGATGGGCGCGTAGGGTTTGATCGAGTACCTGAAACTGGGGGTGCATCATTCCGCCCGCCTTGATGGCGAAAGCGGCCAGATAGATGAGCATAAGGGCTTGCAAAGCAGTTGCGCTCGGCTTCGCCCCCAGCCGCGTCAGCGTCCAGGCGGCAACAGGCGGCAGCAGCAAAGCCAGCCCATAGACGCAGAGCATCACTGTGAATAGCGGTAGGACAAATAGGGTCAGGTCGTAGCGGTCGAACACCAGCAGCGCGGCAGCCACCAACATCAGGGTGGCGCAAACCGCTATCGCCGGCCGCCAGCTTACGCGCAGGTGACGAAGGCGGAGATAGAGCAGCAGCAGAGTAAGCAACAGCCAGCCGGTATCTCCGATCGGTGGTAGCACCAGCCCGCCGCTAACCGGCACGGAGTTGTCGGTTAGCCGCATCCAGTCAACCGTCACCCCCAACTTACGCGGATCGCCGAGGGGGTGAAATAGGAGCTATCGAGATAGACGGTTAGATCGTCGGCGTTGTTCAGCGTGGCGGGGATGGAAGTGGTGTAGACACTTATCACAGTGCTGGTGGTGAACACCGCTAGCGGCTGCCCCCCTACTGTGACGGTTAGAACGGCGGGGTAATAGCCGTTGGGCCGGAAGCCCGCCAGCCGCATAGTCAGCAGCAATGGTTGATTGCGCCCCACCCCTGGCACTTCCAGCCAGGAGCGGTCGCTTGACCAACGGTAGTTGAAGTTGGCGTTGCTTTCGGGGCGCTGGAAGTGGACGACGTATGGCGTATCGCCAGCGCCGCCCACATCCACGCTCAGGTTAGCGCCGCTACGCACCTGGTAGGCAAGGGCAATCAGCAGCAGGCCAAGCGCAAGCAGAAGATAGAGTGGAGGGCGGGTGAACTCCCGCCACTCCTCACCGATCAGGGGCGGCGCAACGCGATGCGATTCGCTACTGTCCGGCACGGCTGTTGTATTCGGCCCACGTGCCACTGGTTGCCCCCGCTGGGAAGATTGCGAACACCATTTGGGTCTGGCTTCCAACGGAGTAGAGGGTGCCATTCTGGTAGTTCTGATAACCACCGTCGCCGTAATCCTCGTCTCCTGTTGCCGGACCCAGCGCCAGCGACCCTGCCGACCCCTCGAAGTGCGGGCCGGGCAGTGGCGGAGCGCCACCCTTGTTGTCTACCCCCTCATAATTTACGCGGCTGAAAGTATGATTGGGATGGAGGCCATAAACGTAGTTCGGGCCGCCTTCCTGGCTGACTATCATCCCTACGCCGTAGCGGAACTTCTGATAGCCGCCATGCACCCGCGAAGCGCTATTGTTGTCGCCACCCGCATCGGTGGGGCAGCCAAGCTGGGTGGCAAGGTTGGAATTATTGGCTAGAGCATACTGGAACACCTGAAGCACGCCGCTTGTGCAGTTACCGCCCGCCACTGCGGTTGGGGTTGGCCCCGATCCGCCGCCGCTTACCTTACGCTGGTAGATCTCCACCCCCACCAGGCCGAGTAGAACCTGATTGTTCTGGCCGCTGATTTCGGAGTGATATTCGAATCTCGCCCGCTGGAAGTATTGGGTAATATAGGGGCGGCCATCAGTCAGGCTGGCCTCGACGAACGCCTCGCTGATGGGGAAGCCCTCCTGCCGCAGCCCACCATGCGTATTCCAGTAGTTGAGAAACAGGCCGGTTACAGTATGGCCGGTGTCGGGGAAGAAGCGGCTGCCACCACCCGGCACAATTACGGGGTTGACTGCGGCGTTGAGGTTGTGATAGCGGGCCAGGAACGCCTCAGCGCCGAGCAACCCTAGCAGCACCTGATTGTTCTGGTCGCCGATTTCGGGGTGGAACTCGAACCGCGCCCGCTGGAAGTATTGAGTGTTGTAGGTCTTGCCGTCAATGTCGTTCACTTCAGGGTATTCCTCAGTGATGGGATAGCCCTGCTGCGCCAACCCGCCATTGCTGTTCCAGTAGTTGAGGAACGCGCCGCTTACGGTATGGCTGGTCTCCGGGAAGTAGCGGCTGGCTGCCTGCGCCCCCGCTTGCCCCATGCCGCCGAGCAGCAACACCAGCAGCGCCCCCGCTTCCACTACCCGGCTCCAAACTGCCTTATGCTTCACCATTTCTCCACTTGCTCCTTTCCTGTGCAATCACCCTGGCGGCCACTCGCGCCGCAATGCTATTATAGCAGCATCAGTTTTGGTTTGCAGGCGGCCGCTGAGGACTGAGGAATGAGGGGTGAGGGTTGCTGCTAGCGGTGGGTGGAATATGGGCGCGACCAGCCAGCGGATTTGGGAAACGGATGAAGCGGATTTGGAGTGGCGTAGGGGCGCATGGCATCCGCCCACTTGCCCTGCAACAATGCCAATCGTAAACATCTACACGCAGAAAGCGCCCTTGCGGACGCTCTCTGCAAACTCAAACCTCAGCCCTCAGCGCTGCCCTAGCGGTTGTACTGCTGCCAGCGGCCAGTGGGCTGATGCACGTCGCCATTGGTGTAGAACAGGCTGTAGACCTGATCGTTGGCTCCGATGTAGAACATGGTAGCGAACTGGAAGCCCTGACGTGCGCCACCGCCGCCCACTTCGGTTGCAGTAGCCCATCCCAGCTTAGTTTGCACGCCAGTCTGGTCGCGCCAGACCTTGCCGAAGCCACGCACTGGCTCGAACAGGCCCGCTGGTGGGGTGAGACCGCCGCTGACTGGCTGGCCGTCGCTCCAGGTGTCGGCATAAACCTGGTAACTACCATCGGTGTAGAGGACGTAGATGCTCTTATCGTTGGGGTCGTTCTGGTTGCGTACCCAGATCATCTGCCCACGCTGGAAGCTCTCCCAGGCGGAGATGATGTTGCTGCCGCTGAGACCGGCATCAGTAGGGCAACCCAACAACCCACTCAGATTGCCGCTGTGGGCGATAACGTTGTTGAACACGTTTAGCGTAGCGGCGCTGCAGTTCTGGCCCGCGCCAATGCCGTTGGGGTAGCGCCAGTTAAAGTATTGTGCGCCCACATTGCCCATCTCCACGCGGAAACCGCCGGGGTTGGTGGGGGTGAAGGTGAGGATGCGACGCTGGAAGGCCTGGAACATCACTGACCGATCGTGACCGCCAACGCGGATGACGGTCCAGTAAGGCTCGGTGATGGGGTAGCCCAGCGCGGATAGCCAATCCATGACCTGACCCTGGACGTAGGCGCTGCCATTCCAGATCGTGCCGCTGGCGTTCATGAAGCTCCAGAACACGCTAGGGATATTGTGGCCGGTCTGGGTGCTATATGCGGCAATCGTTACCTGGCCCGCCCGCGCGGGGTCGCTGCCAATGATCTGGTTGCTGGCATAGGTGGCAATCACGTCGCCGCCGATGCGGCTGCCAGTCGCCGCCATAATCGGGGCGAGGTCGGAGTAGCGCGGGGTAAGCGGGTTGCTCCCCGGTGTATCACCGCCTATCTGGATGTTGGCGGGGCTGGCCTGTTGATACTGATTATCGCCCACCTGGATGCGCCCGTTGATCATATCCACCACCAGCAGGCCATTCGACACTGTGTTGGGCGCGGTATCAGGGTGGTTGACTTCCATGCGGCTCTTGTCGTAGTAACGTACCATGTGGGTGCCGTTCGGCCCCTGGGCATAAGGCTCGTAGATGTCCTGGGTCAACTGGTTGCCCCACACCCAGCTGCGGCTGACCAGCCCCTGCTGCACGGGCAGGTCGGTGCGCTGCCAGATGGCATCGAACACCGCATTGGCGGCGTGTGCCGGTTGCGCTACCAGCGCGGGGGTAAGCGCCAGGCCAATAATTGCCAGCGCCAGCAGCGTCTTGCTAAAATATCTCTTCATCGCTATTGTCTCCTGTTGCTATTGCACATTATTTTCGTATGGGACAGCCAGTATTGTTGCCCCTTCGCTATGTCTAACGAACAAGACGAGGCAAGGTTGCGAATCCGCAAGTTCGATTCTTTGACGCGCAGGTGGTATAATATTTGCCACAATGGAATCGGCAAAGCAGGAGGGAGATACCTTGCTAGATTGGCTTAAAGACATATTGGGCGGCAAAACTGAGAAGCCCAAAGAGGAGACTGTCTCGGAACAGGCAGCAGAGTATTATGCCGCAGCGCAAGCGGCGGCGGATACTAATGCAACTGAAGCGATCCGCCAGCTTGCCTTTGCTGCTGAGTTGGATGACTCGTATCGGGTGCGGGCGACTAGCGATCCCGCATTCGATGGCCTGCGCCACGATAGCCGTTACCTGCTGGTGGTAACTCGCCCGCCGCAGCATCCTTGACCTTGAACTTGATGGTGAAAACCGTCCCCTCACCCACTTTGCTGCTGACTGTAACGCTGCCATTATGCTCCTCGACGAAGCGATGCACGATCGCTAGCCCCAGCCCTGTTCCTTGCGCCTTGTTGGTATAGAATGGCTCGAAAATATGGGGCAGCACCTCGTCGCCGATGCCTACGCCGGTGTCAGCGACTATAACCTCAACGTGTCGCTCATCGCTGATGCGATCTGATTGATCCAGGCAGCGGGCGGAGATCGTCAGCGTACCGCCATTATTCATTGCCTGGGCAGCATTGCGTACCAGGTTGTCAAATACCGCTTCGATGCGTGCAGCATCCATAATCAGCATGGGCAAATCGGGGCTGTATTCCTCTAGTACCTTGATGTGATGGCGGGATAGAATATCATAATGGTTGCGGAGTGATTGACCGATCTGCACGGCCAGGTCGGTTGGCACGAATTGCAACTGCGGGGGGCGGGAGAAGTTCAAAATCTCATTTAGCATACTGCTCAATCGCCCCACCTGCTTCTGCAAGCGGCGCAGGCTATCCTCACGCTCGGCGCGTTGGGCATCATCAGTATGTTCTAGCATCATGTTCAGGTTCTGAGCCAGCAAGTTGATAATACCAAGCGGGTTACGCATCTCGTGCGCGACGTGTGCGGCCATATTGGCAATTGCGTCGAGCCGCTCCACCCGCTTGCGCTCCGCTTCCTGCTCCCGCGCCAACGTCAGGTCGTTAATTAGCACGATCATGCCGCTGAACTTGCCCTTTGCGTCGGTCAGCGGGGTGGCGCTTAGTTCTGCAATCACCTCACCACCAGTGCTGGTATGCAAGTGTACATCGTGCTTGTAGGTGGCTTTATCGCGCAGCATATCCACGCAGAAGTCACGTTCCTCAGCTTCCAGCCCCAGCACATCAACTGCCATTTTAGCGATCACTTGTTCGCTTGCCCAGCCTAGCAACTGCTCGGCGGCATGGTTGAGCATCATCAGCCGACCATTAGGGTCACAGGTAATCACCCCACTACCCATCTGACGGATAATGTTTTCGTTGAGTTCCTTCAGTTCGATGATCTGTTCCAGGCGGGCGCGGTTGTCAGCCAGCAGGGTGGCGTTGTCAAGCGCGATTGCCGCTGCACTGGTGTAGTAGGCGAAGGCGGCCTTCTCCCGCTCGTTGAAACGCGGTTGACCCGCCAGCCGAATAGCATAGATAGTACCCAGTTGCCGCTTGAGGCTCTCTAGCGGCTTGATCAGCAGATCGTTGACCTTGACGTGGTTCTGCACTAGCGCCCTTGCCAACTGCTCCTCATCGGCCTGTTCGTCGCCGACCTGTCCCCCCATGATGCGGACGATCTCGCGGCGGCGCTCCTGCACATCGTGCGATAGGCCGCCTACACGCCAGCGGCGTTGCCGCCCCGCTCCTTTGCTGCCTGGTTCAGTGTTGACAATTGCCAGCAGACAGATGTCGCCTTCCACCTGCTTTGCGGCATAGTCGGCAATCTCCTGCTCCAGCACCGCAAGCTGGGCCTCGGCGTTCAGCACAGAATAGAGTGTGCCGATTACCGACATGGACACTACGCCTGCGCTGATGTCCTCCAGCATACTTACCCGTTCGCTGGCGATAACTGCCAGCGCAGCAAAGTAGCGCAAATCGGCTTGCTGCGCGACGCTGAGGGAATGTTCACTATCAACCTGCAACACGCCCATCAGGGTATGGTCGGCCCGCAGCAGTGGCACCGCGATAGCGTGCCGCACCCGTCGCGCATCGCTATACGGCGACTCCGATTGGCTAGTATCGGCGGCGAAGGTGATGGTGGCAGCGGCTTGACGTTCTCCCACCCGCCCAGCCAGTCCTTGCCCCAGCGCAATATAGTTCTGTCTGCCGCGCAAGTCCGCGCCCCAGCCAATATTAAGCTGCAATGCTTCACTGCCCTCGGTTTGCAGCAGCAGCCAGGCGGCATAGCCTCCGCTAAGAGCGCAAGCTCCTTCCAGCGTATTGTTGTAAACATCCTGCACGCTGGAGGCGCGGAAGAGTTGACCCACACGATCCAACAAGTCGCCAGGGTTGGACTGTTTGCGCTCGGTTTGATCCTGATTGAGCCATTGTATATCGCCGATCATAATCGTATAATAGACCTCCTTGCTCCATTCTATCATATTTGGAGGGCAGTTAACAAACAGCTTGCCATGACGCGTAGATAATGGTATAATAGCTCCGCCTGCCGCAAAGCGGCAGGATGGTTTCATCGCTGATCATTTTATATAGGAGTTAAGATGGATCTCAAAACATCGCTTAATGTTGTTATAATCATCCTCGCCCTTATCGTGCTGGCCCTGATTCTGACACAAAGCCGAGGCAGCGCGTTTAGCGGCTCATTCAATAGTGACAATAGCTCCACTTATCGCTCACGACGCGGGTTGGAGGCGTTCGTCTTTCGCCTCACGATTGCGATGAGCGCAATCTTCCTGCTGGTATCGCTGATTGCTTCCATCGTCGAGCGGGCGGGTTAGCCGGTTGCGATGCGCCGCGGCTTTAGCACTCAGGCGCTGGTCGCCACCATTGGCCTGATCGTCTGCCTGCTGCTGTTGGTTGGCGCACGCAGTGTGGAGGTGCCGCAGGCGGCAAATGGGGGCAGCTACATCGAGGGTGTTACCTCAGCAGCGGGCATCAATGGTCCGGCCAACCTGAACCCACTATTCGCCACCAACGATGCTGACCGCGACATTAGCCGCCTGCTATTTAGCGGGCTTACCCGCTTCGATGGGCCTAGCATCCAGCCTGACCTGGCAAGCAGTTGGCAGATTAGCAGCGACGGGCGCACATATACCTTCAATCTGCGGCGCAATGTGGTCTGGCACGACGGCCAGATCTTCAGCGCCGCAGATGTTTTGTTCACCATAAGTTTGCTGCAAGATAAGGGCAACCGCTTTGCAGTCAATCCTAGCCTGGTTTCCTCGTGGAGTAGCGTGCAGGCCAGCGCACCTGATAGTTACACCGTAGCCCTTACCCTGTCTCAGCCCTACGCCCCATTCCTCGGTTTTACCACCATCGGCATCCTCCCCAGTCACCTGCTGACTCAGTATCTAGCAACCCCTGCCCAACTGGCTACCGCCCCCTTCAACCTGCGACCGATTGGCACTGGCCCCTATCGCCTGCCTACTCCCCTGCTTACCCCTACTGTTACCTCACCTTCGCCCGACAACCTGCTAGCCTTGGAGCGTAACGAGGCATTCTACGATACGGCGCGTAAACCTCTGATTAGCCGTTTCGCCTTCCGCTTCTATCCCAACACCAGCGCCCTGCTCAGTGGCTTCAATGCGGGCGAGATTGACGGTATCAGCTACGTTGCCCCCGAAGAGGTTACCAGTCTCAGCCAACGTCCCGACCTGCATATATACCAGGCGGGATTGGGTCGCACCACTTTCATCTTTCTCAACAACCGTCTGCCCATCTTCGGCCAACGCGAGGTGCGCCTGGCCCTCTCCGCCGCGATTGACCGCAGCGCAATCGTAGCCCAGACTCTCTATGGGCAAGGCGTGGCCGCCGACAGCCCGTTGCTGCCCAGCGACCTCGGCTATAGCCGCGTGGCGGGTGGCGCTTATGATTACAGTGTTAGCAAGGCCAATCAATTGCTCGATAGCGCTGGCTGGCAGTTGACGGCGGGCGGGCGGGTCAATGCCGCTGGCGTGGCCCTGAAGTTCACCCTGCTCTACAATAGCGACAATCCTTATCTGGCGAAAGCGGCACAACTGGTCGCCGCCAATCTTGCCCAGGTAGGGGTTGGAGTGACACTCACACCGCTGGGACAGGATGAACTGGTCAACCAGCATCTCCTGCCCCGCAACTTCGATGCCGCGTTGCTTGGCTGGCAGGGGCTGGATTACGACCCCGATGCCTATAGCCTATGGCACTCGACCCAGGCCGACAATCCTGATGGGCTGAACTTCGCGGGCTGGCTCAACAATCAGGCCGACCTCGCTCTGGAGCAGGGGCGACAGAGCAACGATCGCTCGACGCGCATAACAGCCTATACCGCATTTCAACAAGCCTTCGCCAATGCGATGCCCAGCCTGCCTCTATATTACCCCACCTACACCTACGCGGCCAACGTTCGCGCTCAGGGTATCACCCTGCCTCCGCTTGCCAGTCCCGCTGACCGTTTCCAGCATATCGCCGCCTGGTACGTGCTGACCCAGCTTGCTCCCCAGGCTGCACCCTCCCACTAGTGGCTCACCATACCACACTCGGTCAAGGCTTGTACAACTGCCTGCCTAGCAGCCCTAGCAGCACATCGTAGGGTGGTTGGTTCTCTGGGTGGTACTCGAACCGCGCCCGCTCGAAGTATTGCACGGTATAGGGTTTGCCGTCGCTGCCAGCCTCGGTCAGCGGTTCGCTGATGGGGTAGCCATAGAGGGTGAGGCCGCCAGTCGTTTGCCAGTATTGCAAGAAGCGCCCGCTGAGGCTGTGGCTGGTGGCGGTGAAGTAGACGGCAATAGGTGTGGAATGGAACGGCGCGACGGTGGCGAAGCTGCGCCCGGCAGTCGCCTGTCTGCCCAGCAGACCGAGTTCCACTGCGTTGTCGCTGCCGAGGAACTCTGGGTGCCACTCGAACCGCGCCCGCTCGAACCATTGCACGATGTAGCTCTTGCCGTCGCTGGGCGACTGCTCGTAGCGTTCGCCGCTAATCGCGTAGCCGAAGGTGGGCAAGCCGCCATATTTCGCCCAGAAGCTCTGGAAGCGGCTGGACACATGCAGGCCGGTCGGCGATACGGGATCGGTCGTAGGGTCGAGGCTCGCGCCATTGGGCAACGGGTTGGGCTGCTCGACCACATAGATCGGTGACGCGCTGAGGTTTACCTGTACCTTGCCACCCTGGGCTGTTGCGGCAATTGCGCTACCATCAACCGCAATAACCTGCACGCTGGGCAGACTGAGGGTAACGTCGGCGGACGCGGGTGGCACATCCTCACGCTGCCACAGCACGTGGATGATGGCCTCACCATGTCGGAAG
>JBBRMT010000067.1:0-19768 GCA_038230695.1 Chloroflexia bacterium
CGATCAAGTATTACATCAGCGTCAATTTTCAAGGTTTCCAGAAGGTTGTGGATGCGGTTGGCGGCGTGGATATAGACGTGCCGTATTCGATTGACGACAATAAGTATCCCACCCCGAACAATGGCACGATGACGGTTCACTTCGATGCCGGGCCGCAGCATATGGATGGCGCACGGGCGCTCGAATATGTGCGCACCCGCCACGCCGACGGAGACTTCGCCCGCCAGGCGCGGCAGCGCCAGATTATCCTCGCACTGCGGGCCAAGGCGCAGCAACTGAACGTGCTGCCTAGCCTGCCCAACCTGATCAGCAGCGTGGGCGACACCTTGCAGACCAACCTCGATCTAGGTGAGCAGATCAGCCTAGCCCGGCTACTGAGTGGCATTGATAGCAGCCACGTCATCTCCACCGCAATCAGCCCGCAAATGATCCTGCCCTACTCCGACCCCAAGCTGGGCGACACCTTCACTCTGGACTGGAACGCGGCGCGAGGCGAATTGGGCCGCCTGTTTGGTGGCGACTATGGTTATACCGAGTTGGCGGCAGACAAGCCGAAGCCAACCCCCACCCCCACCCATCCTTAACCACAGCATCACCCCGCAGCCACCGTAGTTACCGCTCCATCTCACGTAGCTACACCCCCCGGATCTTGCCCGAAATCGTCTTGGGCAACGCCGCCACGAATTCGATCTCGCGGGGATACTTGTAAGGCGCAGTTACCCCCTTGACGTACTCTTGCAGTTCGTGCGCCAGCGCCTCAGATGGCTGATAGCCCGGTGCGAGGATGACGAAAGCCTTGACGATCTCGCCGCGCATCTGATCGGGGCTGGCGATCACGGCGGATTCGGCGACCGCTGGGTGTTCCTTCAGCGCACTTTCCACCTCGAAAGGCCCGATGCGGTAGCCCGCGCTGATAATCACATCATCGGCGCGGCCCACGAACCAGAAATACCCATCCTCATCCTTGTAGGCGCGGTCGCCAGTGATATACCAGTCGCCGCGCATACACGCCTCGGTTGCCTCCGGGTTGCGCCAGTATTCCTTAAACATCCAGGACGGTCGCTGGGGCTTCACCCGCACCGCGATGTCGCCTTCACGGTTGGGCGGCAGTTCGCTGCCATCCTCGTCCACCACGCTGAGGTCGAAGCCGGGTGAAGGCTTGCCCATCGAACCGGGCTTGACCGTGATCGAGGGGAAGTTGGCGCATATCAGCACCGTCTCAGTCTGCCCATAACCGTCGCGGATGGTCATGCCAGTGGCTTGCTCCCACACCTTGATCACTTCAGGGTTGAGCGGCTCACCGGCCCCCACACAGTGGCGCAAAGCCAGCGGAGGGTTGGCCTTAAGATATGCCAGCGACTGATCGAGGACCAGCATCCGATAAGCGGTTGGTGGAGCGCAGAGCGTGGTGATGGGGTAATGATGGAGCATCTCCAGCGTCTCATTTGTATTGAACTTGCCCCGCGCATCCTGGATGAACATCGCCGCGCCCATAATCCAGGGGCCGAACAGGTTGCTCCAGGCCGCTTTAGCCCAACCCATCTCGGAGAGGTTCCAGTGCAAATCGTTCTCGTGCAGGTCGAGCCAGTATTTGCCGGTGATGGTATGACCGATGGGGTAGCTGGCCTGAGTGTGCAGCACCATTTTGGGGTAGCCGACCGTGCCAGAGGTGAAATAGACCAGGCAAGGGTCATCGCTGCGCGTCTTCGCGCCGTTGTATTCTGCTGAAGCGGCGGCTGCGCTCTGCTGGTAATCAGTCCAGCCCGCGCCCGCGGCGCTATCTGTGGTAGGGCGGTCAGCGAGGATAGCAAACTCAATGGTGGGACACTGGTCGCGCACCTGGTCGAACTTGGCTGCGCCCTCGTGATCGGTGATCAAGGCCCGTGCCTGAGCCGTTTCGGCGCGGAACTGAACATCTTTAGCGGTAAGCAGTGTGGTGCAGGGGATGGCGATCGCGCCCAGCCGAATCAGACCCAGCACCGTCTCCCACCATTCAGGGATGCGTGGCAGCATCACCATCACGGCATCGCCTTTTTGGATGCCGAGGCTGGCGAAGGCGTTGGCGGCGCGACGGGAACGCTCCGCGAAGTAAGCGTAGGAGAGCCGTTCCTCACCCTCGCCACCCTGCCCCACCCACAGCATGGCAAGTTTTTCTGGCTGCGCCGCCCACTTGTCAATCACATCACTGGCGAAGTTGAAGTATTCTGGGACATCGAGATGGAAAGCCTGCCGTTCGGCCTCATAATCGTTCATCTGCGTAACCCCCTTTGTAATATCTTATCGCTGCCATTCTAGCACAGCGGCCAGGTGGCTGCAAGCTGGTTGCCACCTCGTTTGGTGGTAAAAACCTGCTTGACAGCAGGATTGAACGGTAGTAGGATAGCGTCGCTTCAGACCGCAATGCTTTGGGCGCTACAAGATCCCGGATACTCCGTAAGGACTGTTCGGGTTTTCGCTTTTTGCCGCATCATTTCTGGCGGCAAGCCTTAACTGTGCCTGTAATATCGGCGTTTCTCGCTTATATATGCAAGGTAAAGTTAGGAGGAAGAACCATGCCTGTATCCACAAGGCGTTGGCTAGCGGTTGGCGCATCTATGTTGCTACTGACCTTGATGTTAATACCCTTTACGGTGAAGTCAACTACCCAACCGCAGAGTCTCACTACTGAGCAAGCCCGGCTAAACCGCGCAAGTTTCATCAATAAGGGACTGTTCTTCGAACCAGATGTGGGCCAGGCTGATCCCCAAGTGCTATACCTCGCGCACGGATGGGGTTATTCCGTATTTCTTACCGAACGTGAAGTGGTACTGGCGCTAACTACCGCTGGTACATCGCCAAACCCAGATCTGCCCGCGAACCTGGCGGCTGCCCATCCCCCATCCTCAATCTTGCGCTTCAGCCTATCGGGGGCCTACCTCCAGCCGCAAATCAGCGCCGAAAATGAGCAGGCAGGAAATAGCAACTACTTTATCGGCAATGATGCCAGCCAGTGGCATACTCAGGTGCCGCATTTTGGGCGCATCGTCTACCATAATGCCTACCCTGGCATTGACATGGTCTGGTATAGCAGCAGCGCTGGTAAGTTGGAGTACGACTTCATTGTGCAACCAGGGGCTAACCCTGGCCTTATTCGCCTCAAGGTGGCAGGAGCGGACAATCTCACCCTCGCTGCCGGTAATCTGCTAATCAACGCTCCTGGCGGCCAAATCCGCCAGCCTGCCCCGCTTATCTATCAAACCACCGCGCAAGGCATGGCTAAGGTTGGGGGTGTCTATCAGGTTATCGGGGCGGATGAGGTGGGCTTCAGACTTGCTGCTTACGACCGCAGCCACGAGCTTATCATAGACCGTACCCTCGATTATTCTACCTACCTCGGCGGCACGGGAAACGACCTCGCTTTCAGCGTAGCGGTGGACAATAGCGGGGCCAGCTATATTATCGGCCACACCGACGGCACTGATTTCCCCACAGCTGGCAACCCCTACCAACCACACTATGCGGGTGGCAACGATGATGCCTTCGTCAGCAAGTTCGCCCCCGACGGTCAAACCCTGATCTACTCAACTCACCAAGCTGGTTGTAAGCGCGGCCGGTTACCCGCTATATACGCCGAGCGGTGGACAGGACTTCAACGACGTGCCGCCCAGCAACGTCTTCTACACCAGTATCGAGACAGCCTACCATATGGGCATCATCAACGGCTATCCCGGCGGCAACTTCTTGCCCAACAACAACATTCGCCGCGACGAGATGGCCCAGATCGTCTATAAGGGTGTGACTACACCTTGACGGGTGTAGGCTTTGCAAGAGGGGGCGCATCGTGAAGTGCGCCCCCTACATTTGGCCTTACACCAATTGCGTATGGCGCTGGTGTAAATTGCGCCAGGGCGCACGTCAGTGCGCCCCTACGGATATTACACCATTTGCTCGGCTAATTAGCCTTATGAGCGCCGATCAGGATGCGGTCAACTCACAGGCATAGGCCACCGCCTGGTCGAGGTTCAGACCCAGCCCCGCGCTCCAGGCGGTGGCAAATCCCGCTTCGTCCAGCGCGGCACGGGCGGCGGCCAGGATGTCGCGTTGGCGGGCTTGTTCCACCGGCGGCAGGATCGCTCCCAGACTGTGCAGCAGCCAGTCGGCCACACCGAGCAGGGTGGTCGCCCGTGCTGCCTGCCCCTCGGCCAGACTGAGATCGGCGAATGAGGCTAGCGTCTGAGCGATGCCTGCCTTGTTGCCCAGTTCCTGATGCGCTGTCAGGCTGTCGCGCAGCAAGCGGGCGGCTTGCGAGTAATCGCCAAGCCGCAGCGCCACCAGCCCCAGGTTGCCATTTACCTCGGCCACTCCCTGCCTGCTACCCAACTCCTGATACAGCCGCAGGCTCTGGACAAACAGAGACTCTGCCGCTGGGTCGCCTTTCAGATAGGCGATGCGGCCCAGGCTGTTCAGCGAAAAGGCTACACCACGATCGTCGCCCAGGGTGCGCTTAAGCGCGAGGCTCTCAGTGCAGCGGGCCGTTGCCAGCGCGTAGTCGCCCTGGTGCATCGCCACCCGCCCCAGGTTGTCCAGCGTAGCGGAAATGGCGGTGTTATCGCCCAGCCCGCGCACGATGGCAAGGCTCTCGTCGAATAGCGGCTTGGCCCGCTCGTACTCGCCCTGGCTGAGTGCCACCAGCCCCAGGTTGTTGAGCGTCGAGGAGATGCCCAGCTTGTAATCAAGTTGGCGATGGGTTGCCAGACCCTCTTCGAGGAATTGTCGCGCCGCCACGTAGTCGCCCTGATACCAGGTCAACACCCCCACACTGTTCAAGGCCCGCGCCCGCGCCGCCGCCGCTCGCCCCACGCTCTTTGCCAGCGCCGCTTCCAACCAGCCCCGCCCCTCGCTGGCGTAGCCGCGAATATACCAGAACCGCCACAAAGCCCGCCCCAGCAGCAGCGCAGTCTCCACCTCATCCTGTGCGATGCTCCAGGCCAGCGCGGCCCGCAGGTTGTCGTGTTCGCGCTCCAGCCGCTGCAGCCAGGCTAGCTGTTCGCTGCCCGCCAATGCTGGCTCGGCGGCATCGGCCATTTGCAGATAATAGGCGGCGTGCCGCCTTCGCACCAACACGGCATCATCAGCCTCATCCAGCTTTGCCAGCGCGTACTCGCGGATTGTTTCCAGCATGGCGAAGCGAGTCTCATCGCCTCTGCTATCCTGGTCGGGTGACACTGTGGCGCAACGCAGCAGGCTCTTGTTTACCAACGCAGTCAGTAGATTGAGGACTTCGGGTTTTGGATTTTGGATTTTGGATTTTGGTTCATGACCATCTATTTTGCCAGTTTCTTCAATCAAGCTAAAGTCCAAAATCGGCAATCCAAAATCGCCGTAAATCGTGGTGGCCGCTTCGATGGTGAAGCCACCCACAAAGACGGCGAGTTGGGCAAACAGCCATTGCTCGGCGGCGGGGAGCAGGTTGTAGCTCCAGTCAATCGCGCCGCGCAAGGTTTGCTGGCGGGCGGTTAGCTCTCTTGCCCCACCAGTCAGCAGCAGCAAGCGATTGTCCAGTCGGGTCAGCAATGCAGGTGGCGTAAACTGCGCGGTGAGCGCGGCGGCCAGTTCAATCGCCAGCGGCAGGCCGTCCAGCCGTTCGCAGATCTGGCAGACGGCGGTGGCGTTGCTGGCGTTCAGAGCGAAGCCGGGGCGCACGTCAGCGGCTCGCTCGACGAACAGGCGCACCGCCTCGTAACGATCAGCGACCGCCGCATTGATACGCGCCTTTGGTCCTGGCAGCGACATTGCTGGCACCGGCCAGCTTACCTCGCCCTGGGTACGCAGCGCCTCGCGGCTGGTGGCAAGGATACGCAGGCTGGGGCAAGCGAGTAGCAGCCGATGGGCCAGCGCGGCGCAGGCAGCGGTCAGGTGTTCGCAGTTGTCCAATACCAGCAACAGTTCGCGCTCACGCAGGTGGTCGAGCAGGGCGCTGGCTAGCTCCGCGCCGCGCTGTTCGCGTACCCCCAGCGCCCGCGCTACCGCCTGCTCCACCAGCGTCGGTTCGCCCAGCCCCGCCAACTCCACCAACCAGACCCCATCGGCGAAACGACCCACCATCCGCGCCGCCAATTCCAGCGCCAGTCGCGTCTTGCCGCAGCCGCCCGGCCCCAGCAGGGTCAGCAGCCGCGCCCGCCCCAGCAGCCGCTCTACCTCGCCAATCTGCGACTCGCGCCCGATGAACGAGGTTAGCTGCAAGGGCAGATTATGTCGTGGACCCGATATATATCGTGGGCTGGCAGGCATGGCCTGTCGTGCGCTACCTTCCGCTCCCCCCTCGCCCAATGTCCGCAGCAGCCGATCGAGCGGCGGCGCGGCCCACTCGGCAGCGGTGAACGTAGCACAGTTTACTAGCGCCAGCAACTCCCGCGCCTCCGCTTCGCTGCCAATCGCCTCCCACTCCGCCAGCGTCCGCACCATCGCCCGCACGTCACGCTCGGTCAGCTTGGCATTGCGCGTGCCGTTCAGCCGATTGCTCAAAGCCGGTCGGCTCAGGCCCACTGCGTCGGCCAGATCCTGCTGGCTGGCGCGTCGCCCCTCTTCGTATGGCCGCGCTCTGGCACATAGCTCCATCACCCGTTCGCGGAACGCCCTCAAGTCATACATCGCCTTACCTCAGCACCCAGCAAAAACATTTCTGATACTCTCCCGTCTTAGGGAGGGGCAAGGGGTAGGATCGGCAGCGCGACTTGCACCCTCCCCTAGCCCTCCCCAAGAGGGGAAACTAGCGCCGTCTTTAGTTCTCAGTCCCCAGCCCCCAGTCCTCAGTCCAGCGATTGTGACTACCGAACAATACAATACACTACAGGATTATACCGCACTGCTGGCTACAATGTCAGCAGTGCGGCAATACGCAAAAATGGGGCGCACGAAAGACGCGCCCACTGCCCTGTGCAGAGGGGTAATGGCAGCGGCACGGCACGGCAAAGAAGATCGTGATATAATGGCATAATCTGCAATGGAAGATTTAGGAAGGAGCATCTCCATGGACAAGTATCATCTAAGCATGAGCAGGCGGCTGATTATGCTGCAAGTAGCGGCACTGCTGATCGCGGCTAGCCTCGGTGTGGGCGGCGCAGCAGCCGATCCCCCCACCCTTGGCTATACCACCGCTGCTTCACTCCCTGCTGCGCCCGATGGTGGGCCAACTGGCTGTCGGCGCGGCCAGCTCAATGCTGCGCCGCTCGCCTATCAGGACCTTTTCCTCGACAACCTGGAGAACGGTGGCGGCAACTGGGAACACGGCGGCCAACCTGATACCTGGCAGCTTACCACTGCCAGTTCGCATAGCCCTATCCACTCGTGGTTTGCCCAGAGCCTCAATGTGATTGACGACCAGCAACTGACTTTGGCGGTAAGCGTCACCTTGCCTATCACCCCCCCATCGGCGGGGCTGGCCTTCTGGCAACTCTACAACTTTCGGCAGGGCAACGCCGATGGCGGAGTGGTGGAATATCAGCCCGACCCTGGCACCCCCTGGCAGGATGCCGGGCCGCTGTTCGTGCAGAACGGCTACACCGGCGTGATCAGTGGCAGCGGCAACCCGCTCAATGGGCGCAGCGGCTTCGTTGGCAACAATCCCGACAATCCGCAGTACACTGCCTCAATCCTCAACCTGACCACGTTGCTCGGCCACAGCCCCAGCTTCCGCTTCCGCCTCGGCACTGGCAGCGGTGGTTTTGCGCGAGGCTGGAACATTGACGATATTGAAATCTACATCTGCCTGGCTGGCACTCCCACCCCAACCATCGCTCCGCCAACGGCCACGCCTAGCAACACCCCCACCCCTATCGGCACGCCCACCCCCTGTGGCCCAGTTGGTTGTCCCACTGCCACACCTAGCGTTATCCCATCCCCCACGATCTCGGCCACCTTGCCGACGCTTGCGCCATCTAGCACTCCGACACCGACTTTCACCCCCACGCCCGGCTGTCCGCCTGCCTGCGCCAGCCCTACCCCTATAACGCCCACTGCTACCGCGACCAACTGCGTCAACCCCTTTGTGGACATTGCTGGCAATATATTCTATGCGGCGATTCATTACCTGAATTGTCGCGGGGTGATCAACGGCACCGATGCAACCCACTACTCGCCCGCTGGAACGTCCACACGCGGCCAGTTCGCCAAGGTGGTCGCGCTCGGCTTTGGCCTACCTTCCTACACTCCTGCCACGCCCGACTTCAGCGATGTGCCAGCCAGCTACTTCGCCTATGCCTACATCGAGAGCGGCTACCATGCGGGCATCCTCAGCGGCTTCGATATGGCTAGCTGTGCTGCTCACGGCGTAAGATCACCCTGCTACCTGCCCAACCTACCCATAACCAGGGGACAACTTACCAAGCTGGTAGTCGGCGCAGCACACTACCCGCTCTATACGCCAACCGGCGGCGGGCAGGACTTCACCGACGTGCCTCCCAGCAACGTTTTCTACGCCAGCATCGAGACCGCTCATTACAAGGGGGTCATCAACGGCTACGCCGATGGCACTTTCCGGCCCAACAACAACATCCGCCGCGACGAGATGGCCCAGATCATCTATGCGGGCATCACCCATCAGCCTTATACCAATTCGTCACCTTGATGGTATAAAACGGATGGGCGGGCAGCCGCCCGCCCCTACGGATTTGCTCCATTTGCTTGGCGAATTGGTATTATACCAAATCGTCATGGCGCTGGTGTAAAATGCGCCAGGGCGCACGTCAGTGCGCCCCTACGGATAATACACCATTTGCTCGGCGTATTGGTATTAGAATGTGCCTGGTGCTAGCCGCTATCTCCTAGCGGCTAGCACCAGCAACACGATCGTCACCACGCTCAGGAGAAAACCCCCCATTATCGCCCAGGCGGCGGGCTGGCCGAAGTTGAGGGTCAGGCCCAAACCGAAACGCCTTCTGACCACCAATGAAGGGTCGTTACGGTTCACGTAGATTACACCGCCTACCCAGAAGCGGTCATCGTCACGATTGACGTACCCAGGCTGCTCCCCCGCTTCCGCTCCGGCGATAGCAGGGATGCGACTTTACTAGCATAACCACGAACCCAACCGCACCCAGCAGCACGGGGAGGGCAAGATAGGCCACAGGTAGCCCATCCACTGGCAGCAGACCCCAAATTCGCAGCGCAATCAGCAGCAGGGTCAGGTCTATACACACTGCGACCAGCAGCAAACCGCGCCCAAATGTCCGCATTAGCTGTTTCTGCTGCTGTGCTGATGCCGCTGGCTCCTCCACGTCAATATCCTGGCGCATCTGCCCGGTCAGCAAGACCAACCCACCAAGCAGAGTGGTGAGGACAATCTGCACAATGAGCGGGATGAAGGCGCTCAACACCGACTTCTGCGTCGTGGCATTGGCTACCCCGTTGGCATCGAAGAGGGTGTTCAGTTGCTCAGGCAAGGCCGGATAGAGCCAGATGCCGAGCGCGGCAGTCAGCAAGATCAGCCCGACTGCGACGATCAGTAGCGGCCAGGACACCGCCGCAGTTAGGGAGCGCACTTCAGTGCTAGCCATTACCACCTGGTGGGTTCCCGCAAACCAACCTGCTGCTCCCTTCACCGCCTGCAAGCGGCGATGGCTATAGTAGTAGACGGCCCAGAAAGCGATTGCCAGCGCCACCACGCCGAAGGTCAGGGCCAGTGCCTTGTCGGTAAGCAGCGCGAAGCCGATAATGGCTGCGATAACCAGTACGGCGACCAGCAGCAGGCGGGTGCGGTACTGCCGCCGCTCGGTGGCAATCGCTGGCTCATTGGCATGGGCTAGCGGTATGCGTACCCCAAACGGGATGGTGGGGCGGGTCAGATTCGGAAGCATCCAGTAAATAGCGGTGATCAACACGAATTGGAAGGCAGTGATTATGTAGTAAAGAAGCATCGCGCTAACCCTTTCTCCGCTGGTGGTTCAGCGAACTGCGGCGGGCTGAAGGTGGCAAGCGCCCGCTGGCAATGTGTCAGGATTTCGGCAGGAGGCATATCCTTGATATATGCCTCCGCTAGCAGGGTTCTGAGCCGCTCACTCCAGCCAGCGGTAAAGCGATCATCTGGCTGGTTGGCGCGATACACTCTGGTGCCATTCTTGCGGGTGAGTCGCACGAAACCTTCCTGGTGGAGCAACTCGTAGGCTTTGTTGACTGTGTGGAAGTTGATGCCGAAGTCGGAAGCCAGTTGTCGGGTGGTGGGCAATTGGCTACCCTCGGCTAGCTGCCCACTGGCAATTGCAACCACCACCTGGTCACGGATCTGCTGGTAGATCGGGGTATCACTGCTGAGGTCAATGGATAGCAACATCGGCATCTCCTGTGTGACTTATTGTTATACATATTATACCACAATGAAGCGAAGAATGCAAGTATGCGAACAACACAAAGCAGCCCACTAGCAATCAGCCAGTGGGCTACGCTTGATGTAACAATAGTCAAGGCGATCAGGGGTGCTTCAGATGATACTGGAAGGCGCCAAGCTGGCTGAGTAGCACATCGTAGGGCGCAGCGTTTTCGGGGTGGTACTCGAACACCGCCCGCTCGAAATACTGCACAAGGTAGCTCTTGCCGTCGAGCGGGCTAACCTCGGTAAACTCATCGCTGATCGGGTAGCCGAAGCTCGCCAGCCCACCATTGGCCTCCCAGTAGGCGCGGAAGCGCCCGCCGATAGTCTTGCCCGTGGCGCTGAAGTGGTAGGAATTGACGCTGGCGGGCTGCTGGCCGGGCTCACCAGTAGGGTATTTGCGGCGATACTGGAAGGTGCCTAGCTGACTGAGCAACACATCGTAAGGCGCAGCGTTCTCCGGGTGCATCTCCATCTCCGCCCGCTCGAAGTATTGCACCGTGTAGCTGCGCCCGTTCAGAGCCGACACCTCGGTTAGCGCCGCGCTAATCGGGTAGCCGAAGCGGGCCAAACCACCGTTGGCCTCCCAGTATTGCAGGAAGCGCCCGCTGACCGTCTGTCCGGTAGCGGCAAAGTAGTAGTGGTCGCCTGGGCTGGCGGATGGGGTAGGGGTGGGCGCGGGCGGAAGCGGCGGGCTAACCTCGCCCAGGGTGTAGCCGTTGAGATGCGCGTTGCCGTCGGCAATATAAAGAGTGCCGTCCGCCACGATCGGCGACTGCCAGTGGATGCCGCCAATGCTATCGCTCCATAGCGGCTTACCGCTGGTTGGGTCGAGCGCGTAGATATGACCATCAGCGGCGTAGTAGAGCACCCCGCCCACCACGATTGGCGAGGTGCCACCGATGGCCCGCTGCCAGGCGACACTCAGTTGCGGCTGGTCGCCGCTGGTGGTTAGCTTGAGGCCCGCCGCGCCGTTGCCGTTGACCACAAATAGCCAACTGCTGCCGTCGGCAGGGTTGCTCCAGGTGGCTGGCTGGGGCAAGACCTCACCACCCTGCGGCACCGCCGCGATCTGCAGTGCGCCGCCGACATGACCCGGCGCACCCGCGCCGCTCATGTTGTCGAGATTGAGCAGCCTGAGCTTGGCATCCTTGCCTGCTTGCACCGCGAGGTGGGGATATTTGCTGCCCGCAGGCGCGGCCACTAGCGCGGGGCTGACGCTGCCTAGATCGGTGTCGCTATCATTCAACTGCTGGTAGTCAGTAGGGGTATAGCTGTCGAGCGGCAATCCGCCCCTGCTGTTGCCATCGGGACTGAGCGCCAGCACGCTATCGCCCCACACATAGCCGCCGCTTGCACCCGTGAAGTCGCCGTTGCCGGTGCTGAAATAGATACGGTCGGTATCGGGGTCGTAGACTATGCCGGGCCGCGACCAGATTGCAGTCTGCACATGGGCGCAATCGTTCACCCCCGCTGTGCCATTTTCCACAAAGTGGATGGTCTGGTTGCTGCACGCGGCGTTGAACACAGTTTGTGCGCCGCTAGCCAGATTGATGACGGTGAGATGGCCCTGGTAGTCGCCCGCATCGCCGGGGTAACCTGCGCTGGCAACGTACAGATAGCTGACCCCGCTTTTAGCCGTGGCAATCGCCAACGCCGATGAACCCTTCTCCACCCTGGGCTTGAGCGTCGCCAACTCCGGCCAGCCGCCAATCTTGACCTCCGCGCCATCGCCTACCTGAAACTTGTGGACGTAGCCATCCAGTCCGTAGCTGTAGACGAACATACCACCGGGGTCGAGCGCAGGTGAGGATGTGGTATAGCGCGGGCCACGGGCGGGTATCTGCATCCACATCTGCTTGCCGGTGTGCGCGTCGAGCGCAATCAACTGCCCCGACATGGTGGTGACGAACAGCAGATCGTGAGCGCCACTGCTGGTTGCCACCCCATGCTGGTAGACGGGGGCGCTGTCGGCAATGTCGGGCAGCGATACCTGGAAAACCCGCTGCAGCGAACCAACGTTGCTGGAATTGATAATCGCATCGCTGGCATTATTGCTGCTATGTTGCTGGTCAAAGCCAAACTGCGGCCAGTTTGCCGCCAGCGCAGGCCAGGCCAGCAGCGCCATTACTACGCCGATTGCCATACTGCGGGCGGTCACTCGTCGCTTGCCCATGGATAGACCATCCTTTCTTGCCACCTGATCAACCAATGTCCCCTCATGTCATTCGGCAGAGCAAATCCCGTTCCGCAATCATGATCTGGGTAGCCGCGCTGATTAGAGCAGGATTAAAGGGATCGGGTCAGCTTGCGCTAATGCGGTATAATAAGTCGGCGAACAACCTTGTTGCTATCACGCAGAGGAATGTGCAAAAATGCTCGAAGACCAGCAATCCGTTAACTTCAAAATAGCTGCCCTGGCGCTGCTGCTGCTGATTCCCCTTTTGATTGTAACTGCTGATGGGAGCCGCTCGGCTAGCGGTTCTGCCTTGAACTCCACCGCTGCTAAGTCCACTCCCCAACGCAACAGTGCAGGGGTTGTTAGTACAGTCGCAGTGACCGTTAGCGGCGCACCGCTCTCTGGCACCCCCCTCGCAGGCGTGCTTAGGCCGAAGCCTATGGGTTCGCCTACGCCGACAGTCCCCGCCACCAAATCCCGCCCCAGCGCCACTCCTTCTGTGCTGGCAACTGCGGTTGCGCCTGTAGCGACTACCGTCGCCAGCGCGATGACTTTCAACCCGGCCACAGCTACCGTTGCCAGCGGCATAGCGACCAGACCCTCACCATCCGCCGCCACTCAGATCACGATTAGCAATGTCAACACCTTGCAGCAACTCTACCAGGTCAATTTGCCGGAGGTTGCCGATGGCGTACCCGCTTATCTGGCGGGCGTGGACACCACCAAAGGGCGGCAGGATCTGCTATTCGTCAACACCAAAGCTGGCCGCCTGGTGGCGCTGGCGGCTGCAGACGGCAGCCAGATCTGGTCGGCGCAGGCCGCCACTGGTCCGCGCTACACCACCTCCTCGCCGGTGATTGACCCTAACCATCAGTATGTATACAGCTACGGGCTGGACGGTAGCGTGCATAAATATCGGGTGGGCGATGGCCGCGACGTGAACGACAGCAACTGGCCTGAAGTAGTTACCATCCACCCCGACATTGAAAAGATCTCCTCACCGCTGACGGTTGCCACGGCGAAGAATGGGGTTAGCTACCTATATGCCACCACCGCTGGCTTCGACGACCTCGGCCCCTATCACGGCCACGTTACTACTATCAACCTGGCAGATGGCACGCAGCGGATCTTCAACAGCACCTGCAGCCTGCAAACTGTCTATATCACCGACTTGCCGGATAACTGCCCCTATATCCAGGGCGGCATCTGGGGGCGGGCCGGGGTGGTCTACGATGCAGACACCAACCGCATCTACTTCTCGGTTGGCAACGCCGCTTTCACCCTGCCCATTGGCGGCCATAGCTGGGGCGATAGCATCATCGCGCTTAAACCCGACGGCTCCACGATCAGTGGCCTGCCGCTCGATAGCTATACGCCCATCAACTATGAGGAGTTGGCCGCCGCTGACAAGGATATTGGCAGCGCCAGCCCCACACTGCTGCCGCGGGTAACGGGCAGCAAGTATCCGCACCTGGCGGTGCAAGCGGGTAAGGATGAAATGCTGAGGTTGATCAACCTCGACGATATGAGCAGCAGTGGCGGGCCGGGCAACCTCGGTGGGGGTATAGAGGTTACACACGTTGCGCTGGGCGGCGAGATCCTGCAAGCGCCCGCCGCTTGGACCAACCCCGCCGATGGCAGCGTCTGGCTATTCGTGGTCAACGTTGGCACCGTCTCCGGTTGGCAGGTGACCTCCAGCGCCGGTATCCCCAGCCTGAAGATGATTTGGCAGGTAGGGCCGGGTGGCAGCTCGGCAGTGGTAAACAACGGCATCGTCTACTATGCGAGCAACCACTACCTCTACGCCCTCGTCCCGCTCACCGGCCAGCAGCTTTGGGCCGACAATCATATCGGCAACATCCACTGGGAGAGCGTGCTAGTGGTAGGGGCTGAATTGTTTATTACCGATGATGACGGCCACCTGAGCGCCTATGCGCCCAGCGACCATGTGGTGGAGATGCCTACTCCGGTAGTATCCGACCCTGACGATACGCCCAACAGCCACTATTTCGCTGAAACCGGCCATCTTGTGAAGGGCCGCTTCCTCACCTACTGGCAGGAGTATGGCAACGTTCCCGTTTTCGGCTTCCCGGTGTCCGACCCGTTGCAGGAAGTTTCGCCGATTGATGGTAAGACCTATACGGTGCAATACTTCCAGCGGGCCGAGTTTGAGTATCACCCTGAGAACGTTGGCACCGCTAGCGAAGTGCTGCTCACACCGCTGGGCAGCTTCCAGTTTAAGCAGCGTTATGCCTTGCTGCCCCCCGATCAAACCATCAGCGCGGACAACCCTTATACCTTCACCGTTACTGGCAACATCATCGGTGGGGCGTTCCGCGCCTACTGGGAGAAGTATAACGGGCTGGCTAACTTCGGCTACCCGATTAGCAACGAGTTTCAGGAAGTCTCAGCCCAGGACGGTAAGACTTACACGGTACAATATTTCGAGCGGGCCGAGCTTGAGCTTCACCCAGATAATCTGCCCCCCTACGATGTGCAGCCCGCCCAGCTAGGTGTGCAACGCTACCAGCAAACCCAGCCCTGAAGCAGATCAGCGTCCATCGGGGTCGTATAGATGATCCCAGAGAAAGTCGGTATTCACCAGGCCGAGGCTTTCATTCTCGTCGTAGGGCCGGTGTAGCGAACCCGGCGGCGGGTTTTGCCAGAAGTTTAGAGCCAGGGTGGGGTCTTCAAGGTAGGGCCGCAACCCTGCATCCAACATCCCTAGATGCTCCCCCCACAAATCCATACGGTAGTTACGCGCAAACGCCCGCGCTCCATTCCAGAGGTTTTCATCTATGATCTGCACCGAGGCTTCGCTGTCGTGGGTGTAGCTGCGCCGCCCACAGTTGGTCGAGCCAATCATGGCGAAGACATCGTCTATGACCCACGTTTTGGCGTGGACATATACCTCATCGGGATAGTTGCTGCCACCCGAATTGTTGGCCCCGGTATCGGCGGGCGCTTCTACCTTGGGTGTATCGCTGTCGTCAAAGCAGGCGCGGGCCAGGTAGTAGGTATGCAGTTTGGTGGGGAATTGATCGCGCAGCGTCTTGATGAAGTTGCGACGGCGATAGCGGTACTGCGGCGGGTCGTCTATATGGTTGGACATTACCATGATCAGGAACTCGACGCTGGGGCGGGCTAGCGCCTCCAACAGTGCGGCGAGGATACCCACGCTGTCGTCGCCCTCATAAGGGTATGGCCCGGGGTAGGGATAGAAGTATTGATCCTCGACGTAGATGAAACGTTGCGCCCGCCCGATCGCATTACGCAGGGCATTGAGCGTGGTCACGTCGCCTTCGGGGGCAAAGTCGTAGTGCATCCGCGCCGGATAGGTGCGGGCCACCTGCACAATCTGGTTGCCCGCAGCGGGCGGCGGGGGCATGGGTTCGAGGCGGGGGAAATCCCGCTCCGTCTTGAGGTTTGAGCTAGTGTAGTTCCAACGCTGGCAGAAGGTGAGATCGATGTCGGCCACCGCTGGCCCTTCAATCTTAGCCTGCACATCGTGAAACTTGCCCTGGACACAGTGGAGGTGGTTGTCGAGGCGGTCAGGGTTGATGTCAACCCCACCGCAGAAGGCTAGCGGGCCATCCAATCCGCGTAGCACCATAATCTTCTGGTGGTGCGAACCGGCGAACAGGGTATCCTTGGCTAGAATAGCATGGCCCTTGTCGTGGGGCAGAGCATTGATGTGATCAACCTCGGCGCTGTTCTGAGTACCCGGCTGATCCCAAAGCAACACGTCCACCGGCGCACCAGAGTTTGCCACCTCCTGGCTTAGTTGCGCGAAGGTGCTGTTGGTGTCATCGGGGACGAGCGGGAAATTGTCGGTAAGCCACCAGCCAATCAGCCGCAGATAGGAGTCCGCGCCGCGCACGCTGCGGATTGCCTCGACTATATGCGGGAAGACGTGCAGGCCATCGCGAATAGCGGTGACGCGGTTGCCCCTGGTGAAGCGAGGCAGCGGCGCACAGTTGGCGATGAACCAACTGGCGGGGTCATCGCGGTCAGCCATGTAAATTGTCTGCACCGCACAATGGGCAGGCGGCGTGAGGCTGATGGCCTCAGCCACGCCGATGGTCGAGCCGGAAGGCAGCAGGCTGATCAGGTGATGCTTCAGAGTGAAGCGGTAGTCCTGCGCCGCCTCACTCTGTCCAATCGGGGCAGCAACCAGCGCCAGCGTGCCACGTTCGCCGGGGGCAAACGTGTATTCCTGTTCTGCGGCTTGCCCGACCTGCACGTTAATCGTGCCGACGAAGGGCTGGTCGTACTCGTCGCGCACTTCCAGCAGGGTGCGTTGGCTGGTCAGGCGCAGCAGGGGATGCTCTTGATCGGCAGTAGCGAGCCGATCGCCTGCGCCAGCGGCAAGGTTGCGGGCCAGCGCGGCGTAGAATGAAGCTGGGTCGAGACGGCGGGTAGCCTGATTGTCGGGTTCAATCATCTGCTGCAAACGCTGCCAGCCCCTACCTTTATCTGGGCCACTGGTTTCGGGGCTAAGGGCGCGGGGGACGAAGGCGATCTCGAAATCAAGTTGGCCTCCCACCGCTGTCTGTTCCGCAACCAACTCCAGGCTCTCGCCAGCGGCAACGGTGAGGGGATACGCACCAGTGAGCGCAACATGGCGGTAGATGAAGACAATATCCAAATCGCCGGGCATTGAGACCAGGTTGAGCTGTAGGGGCTGGTCGGGACGGAGTACCAGCGTGCCTGTGCCACCATCAGCATCAGGAATTGCGCCCACTATGCCACCGACTACGGCGCGAGTGGGCAGGCTGGCGCGATTGGCAGCGGCGACACTGATGCCGAGCGCAGGGTGGAAACCCCCCTTACCATCCGGCCCATAGGGATAAACCTCTCTATATCTATCAATGGCGGGCGGAGTGGGTAGGAACATAAAAACATCGGTCACCGCGTAATATCCTTTCATAATGCCTAAACAGCAGTGTGAGCCGCAGCCTTAGGCTGCCCAGCTATGGGCAATCAGTGTAACTACCTGGGGTTATAGATATGATGTAAGTCCTCAGCATGGTTCAAACCGAAACTTATCGCCCTCATTATAGCACGCGGAGCGAAGATTAGCACACCTTGTGGGTAGATGCTGATCACTCCCTTCTAATGGGCCAGCTTGAGCAGAGCAGCCCATTTATCGCATAGCTGGTATCCAATAATGGGCTGCACCCGCGCAAAGTAGGTGGCCTGATCGTCGCTCATCGGTAGTCCCAGTAATCGTTGGCGGCGGTGTTGTAGCTGTGGGTGGGGCCGATGAACGCTTGCTCCGGCGCAACGCCATCGGCGATACGAATCAGGGAGGCGAGGTGATTGACCACCCGCTGCTGGATGACCACGCGGGCAGTAACCGCCCGCCAGTTGCCCGCGTAGAGGCATAGTTGATTGTCGCCAAAGATATGAATATCCGCGCCTGGCCGCAGACCCAGCATAGGCAGCAGGTGGCAATCGTACTGCACGGTGGGCGCAGAGTCGGGCCAGTCGTCGGCGTAGCGCAGCAGCACGGGCGCAAGCAGCAACTGCTTGCCGCTGACGGTAATCAGTTCGTGGCTGGGATGCAGCCGAGCGGAGATAGTGTGGGCAAGCCGCGCACTGAGTAGGGTGGGCAGATAACCAACCCATGACAGTTGGGCCTTGAGGGTGGATTCGAGTAGCCGCGTGCCGCCGCAGCCAATGCAACGCGGGCCGCCCGACTTCGCCCCGCTGAAGGTGAGCGGGCTGCCACATTCGCAGGTGAGTAGCCCGCTCTGGCTGTAAACGGCGGGCTGCCAGTGGGGGAAGTGGGCAGCCATTTCCTCCACCTCCTGCGCCAGTAGCGCAGGGTTGTGGGCTGCCCAGGCTTGCATCCTGCCCATCGCTACCAGATTAAGATAGTCGTTCGCTGTTAGTGTGTTCATGGTTAGCCCTTCCTTAGCTTAATGAGTAAGTGTTTCCAGCGTTCCACCAGCGATGGTGCCGTTGGCGCGATGATGACCTACGCTGGTTCGGCCTATACTGCCGGTCGCGCCAGCGGCGACTGGGTAGAGTATGCGTCAGTCTTGGTGGGCTTTGCTGCAGCACGCACCATCTATAGTGTATATTAAACACTAACTAACACGCCAAAAAAAGAGAACCGCTTTCGGTTAGCCATCCCCCCCCAACCTTAGTGTAATGCTGACACCATTATAACCGATGTGCGCTCGCCTGTCAAGAAGTGTTTATTTCTATACCCGACTTGGATAGCTGCGGTTGCAGTCCGTCATTGCCGGAATGTTCATTGTGGCTGGCGTGTTGGCCGCAGCAGGGGTTTGCTTTAGCATTATCGTGCTGATGGGCAATGGCGAGTCGATCGCGATTGAGCTGGTGGTTGGCGTGGTGGTCAGTGGTATGCCTGTTACAGTAATCAGCCTTCGCCTTGTCCGGATGCTCTCGATCTGCTATGCTGGCTCTGGTGGATTAACCTTGCTTCCCAGTGCCTGGAGGTTTATGAAACCTGTTTCGCCTATCCATACATCGTCAACCATTGACCAATGGCTGTTCGGCTGGGATGCCACTGCTGGCATCGTCTCATGCTGGGCCGAGCGCTCAGGCCGCGCCCTTGTTTGGCAGCGCCTTCACGGCAAGGTTAGTTGCGAACACGCCCGCTGAACCATAAGAGGAGTAGAGCCAATGAAGAGCCAATTGCTTGTGACGCAACCCGTCCAAACCTATATTATCATCTTCGCGGTGGACGACCCAACCGAGGTGATCGCTGGCCTCACCGACTTTGCTCGTCGCCATCAGATAACTGCAGCAAGTATCTCCGCCATTGGTATGTTCACCCATACAGTCATCGGCTACTTCGAGCGCGAGCTTCAGCAGTATCGCCCCATCACTTTCAGTGAAAATGTCGAGGTTGTCTCGCTCCTGGGAGACATCGCACTAGACGTAGAGAAGAATGAACTCAAAGTCCACCTCCACGCCCTTCTCGGCCTCAGCGATGGCAGCGCCCGAGGGGGTCATCTGCTCGAAGCCCATGTCGGTGTCACCCTCGAAGTGGTAGTCAACGTGTTTCCTACCACCCTGCGCCGTATGCCACACAAAGAGGTCGGCCTCAGCCTAATCGAGCTAGATGACAGCCATGTTTAGTTCCATGCGCTATAATTGCTCGCCTGCGTTCAAAGCTTGTCTCCGGTGGGCAATGCCGCCAGCATCGCCACTACTTGTTCTTGATATCTGAGCGCAGCGACACTGCCAAAGCATCTCTCCGCTTCCACCAG
>JBBRMT010000068.1:0-19668 GCA_038230695.1 Chloroflexia bacterium
TCTGGCAAAAAGAATGAGGCGTGAGCGGAGATTTAGCCACTCATGCCTCATACCTTTTGCCCCATACCTCGCCATCAGGCGATATTAAACACCTCGCGCAGTTCGCGGTTGCTCGGTTCGGTGAGGAAGCGGCCATCAATATCCAGGGTAGGTACCGAGCGCATCCCGTTGTTGATGCGTAGCACTAGTTCGGCGGCGGTTTCATCTTGGTCAATATCTACCGCCTGATATTTGATCTCGTGGATGTCGAGGAAGCGTAGGGTGCGTAGGCTGTCGCCGCACCAGCTAGTTACGTATACGGTGAGGTTCTCCGGTTGGTATGCCATTTCTATATTATCCCCTTGAATTATTATGCTATGTGCCGGACTGCTGCCCGCCTAGCCGCCCCAGCATCCCGCGAAACATTCGCCCGACTACCACGCTGTTGAACGCTTTGGCGAAATCCTCATACCCGACCAATGCGGGATCGTAGTCCACCACATAGCGATCTGGTTCGGCGAGGAACTCCACGCGACTAACCCCTTGCAACCCATCCAGGGCGCTATGCACACGAGTCATTCAAAGGCTGCTGCACATCAAGCCAGTGGTACGCAGCGTAGCGCGGCGGCCATCACCGTTTGCCTCATCGGAGAGCAGGCTGATTTCAGGGTTGACAAGTACGTTTCTAATGCTAGGCATTGCTTTGTCCTTTCGCTAGCCTTACATAACAATGCTACCAAATCTCAGGGGTGAATGTCAAAGAATCAGGAACGAGGAATGAAGGACAAGGCATGGGTTCGACGAGGACGCAAAACGCACGCACCGCCTGGGGTCAGCAGGCGGTGCGCGGCGGAAGGATAGGTGGTTTGCTTACTGGTAGCGTTCGAGGTGGTTGGGATCAACCCGCTCGATCGAGTCGGCCATCTTCAGCAGTTCGGCATCGCTCACGTTCTCAGGGGCGTAGATGCTGAATTGGGTTAGTGAGTGTTGTGCATCCTGGTTGGCGAAGTAGACGAAGGCATAGCGGTTCTGGCTGCGGTCGAGGCGCACATCGTGATACAGCTCGATGATGCGGTCGGCGCGGCGGTAACGGGCAGTCAGTCGGTCGCTGTCGCTCGTGTAACCGCCGAAGATTTCGTAGCTGGGGTTGCCCACTGCGTCAAGCGGGTTGGGCAAGGTGACTGAGCGCCTGAGTGTATCACCGGCGCGTACAATCCCGACATGGCTGGATACGTGGAGCCTGATGATCTGCTGGTCCTGGCCGGGTGTGTTCTTTTGGTATTCCACGTACCAGCCATAGCGGGATAGTTCCTCAGTCAGTGTGACCGTGCTGGTGCCGCTTATCACGCGGCTCACCATAGACACACTGATCTCGCTCAGTTTATACCCGCTTGGCAGAGCGGTAGGCAGCCTGAAGTTGGGTTCGTAAGCCATAATCTGCGCGAACTTGACGAGGGTGTAGGTGAGGGGAACAGGATAGAATGGCTCCGTGTTTGCCTGGGTTGGAGAGAGGCCCGCGGGCTGCGTCGTTGGGTTGGCGATCCCGCTGTTGGGGCCAGGCCGCTGCGCGGGTGGATTGACTAGGCCGAGTGGGCCAATTGTTATAAATAGGAGCGCGGCAATTGCCACCACGTTCAGCCCGACCAGCACTGGGCGCAGGCGAAGGTGTGTCCAGAAGACAGGGCGCGGTGGCTGACTCTCTACCTGCCCACTGATGCGCGGCCATATGTCGGTGCGAGGCGCAGTGGCGGCGAGGTTGCGTAGTGAGTCTTTAATCTGTTCGTCATTCATTTTACAGCCTCCTTATCGAGGGTGAGCGGGCTGGCAGCGTGTTCGTCGGCCAGCCAGGGGTAGCGTTCGCGGATGATGCGCTCAAGCGCCAGCTTGCCGTAGTGCAGCCGCGACTTAATCGTGCCGACGTTTGCGCCAGTTATGGTGGCAATCTCGTTTTCGCTGAAGCCGGAGTAATACTTCAGCGCCAGGACGGTGCGCTGTGCTGGCGGCAGTTGGGCCAGAGCGAGTTGCAACGTTGCGCTCTGTTCGTCCAGCGCAGCCTGCTCGTGGGGGTCGGCGGGCGAGGGGATGTTGTCGTCCAGCGGCTGCGGTTGGGGCTTGCGCCGCTTCTTCAGCGCGGCGTTGCTAAGGATCTTGTAAAGCCAGGGGCGGAAAGGGCGCTGCGGGTCGTAGCGGCGGATGTTCAAATAGGCGTTGAGGAAAGCGTCCTGGGCGGCATCCTCTGCCGCGCCGCGCTCGCCAGTAATGAGGTAGGCGAAGCGCAACGCCTCGTTCTGGTAACGCCGTACAATCACGGCGTAAGCGGCGGTATCCCCGCTGCGGCACAATCTCAGCGCCTCGTCCTCATCCAGCCACTGGTAGTCCATCCTCGCGCTCCCCTTGCATCATGAGTATACTCTACCTTATACTATCCAGCAGGGTAACAAAAAGTTCATCAGCCCAGCAAACCAACCAGTTCGACCCACCTTATTCGGTCAGGCACACGAAAGGGCGAACCGTCGTTCGCCCCTACGCATCCGCTCATCTTGAGGGATTTTTACCATGACACCACGCAGGCACGCGAAAGGGCGAACAACGGTTCGCCCCTACGCATCCACCTATATTGAGGGATTTTTACCATGACACCGCCCAGCGACCAACCAACTGCAACTTTCAACTTGCCACTTGCAACTCAGCCGCAACTCCTCTTCGTCCACGGTAGCGGCGGCAGCGCCGACTCGTGGTATTACCAGACCAAAGCGCTGCGTGGCGCAGATGCACTAACCTTGCCCGGCCACGCCGCTGCCCTGGCCTTGCCATCACCGCCGAGCAGCCCACCCATCCCCAACCAGCCCTGCCCCAGCGTGGCCGCCTGCGCCGACTATCTGGCCGAATATATCGCGGCGAAGGGCTACCCGCCGCACAGTGTCGTCACCGTTGGCCACTCGCTGGGCGGCGCGATCGTGATGACCCATGCACTGAAGCACGCCGAGCAGCTTGCTGGCCTTATCCTGGTTGGCACGGGCGCACGGCTGCGGGTGCGACCCGAACTGCTCGACGCGCTGGAGCATGACTATCCGGCGGCGGTGGATATGCTGGTAGAAAGCTACTTCGGCGCGGATGCTGACCCCGCGCTGATTCGTGGCACCCGCCGCAAGCTGCTGCGCCTGCCCAATGCGGTTGCGCTCAATGACTTCCGCATCTGCAACCAGTTCGACGCGATGAATGAGGTGGAGAGGATCACCCTACCCGCCCTGCTCATCTTTGGTAGCGGCGACCCGCTCACCCCACCGAAGTACGGCGAGTGGCTGCGCGATCATCTGCCCCATTCCCGCCTGGCGATCGTCCCAGCCGAGGGCCATATGTTCCCCCTCACCCAGCCTAATGCGGTCAATGCGCTAATTCGCGGCTTCATCAGCGAACTGAAGGCAAAACAAGAGGGCCGCTTGAACTAAGCGGCCCTCGTTCTGCATTTTCAACTTTCAACTTCCAACTTTTTACTTGCGCCACTGCTCCTCAACATACCCCCGCAGCTTGTCGTAGGTGGTGGAGAGCAACTCTGGCAGCACGCGAGTCTGACCCACCACCGGCATGAAGTTGGTGTCGCCGCCCCAGCGCGGCACGATGTGCATATGCACATGGTCGGCGATACCCGCGCCCGCCACCGCGCCCAGGTTCATGCCGATGTTGTAGCCGTGCGGGTTCATCGCCGCCTTGAGCATGGGGATGCAGCGTTGCAGCAAAGCCATCATCTCGCCGCTGGTTTCGGAGTCGAGCGCAGTCAGGTCGGCGGTGTGGAGGTAGGGGACGACCATCAGATGACCGTTATTATAGGGATAGAGGTTCATGATGATGAAGGCGCGTGCGCCGCGCCATAGCAGCAGGTGTTCGCGATCCTGCGATGGTGGCGCGGCAGCGTAGGCGCAGAAGATGCAACCACCTTCATCCTTGCCCTTGTCGGCGGTGAGATAGGCCATCCGCCAGGGCGACCACAGTGTTTCCATGTTGCTATTCTAACTCATACAGCGGCGGCAAGTCAATGCGTTCGCCCAGCAGCCTGGCCCAGGCATCGGCTCGTTCGCGTAGGCGGGTCGCCTCTTCCGCTTCGCCCGCGAGAGCTTGAGCCGACAGGGTATAATGCCCCACCTGAAAGGCGAGGTAAGCATAGGTATAGAAGGCAAGCTGCTGGTTGCTGGGCCGATAACCTGCCTCTGCCGCGAACGCGGCAAGCAGCCGCTGAACTTCGTCGCGGCTAAGGTTCAGTTCTATGATCGCGCCGACAATATCCCAGGCGATGTCCTGTGCGCCGACCAGGTCGTGACTGGCGTGGTGGTCGAGTGCGTCAGCTTTAAGCAAGCGGCCATCGGGCAGCAGCAGCCACTCCCAGGGTTGCATCTTGTTGTCGGTGAGAACGCGCCGCTCGTGGGCGGCCAGCTCGTCTAGTTGCGCCTGCCAACCTTCCAGGCGGGCGGTATACGCTTCGCCAATGCTCTGTGCGGTGTTGTAGCGCATCATCTCGTATAGCTGCGGCACTGTCGCCCCCGCTCCAGCAGGTGCCGGGAAGTGGCGGGCGCGGTGGGCAAGATAGGCGGCGACGAAATCAACCAGCCGCGTGCGGTCAATCTGCCTGAGCAGCGCGTTGGTGAGCGGCTTCGCCTCCGCCAGCCACTCGCTGACGCTGAAGCCGTGGCGCAATCCCACCAGCGGCGTGATGAAGCCCGCCTCGGCCAGGCTACGCGCCAGGGGTAGCTTGTCGTCGCCATAATGCCCCAGCCCGACGAACTTGAGCAGCCATTGCCTGCCACCCGCATTGCAAAGATACTTGCGCCGCTCCTGCTGGATGTTCACCGGCGGCCAATCATCTTGCTGGGGCAGCAGCTTCGCTCGCCAGCGGCCATAGCCGATGTCCTCCAGCTCGCCCGCCCCACCGGTTAGATCGCTAACCCACTCCGCCAGCCTGCCCGTTTCGATAAACACGCTCTCGAATGATGCGACATATTTCGTGGCGCTGGCCCAGCGTTCGCGGTGCGCTTCACTCGCCTGTGGGCCGAGTGGGTTATCGTGGCTGGGGAAGAAGACGATGCGCTCTCGCGCCAGCCCCTGCGCTTCCAGCCAGTCGGCCACCGCGCCAAAGCTGCTGCCCGACAGGCCGGGGCCTTCGTCTACGATGAGGTGAAGAAACTGCAGCTTTCCTGCTTGCCAAGCAACCACGCGACCCGAGTATATTCCATTTGAAAAAGCCTTCACGGACGAGTCCTCGGCAATGTTGAGTTGGCGAGTGTAGGGATGTCCAGTTGGCCGAACCGCATAGACTGTAACCAAGCGTTTGTTCGCTCTTATCGTTGCTTCCACTGCTATAGCCAGCGGTGCGCCCATACTGAGGATCCCTATAATCCTCACATCTTTTGCCTTACTCTCGGCCAGAAACTGCTCGGTAGCACGCATATACATTTCGGGATAGAGGCTGTAATAGGCAAAGCCCTCCAACGGCTTGACGGTAACTTTTTCCAACCTGTAGCGTGTTGACTGCTTAAGCGCGCCTATAATCCGATTGATGGTCATGCCAGGGAGCTTTCGGCCTCCGTCCAGCAGTCCAAGTTCCATGCACGAGTAGTGCAACCCCCGTCCAATTAGCTTGCTTGCTGACTCGAAAAGGTGAACGGTTGATTGACCCTGCTGGCTTACACCCCATTCATAATCATAAGCATCAGCCAGTCCCTGCTCAAGCTCACCCTTATCAATAAGCAGGCTGGTCAGCGCCGAGTGACGCGCCAAGCCCGAAGGCAATTTCTCAATCGCTTTAGCCTGTTCAAGCAGGTGCTCGGCAATCTCACCAGGATCAACCTCGCGGCTGCGTTCGCCGTAGACCAGCATAAAGAGGGGACTTTCTGCTGGGTCAGTTGCGGGCTAGGGCCAGGTTCGGTGCGCTGCACCACGCGACGGCGGGGCGGATAAGCGATAACCGCGATGATCAGCGGTGGGCCAAACATGAAGGCGGCGCGATAATCGAGCGCCCAGATGATGATGGGCGGCACGTTAGACCATACCAGCCAGAGGAACAGGCTGCTACAGGAGAAGACCACCACCAGTAGGGAGAGCGCGTCGAACTGGCGCAGCGCCACGATGCCCAGCGGCAGAATCACATACCAGGGCCAGAACCAGAGCGCAGTGAAGATCAACGAATAGAATAGAATCCAGGAGCCGTGGCGCAGAAATGTGCTGAAGTTACGCACCCGCCACAGATTCCACGTCATTACTACCACCATCAGCCCCGCGCTGATGTACTTAACATCGTCGTTGATGGGATCTTCAGGGTAGACCGGCCAGCGTTTCATCTTGTCATAGTAGAAAGCGTTGTATTGGGGATTCTGTCGCTGCAGGTCGGGCAGGGCCAGACGCAGCCATTCCAGGTAGAAGATCTGGGCGGGCGAGTTGATCATGCGCCGCCCCGATGGGCCATCGGTCAGCGGTTTGAAGGTGTCTGCGCCGTGCCAGTAAGGCAGATAGAAGGCGGTGGCGAGGGCGAGAAAGATCGCGCCGCTGGCCGCCAGGGTGATCAGCCGGCGCCGCCAGCGCGGCGCTTGCCACAGCAGCAGCAAGCCAAATGGAATGAAGATGAACAGGCTGGTAAGCTTGAACAGCACGCCCAGGGTCATTGCGGCAACCGCGAGATACGGCCTGCCGCGCAGGTACAGCAGGATGCCCGCCAGCACGCAGGTTAGCGATACCATATCGTTGTGGCCGCTGTTGGCAAACTCCAGCATCGCCAGCGGGTTCCAGGCGTAGAGAATAACGCCGAAGGCCCGCCGCTCCGGCTTCCAGCGGCTGAGGATGGCATAAATGAGAAAGATATTGAGCAGGTGGCCGCCGATGGCGATCAATTTGTAAGCCAACACATAGAGGGGGATATTGGTCTTGACATCGGGGTTGACCACTTGCACCAGTATAGTTACCCCACGCTCCACGTCAGTCCACAGCGGCCCATAGGCCGAGGTCTGATCGCGCCAGTAGACGTAATCGAGCAGTGGCGATTTAATCACCTTTTCGGGTACTACCGCCGAGGGGTCGGTGTTGTGCAACTGGGCCATCTGCCCATAGGAGGTGTATAGATATACATCGGTGGATAGCATCCCCGGCGCAATCCACAGCGGGATGCTCATCACCGCTGTAGTGATCAGGGCAAATGCGAGTATCTTAGTGTCGGGTAGGCGGTGGGCAACGTAGATAGCCGTGCCGTATAGCGCGGAGAGCAGCAGCAACAGCAACCCGAACTGCCACATTATCCCGATGAATAGTTCATCCTCGCGGATGGGAGACAAAAAGTTGGGCTTGAGCAATCCGCCCAGCGCCTTGTAGAAGTCGGGCCACAATTGATCCATCAGGGTTGGGATCTGTTGCAGGTTGCTTTGGAACATCATGAAGAAGTAGATAACGTAGCATAGCAGCATCGCCAGCCATAGCGCCAACAACTGGCGCAAGCTGAAAACAAAGGCTAGCGGCTGCGGCCCAGCCTCGGCCTGTGGCGGGGTTGCCAATCGCGGTATAGCTTCAGCTTGCGGCGCATCTGGCACGCTAATAATCGTATTGCTAGCAGTTTGCGGCATGATCTTCAACTAATTATATTCCTCTTGAACTCACCAGATAAGCTACATAATTGTCCGCCCGCAGGCGCAAGTATTGTACCACATGACTGCGTTTTTGCGTAGCCTGCTCACGCTGCAAATTGCGCTGAATCTTGCATAAGCGTGCAGCAGCGAGTATAATCGGCGGCATGAACGAAGAACTACGTGCGATGTTTATCATCAACCCCACCAGTGGTGGCGGTCGCGCTCTGAAGCAGTGGCCGATAGCCGATGCCTACCTGCGTAACCAACGCAACCTGCCATTCAGCTACCAGTATGCCTTCACCACCGCCCCTGGCGAGGCGGCGCGGCTAGCAACCGATGCGGCCATCGCGGGCTATCGCCTGGTGGTGGCAGTGGGCGGCGATGGCACCATCAACGAGGTGGTCAACGGCCTGTTTGGCAGCGGCCCACCGCCCGCCGACTTGCAACTAGGCGTGGTGCAGGCGGGGCGGGGCAGCGACTTTGGCCGCACCGTAGGCGTGCCAAGCGATATGCGCGAGGCGTTGGCCCGCCTGATCAGCGGGCGCACCCAGCAGTTGGATATTGGCCGTATGACATACTACGCAGGACGACGCGGCCAGGATGCAAGCAATCAGCATACCCGCTACTTTGCCAACGTCGCCGGGGTGGGCTTCGATGCCGAAGTTGCTGTCCGCGCCGACCGAGGCCGCCAGGCGATGGGCCGCATGTTGGGCGGCAGCATCCCTTACCTGACCGCGCTGGGTCTGTCGCTGGTGCGTTACCGTAACCGTCGCGTGGTGGTCGAGGCCGACGGCGTAATCCTGCCCACCCCTGCGCCGGTCTACAGTGTGGTGGTGGCAAACTGCCAGTTCTTCGGCGGGGGGATGCGCGTCGCCCCCGATGCCGACCCCGCCGATGGGCTGTTCGATGTGGTCATCCTCGGCAACTTCGGCAAGCTGGAGGTGGTGCGCGAGTTGCCCAAGCTGTACGAGGGTTCGCACCTCAGCCTGGCGAAAGTGAGCGTCACCCGCGCCCGCCATGTGGTCGTCCGCTCTGCCGACTCGCATCGCCGCCTCATCGCCCAGGTGGATGGCGAGGTGGCTGGGCGCACCCCCATCACCTTCGACCTGCTGCCTTCCGCGCTTACCCTGCGGGTTTGAGCGATTGCAGATTGCAGATTGCAGATTATAATGTTGTCTCCCCTCCCGCTAGGTTAAACCTTATCCACAAATAAAATGTCCAATAGGGGAATGTCGCAAGCTAGCAGGCGGCTTGCCGAGTTACTGGGGGTTGGGGGCGCAGCCCTTAGTTGCAGTGCTACAAAGGTTTATCGTCTGCTTACCGTCCGCCAGGTTAGTAGCGCGGGTTGGAGCTATAGCCTTGCCACCCTTTGCTCCTATTCATCTTGGCCGACCGTTAGTCGCACAGCTGCTACCAGCATTGGCGCATTTACTCTTTCGATAAGCATTGAAGCATTTGCCAGCACGGAGCTACGCTCCCAACCCGCAGAAACTCGGCGAGCGGCGGGCTTTCCCCACCACAACTGCCCTTCAACATTCGGGAAAGAGTGGGATGGTCCACCCAACTTGCCCTACGCCCCTTGCTATAGCAAATAAAATGCCCCTGCTCTGTTGGCAGGGGCATCGTTGCCTTGCGGGGCGATTATATCATATTATCGGCTGGCCGAGCAGCCGATCAACTGACCCTGCGTGGGCAGCACCTTAGCCGCGCCGCCACTAAGCGGTTGGGCGACAAGCTGGGTTTGCTGCTGGCCCTTGCTATCGTTGCTGATGGTTTGGTAGAAGACAGTTGCGCCGCACACTTGCATCGCGCTTACGGCCACATTGCTATCTCCATCGGGGGCTTTCACCTGCGCCACCGAGTTGTCAATCGGGGTACGCAGACCAGCACGACGGATTTCCAGGCTACCCGGCTGCTTGCCAGTCTCGATGTAGAGCAGGCTGCTGTCGTCTGCGGGTTCGGCGAATATACCTTGATTAGCAAGTTCATCGGTATGCGTGTAGTATATATGCACACCTACGTCCAGCCTTGCCAATACGCTATAGGTGCCGGTTTTAACATCATATTTAAGCAGGAGATCACCGGCTTGTTTGTTAGGTGTAGCATCAGGACTGTAGCTGGCCGCATAGATAAATTGCCCTGACTTATCCATCCAAGGATGATCAATAAGGTCGTAGTTCGACTTTAGATCCTTGGCAGGTTGGCCGTTGGGGCTGATTGTATATAGCCTTTCCCCAGTCTGGCCCTCACCCGCGCTTCCCATATAGATAAAGCCGTCTACGCCCCAGCCAATCAGATCGCTTATGCAGCATCCCATCTTAGGCAATGGTGGAGAGGATGGGGATGGTATAGTCGAAGTAGTTGCGCCAGTGGTGATATCAAGCACGCCCTGTGCCTCGCTTCCATCGAAGTTGAGGGCATTGTAAGCCACCTGCTTATCGTCAAGGGAGAAGCTAGCTGATGGCGCATACTTGTATGCGTAAGCGTAGTTGGGGTTGCTGCTCGGCGCAGGCATATCCACACTGGCAATTACTTGCCTGGCCATGAGGTTGTAAATCTGAAGTTTTACCTTGCCCCCTATCTCGGTGCTGTAGGCTACCAGGCGACCATCATGGGAGACTACTGGCCTGGCCTCACTGACGAGCTTATCGGGCGGAGTGGCAATTGTCTGGGTCATGCCTGCGCTATCCACACTGGTGAAGACCAGGTTGGTGGATGACTCAGCGGGGCTGGCCTGCACTGGCTGCACCATCAGGGCGCTGGGCAGTGGGGTGCCAACGGCGACCGGCATCAGCGTCTGGGTTCCCAACGCAATCGGATTATCTATCGCCGGGGTGATCGAGGCTGGCACGCCTGCGGTGGGGCTGGCAAGCGCGGGCGTAGCCGGTGGCAGCAGCCCGCGACCACTGAGCATCAAGCCCAACGCGCCCGCGAAAGCGGCCAGCATCGCCAGCGCAGCCATACTGCTAGCCAGGCGCGGGGCGCGGTTCGTCACTCCGGCCATCCGTACCGGCTTGAGGCTACGCTTGTCGGCCTCGGATGCGGCGATGGCGTTCATTACCGCAGCGTGGACACGGGGCGAGGCGGGCGGATTGGGCAGAGACTTGATTTGCTGGTCGAAGAGGGAATAGGAATTGAGGAGGGCGGTGCAATAGGAGCAGGCGGCGAGGTGTTGTTCGAGGCTGGCACTATCACTAGGGGAAAGGGTATGACTCAGGTAATCACTGATGCGCCGCGCATTAGTCTGACACGCAGGCGTAGGCGGTGTAGTATACCAACCAGGATTGTTGTGATTGTGATTACCAGTCATGGTTTACCTTATACGTGGGAGCAAGCCATTTGGTTTGCCCGTCGCGCTACTGCCTGTCCGTTTTACCGACTGCTTCGACTCTCATCCTCTTGCTGTAGGCGCAAGTACGCCTCTCTGAACGCCTGACGGGCGCGAAAGAGGCGTGTCTTCACAGCTGCTTCGGTGCTGCTGGTGATCTGGGCAATCTCAGCGATGGAGAAGCCCTCATGAATGTGCAATAGCAAACTGGTACGCTGTTCAGGGGTTATTATAGAGAGCGCACGCTGCACCATCTCTGCATCTTCGTTCTGTTGCGCTGGATCAGCAGTCACGCCCAACCCAGCGGTAGAATGACCTCCCCCAAAGCCATCCGACCGCCGAGCGGACGTGGCAGAAGAAGAAGAGAGAAAGGGAAGCAAGTTTGCTAGCGGTACCCACGATACAATCCGACGGCGGCGCAACGAATTGCGGGCCACATTGGTCGCTATGGTATAGAGCCAGGCGACCGTATTGCTATCGGGGCGGAGCCGATCGTATGCTTGATAGGCTCGGATGAAAGTGTCTTGCGCGAGATCCTCGGCCAGGTCAGGGTCGCCAACGATGCGGTAGATGTAACCGACAATCGTGCGTTGGTAGCGCTCAAGCAGTTCATTAAAGCTGGCGAACTGCTCTGGCGCGGGCGCAACGTTGGTGTTATCGTCATCCGCAGCGAGGAGGTCGAGCTTGCCATCGCTGCTTGCCACCACGCCCTCCCGGTTTCCTGCGCTCATATCACTCTCTAACATATATAAAACCTGGCGTTGCCAAAAGGTTACACTGATTTCTGCGAGTTTTCGACGAGTTTTCGGGCTACTGGCAAATGGCGTGAACGCTGTCCACCCCTAGCAAGCCCAGTAGCACATCGTTGGGGGGTTGGTTCTCCGAGTGATACTCGAACCGCGCTCGCTCGAAGTATTGCACTGTGTAGGTTCGCCCATCGGTGGGGCTGACCTCGGAGATCTCATCAGTGAGCGGGTAGCCGAACTGGGTCAGACCGCCGTAGACCTGCCAGTAGTTGAGGAAGCCGCCTTGCAATACGTGCTGGGTTTCGGGGAAGTAACGCTGGGTGTTGGTATTGGGTACAGGGTCGTGGGGCGGTGCGAAACTGTCGCCCAACGCCTGCACTCCCAGCAAGCCGAGCAGCACATCGTAAGGCGGCTGGTTCTCAGAATGATACTCGAAGCGGTTGCGCTCGAAGTATTGCACCGTGTAGGGGCGGCCATCGGTGGGGCTGATCTCGGTGTGTTCCTCAGTCAATGGGTAGCCGTATATCGCCAGACCACCGTGTTGCTGCCAGTAGCTTAGGAAGCGGCCCGCCAGCGAATGGCCGGTTTGCGCGAAGTAAACACGGTCGGGGGTATTGGGGAAGGAGGGGATCTGGGCGCAGCCGTTGCCACCTCCACCACCTCCGCCCCCACCTCCGCCGTGTGCCAGCAGCGGCCAGAGCGCGGGATCCTCGTCGCCCAGCCGCCACATGGCGATGCCGCTGAAATTGTACTGCTGGATCGCATCCAGCTTGGCGCTGATGCTGGAGGCGTTCTCGTACCAGACCTCGTGCTGGTTGCCGTTGTCGTCGGTGTAGGTCATCCAGGGCGACTTATAAGTGTCGGCGAAGCCGCTCTGCCCGCCGTATTGTTGCTGCAGACTGCGAACCTGGTCGTAGTGAACGGAGCTGGCCTGGGCGTGGGTGGTTTTATTCCAGTCGAGACCATAGAGGTCAATCCCCCATAGCACCTTCGCGGGCGGGATGCGGCTGTTGGTGTAGGCGGCAATGCTACTTACCCAGCCGACTGCGGCGATCGGCCCGGGGCTGCCGCCACTGTAGTGTTGGTCGTAAGCCATGATCGCCGCATAGTCGAGGATACTGCCCAGCGCGGCGTAGTCATACACCCCGAAGTATCCGCCGTCCTGCGACTTGGCCGACAGATCCATGCTGATTAGCTTGTTTTGGGCGTGCAGGCGACTAGCCAGCCGCGCGGCGAAGTCGGTATAGAGGGCAGTATCGGTGGATAGCAGCGCCTCGAAGTCCACATTGATGCCATCGTAATTGCCGTCCATCACCAGATGGTAGAGCTTGTCAATCAACGCATCGCGCCGAGCAGGGTCAGCAATCAGGGCGTGGAAGCCTTGATGCCCCACCAGGTTCTGCACCATAGGCAAATTTTTGACATGGTTGGCCCGCAGCAGATTGTCCACATTTGCCTGCGCGTTGCCAATGATGTTGCCATTGCCGTCCAGCTTATAGTACCAGGGCGAAACGATGTCCAGGTTGCCGATATTAGCGCTGAGGCTGTCGAACGATTTGCTATCGTAGGTTACATACCAGCCCCAGCGTAGCCCCACTGAGGCGGCATGGGCGGCGGGGGGTTGGATCGCCGCTGGAAGCAACATAACAAGCAATAGGACGATTATAGCAGTGACAAAGCGGGGCGAACGTAGCATTCCGAAGTCTCCTTAGCGAGTGTGGAAGGTAGAAGGTAGAAGGTAGCCCATTTATGCGAAATATTGGAGGGCTGCGCTTACCCAGGGTTGATTATGTAGGGGCGGGTTGCGCTCGCCCTGGCGCAATTTATCTTATCCACATAACGAGCCAGCCGTCAAGAAGTTGCGTATCCGCAAGTTCACTTTTCAACTTTCAACTCCCGTCGTAACCGCCACTTCCAGCGCTCGCAACTGGCTGCTGGTGCCGACTACGATCAGGCGGTCGCCGGGGGCAATCGGCGCATCGAGGCTGGGGTTGGGGGTCAGGTCAGTCCTGGCGCGGTGGATCGCCAGCACGGTTGGCGGCTCGCCCTGCACGGAGCGGAGCAAGGCTCCCAGTTGGCTAGCTCGCCCCACTGTTACCTCCTCCATATTGAAGTCGGTGGTCTCATCGTGCATCAAGGTGTCGAGGTAGTTGGCAACTGCGGGGCGAGTCGCTACGGTTGCCATGCGAAGGCCGCCCAGTTCGTATGGGGAGACGACGTGGTTGGCTCCGGCAATACGCATCTTGCCAGTATTCTCGCTGTTGCCGATGCGTCCCACGATCAGCAGGTCGGGGTTGAGCGCCCGCGCCGACAGGGTGATAAAGACGTTGCCCGCATCGCTGTCGGAGGAGGCGATCAAGGCGTGGGCGCGTTTAATACCCGCCTCGCGTAGCACCGCGTCGCTGGTGGCATCGCCATACAGCACCGGCAGTTCGCGGCGGCGGGCCAGTTCCGCCGATTCGGGATTGTTGTCTATCACTACTACCTGAAGCTGCTCCTGCAACAATTGCCGCGCCACCATCTGCCCCATCCTGCCGTAGCCGCAGATGATATAATGGCCGCGCATCTGATTAATCTGGTTCTGCATCCGCCGCCTCCTCACCAGCCCCGAAGCCTGGGTCTCGACCGCCAGTTCCGTCACCGCGCCCAGCACATAGAGCAGGATACCCAAACCGCCAATCACGGTCAGCGAGGCGACCACCCGCCCCCAGCCATCCAGCGGATGCACTTCACTGTAACCAACGGTGGTAACGGTGATGATAGTCATATATAGCGCATCGCCGAGGCTCCAGCCCTCCACCAGCATGAACGCTGCCGTGCTGAGGGCGAGAAAGATAAACAAGGTCAGCACTGTGAAGCGCAGCCGCTCCGCCAGTTCGCGGATGCGTCTGACACTCACCTCCGCTCCTAGCAGGGCGCGGCGCAGTCTGGCCCGTTGATCCCGCCTCTCTCCTTCGCCCGGTTCGTCTTTCACCGCCTGATTATAGATTAGCGCACTCTCTGAGTCAATTAAATCCCCGATTCCACGAGTTACAATAGAATATCATATCTAAATGCAGGCATATGCGTTATAATGAATGCACCAGGCAAAAAGGCAACCATTTTGTTGCAAGCGTCGAGCGTAATAGGATACAGGAGCAGCCAGGTGCAAGAACGTGATGGGCAAATTAATCAGGCAGACCTCGTAGTGGGAGAGGTTGCTGCTCAGAGCGATGAATTGGTATCGCTGGTAGATGCTGCCCGCAAGGGTGACAGTGCCGCACTAAGCGCCATTTATGAGCGTTTCTGTGACCGCATCTATCGCTATGCGCTGTTCAAGCTAGGCAACAGCCAGCAGGCTGAAGATATTTGCGCCCAGGTGTTCCTCAAAATGATGGAGAGTGTGGGTCGGTTCGAGTGGCGCTCTGGCGGGAGCAATACTCATTCGATCAATGCCGCCTCATTCTCATCGTGGCTATACCGCATTGCCCAAAACCTGATTACTGATCAAGTGCGGCGCGAGGCCCGTCGCCCCGCTGTGCCACTCGACAGCGTTGCTGGCTACCTGCCCGGCAGCAGCGACCCCGCCCACGCTGCCGAGGAGGCGCTGTTCCGCGAACAATTGGCGCATGCGCTCGAAGGTCTGACCGACCTGCAGGCACAGGTGATTGCCTTGAAGTTCGGCGGCGGAATGAGCAATGCTGAGGTGGGCCAGATGCTGGGGCGCAGCGAAGGGGCAGTCAAGGCGTTGCAATATAGCGCCTTGCAGAAGTTGCACCGCTTGCTCGGTCCGGCGATTGAGGCGTTAACACGAAAAAGCTATGGCTAGAGTTAGTATCGAAGAAGCATTGGATGATTGCTTGCAGCGCCTACCACACGAGGGGCTGGATGCCTGTCTGCGCCGCTACCCTCAGTATGCCGACGAGTTGCGCGGCTTGCTCCAGCTTGGCACGATGGTCAGCCGCACCAGCGTCACTACCGTCCTAAGCAATGAGGCGCGGCAGCGGATGCGGGCGCAGTTGTTCCAGCCCCCTGCGCCAACCACTGCCAACCCGAAAGTAACTAGCCCTGCAGTGGCACAACCCACCCGCGCCCTACCATTGCCTGCAACATCGCTGCGGCCAATCGCAGCCTTGTTCAGCCGCCCGCTCGTTCGTGTTGCCCTCGCGCTGATTGTATTGGTCGTTCTATTCCTCGGCGGTGGCGCGGCCTCGGCCCATGCCGCCCCCGGCGATGCGCTCTATCCGGTCAAGCGTTTCTATGAGGGCATGCGCTACACCTTCAGTCTAAGCAACAGTGACAAAGCCAATGCGCAGCTCGACTTTGCCAGCGCCCGCCTAGATGAGATGGTGGCGCTGGTGCAACGCAAAACTCAAATTGATGGGGACCTATTGACCGATCTCGCTGCCAATATTTCCTATTGTAGCGATCAACTCAACTCCACCAACTTCAGCGCCAAGCAGCAGCTTGCCAGTTCGTTTGCCACAATCTTGCAGCGTGAACAGCAGGTGTTGGGCGCAGTGAGCAGCGATGTCGCCACCAATGCCCAACCCCAGTTCACCACTGCCAGGCAGAGCATCGCCCAATATTACCGAACCGTTACCCAATTCGCCCCCAATGTGCCACCGCTTGCCATACCAACCGGCCTGCCTGGGGTCAACTCCAACCCCACCCCTAGCCTGCCAGCGGCTCAGGATACTGCCACCCCAATGCCTGTTGTGGCAACCCCCTCGCCCACCGTTATCCTGACCGACACCGCCACGCCCAACACCACCGCCACTGCGTTGCCCAGCGCCACTGCCTCGCCTGACTCAACCCACGTTCGCCACGTCGCTCCGACCGACACGCCGCTGCCCACCACGCCCCGCCCTCACATCACCGCCACGCCGTTGCCGCCGCGACCTACCCCCACGGCCACTCACCTGCCCATACCAATCCAGACCCCCACGCCAGTCAAGCTAAAGCCAACCCCCCCGCCCAAACCCACGCTTCCCCGACCCACAGTGGTCGTGCCGCCGCCAACCCCCATCCCGACTGTTGTCTCCGGTGACACCAAAGGTGGTAAGGGTCATGGTAACGGCAGCGGTAACGGCAATGGCAATGGGCAAGGCGGCAATGGCGGTGGTAACGGCAATAGACATGGAAATGGCAATGGTGGCAATGGTGGCGATGGGGGTTGATGTTACTGTAGATCTCAGAAAGTGGCTGAAAAAGGCGAACAACCGTTCGCCCCTACATACAAAGGCATGGCTTTTCAGACACTATCTCAGCACTCAGCACTCACTTACGTCGCAACACCTGACGGGCCAGAGTTAGCTCCTCGGCGCTGAAGGTGTGCAGGGCGAACAGCAAACCCACGTAGAGCAACACCATCACCACCGCCGCCAGCAGCGCAGGCAGCCCCAGCGCCAGCGTGGCCCAGATGCCCGCCGCGCCGATTGCCGCTGCCAGCGCGGGCCGCCAGGCAAGGGCGAACAGGTTTGGCATGGTCCCCAGTTCGGTTCGAGTCCAGAGATAGAGTGGGGCCATCAGCACCAGTTCGCTTGCCACCGTTACCCAACTGGCGGCGTACAGGCTGAACATGGGGATGAGGATAAGGTTGGCAACCACGTTGAAGACGGCAACCAGCACGAAGCCGACCGTAATCAGCCGTTGGCGGTTTAGTGCAATTAGCACATACAAGGTCAGACCATTGAAGAAACTGAAGGGCAGGAACAGGATCAGGATCTGCAGCGCGGTTGCCGCTTCAGGCAGAAAGACAGGGCCAGCGAACAGCCAGATAATCGGGCCACTGAGCAATAGGGTGGCGGCAATTGCGGGCATGGCGATCAGCGCCAGCAGCTTGAGGGTCAAGGTATAGGCCCGCAGCAGGCCGTCGCGGGCATCAGCCGCGTAGCGTGAAAGCAGCGGGAAGATGGCGAAGGTCAAGTTGGCGGTAATCAGCGGGAAGAAATTGATGAATTTGTAGGCCGCATCGTACTTGCCCAGTATCTCTTTGGGCCACTCGGCACGCAGGATCTGGTAGTCCAACTTGAAGAACAGGTTTTGCAGCAGGCTGTTGATCAGTAGCGGCAGAGCGATCGCCAGCAGGCCGAGGGCGAAGCGGCGCTCGAACTCCAGATGGGGTTGCAGCAGGGTGCGGCGCATCCACACATATAGCACCGCAGCGGTGACGCAGTTGACCGCCAGCGGTATCGCCCCCAGGATGATCAGCATCGTGGGGCTGGGCTGTTGTCCATTTGCCAACCATACCCCTCCCAGCAGAGCGAGGCCAAACACGAACTTGACTGCTGCGGTGATGATGGTGACGATAGCGGGGATAGTCATGCGCTCGTGGGCCTGGAACACTGCGGTGCAGGCGGCAGACAATGACCCCGGCAGCAGTGCGGCGGCCAGCAGCAGGGTGGCGGCAATTGCGTAGCTGGCGTACTGCTGATCGGCCCCCAGCAACAGACCTGGATTGGGGATGAGTAGCAGCGCGAGCAGGCCGATAACCAGTAGGCTGAGGCCCAGGCGCAGCAGCAGAGTGTTGCTGAAGTAGCGATTGGCCTGCGTTTTGTCGCGGGCGACATCGCGGATGAGCAGCACGTCGAGACCCCAGTTGCTGATCGTGCTGGCATATAGCGAGATGCTCACTGCAAAGGCGAAGTCACCATTGAAGCCGCCGATCATGTGCAGCACGATGATGCCGTAGACCGTGTCTATGCCCCTGGTTAGTAGCTGGGCCAGCAGCGGGTTGACACTGTTGCGGGCTACACGGCGGGCAGTGCTGACGCTCTCGGAATGGGGGGTGGAGTCGCTCACTTGACCACAATCAGCAGGATGAGGGCAATCAGCATCATCAGCGCAATGCTGGCAATGGTGAAGAAGCCAACCAATAGGATGAAGCGGCGGTCGGCGGGATTGACCGTCCGCCGCTCCTCGACCGGCAGCGGCGCGGGTAGCACCTCACCTTGTGGCTGATAGCCGGGTGGTTCGGGGGTAATACGGATTTCTTCCTGTTCGTCCATCGCCGCCAATTATATCCGACAAAAGGCAAAAGCACAAAGTCATCAACCTTGACAAAGAGCATGGGTTGGTTTACATTTGTTGCGACAAGTCCGCCCCGACCGCTAAATAACCAACTCGCCAAACAGGGCAGCAAAAAGCCTCTCCCCAGCGGGGAAACCCCTTGCGGGGTTCCCTTTGGGTAGGTTTGGTGAGGGGAGAATCTCGCCAGGCACTAATGTTATCGTAAGCGTAAATGTGCCAATTTTAGCGTTTACGATGAGCATTGTTGCGCTTCACCAGAGCGAGCGCAACCCGCCCCTACAGCATGTTGTTGCCTTCGACAGGCATTTGTGGCATAGCAAAAGGGTTAAAGGCGGCACAGGCGGGCAAGTGGGCGTATGCCCTGCGCCTCTACGCCATCTCTCCAGCCATACACCGCAGGCACAAACGAGCCGACGCTGTTGCAATGTAGCGTCGGCTTATTCCGTGTCCTCCGTGATCCAAACCACATAGCCCTCAGCTATCAGGCGATGATGGCAACTAGGTCAGACCCTTGCCGCCAACTGGCGTGGTGATGATGGGTTCACCAATCGCGGCGATCAAGTGCCGCGCTTTGGCGATCAACTCCCCCACTCCGGCGATAGTCAATGATGCGTCGTGATCCTCCTTGCTGCGCCATGCCTCCGTTACCCAGATCACGTCCGGCTCGGTTGCAGATTTGCCGACCACGTACAGTTCGCAATCGGGCGCGTTGCTCATCATCTCTGCAGCGGTTAGCAGATGTTGCACAAGGGCATCGCGCTGCCCCGCTTGCGCCGTAAACTTGCCAAACATCCCAAATCTGTTCATGGATACTCTCCATTATCTTTTAGTGTATACTCCCTAGAAGTGGATTGCTACAGCAGTATAAGGCCAAACGCAAGCGCGGTCAATGCACTGCAGTACAGAGTGCGGAGTGGGGAGTGCCGAAGAAACCCCTCTCCCCGCCGGGGGAGAGGGGCAATGGTGAAGCGCCAGCAATGCCTAGCTCAGCAACGAACTGCCA
>JBBRMT010000069.1:0-19573 GCA_038230695.1 Chloroflexia bacterium
CTCGCCGACGACCTACCCGCCCATTTCCCCCCGCTGAAAACGCTCGATGTTCGCCCCACCAACCTGCCCGCCCAGGCCACTTCCTTCATTGGGAGGCAGCAGGAGCAGCAGGAAATCGCAGCCCTGTTGCGCCAACCCGCCGTCCGCCTTGTCACCCTGATGGGGACTGGTGGCACGGGCAAGACCCGCCTCAGCATCCAGGTGGCCGCCAACCTGCTCGATGAGTACACCGACGGCGCGTGGTTCGTGCCGTTGGCGGCGATTAGCGATCCCCAACTGGTGGCCTCGACCATTGCCCAGAGCCTGGGACTAAAGGAGCGGGCGGGCGCAACGCTAACCGACAGCCTGAAGGAATACCTGCGCGAAAGGCAGTTGCTACTGGCGCTGGACAATTTCGAGCAGTTGGTGGCCGCCGCCCCGCTGCTGGATGAGCTACTGGCCGCCGCCCCGACGCTAAAGCTGCTGGTCAGCAGCCGTGAACCGCTGCGCCTGCCCACCGAGCATGAATACCTGGTGCCACCCCTCGCCATGCCCGACCTCAGCCATCTTCCATCTGCCGAGGCGCTGGCCGACTACGCCGCAGTATCCCTATTTGTGCAGCGGGCGCAGGCGACCAGGCTCGATTTCGCTCTTACCGTGCAGAACGCCGCTGCCGTGGCCGAGATTTGCGCCCGCCTCGATGGGCTACCGCTGGCGATCGAACTGGCTGCCGCCCGCAGCAATCTGTTCAGCCCGGCGGAGATGCTCGCCCGCCTTGACAACCGCCTTGCTTTGCTGACAAGCACAGCCCGCGATCGCAGCGCCCGTCAACAGAGCCTGCGTGGGATGATTGATTGGAGCTACGATCTGCTCGACCCCGACGAGCAGCAGCTATTTACTCGTATGGCCGTGTTCGTCGGTGGCTGCACCGTTGCCGCCGCCGAGGTAATATGCAATGCAATGGGCGATCTAAAATGCGGCGTGGCTGAGGGATTGGCTTCGCTGGCCCACAAAAGCCTGTTGCTTGTTCTTGCCCCATTTCCCATCGCGGGAGAGGGCCAGGGTAAGGATAGTTCTCCCTCCTACATATCGGAAGAGGGCCAGGATGAGAGCCGCCGCTTTGCGATGCTGGAGACCATCCGCGAATATGCGCTGGAAAAGTTGAGCGACAGCGAACGGATTGGGATGCAGAAGGCGGTGCGCGAGCTTGCCCAGCAGAAAATGATTGCTAGCGGCGAGGAAATCGTACTACGTCAACGTCATGCAGAATACTACACTTCATTTGCGGAGCAAGCCGCGCCGCAGGTAAGTGGTCCGCGCTATCGTGAGTGGCTGATCCGGCTGGAGCAGGAACATGACAACCTGCGGGCGGCGATAAATTGGACGCTTGAACAGGACAAGACCCAATTGGCGTTGCGTCTGGGGGCCACGCTATGGCCCTTCTGGGAGGTTCACGGATATTTGAGCGAAGGGCGGCGACTACTGCAGTCTATCCTTGCTATGCCAGCCCCACCTGACCTGTGGCGGGCGCAGGCGCTGGATGGCGCAGCGGCATTGGCAATTAACCAGGGTGACTATGATACTGCCCAGTCATTGCTTGATGAGGGATTGGTGATTGCCCAACATCTGGATAACAAACAGATCATCGCTATGATCCTAGCCCATCAGGGGTTGCTTGCTTCCAATCGAGGCGATGAAGCGACTGCCTCGCTATATTTCGATCAGTGCCTAACTATCAGCCGCGCAGTGGGGTATAAAGCGGGAGTGGCTACCTCGTTGCAGGGGTTGGGACGTGCCGCCTTTTATCGCGGCGATGTTGCAACCTGCGCCCGATTGCAGGCCGAAGCCCTGGTGATCAACCGTGAACTCGGCGATCAACGTAGCGCCGCTCGGCTACTAGACAACATTGCAGTAATTAAAATAGAACAAGGCGATGTAGTTGGGGCATGGGCGAACTTTGAGGAGAGTCTGAAGATGCACCGCGAACTGGGCGATCGTCAGAACATCGCTTTCACCCTGAACAACATGGGCGATATGGCAATGAAGAGGGGAGATTATGAACGCGCCAACATCTTGCTAGGTGAGGCGTTGGCGATCAGGCAGGATATGGGCGACAAGCTGGGTATTGCCCGCACCAATAACAATCTCGCCCAGGTTGCCGCCGCGCAGGGCAATTACGTTCGCAGCTACGACCTGTTTGCGGTATCGGTGCGGCTGCTGCAACAGTTGGGGGTGAAGAGGGAGATCGTCAACGGCCTGGAGCGGCTTGCCAAGCTAGCGGCAATCGGCGGGCAGGGCGAAGCCGCCGCCCGGCTGCTGGGCGCATCTGAGGCATTGCGCGAGGTGATTGCAACGCCGCTGCCCGGCTCACGGCGGGGGGAATACGAACACGACATGGCCGCTACTCGCGCCCTGCTCGATGATAACGACTTCGCTCAGGCATGGGCAGCGGGCAGAGCGATGAGCATGGAGCAGGCGATTGATTACGCCCTGGGTGATCGCTTATGCCCGATATGCCACAGGGGATGGTGACGTTCCTGTTCACCGACATCGAGGGTAGCACGCGAATGTGGGAGCAGTATCCTGCGGCGATGCCCGCTGCGCTAGCCCGCCACAACCAGATTATCGTCGAAGCAGTGGCGGCTCACGGCGGCTACGTCTTCCAGACCATTGGCGATGCTTATTGGACTGTGTTCGGCACGGCTGATGCGGCGCTTGCCGCTGCGCTGGATGCACAACTGGCGCTGCACCGCGAACCCTGGGCCACTAGCCCACTGCGGGCGCGGATGGCGCTACATACAGGCGCAGCCACACCATATCACGGGGGTTATGTTGGCCCCACCATCAGCAAGCTAGCCGTACTCATCGCAGCAGGTAATGGCGGCCAGACGCTGCTTTCGCAGGCATCGGCGCGGACGTTGATCAGCCAATTGCCAGAGGGTGTAACTTTGCGCGATCTGGGTGAACATCGGCTCAAGGATTTGACTCAGCAGGAGCGCATCTATCAGCTATGCGCCGATGGCCTACCTGACCAGTTTCCTGCCCTGAAGACGCTCGACCTGCGCCGCAATAACCTGCCTGCGCCCGGCCACCCTCTAATCGGTGGGAAACAGAAACTAACCACGCTACTAACTCTGTTGCGCCGGCCCGACATCCGTCTGCTAACCATAACTGGGCCAGCAGGCGTGGGTAAGACCGCGCTTGCCGTCCAGCTAGCCCACGCCCTGCTCGATGAATACGACGATGGCGTGTGGCTTATCCCCATCACCGCAGTTAGCGATCCCGCAAAGGTCATGCCCGTGATTGCCGCTACACTAGAACTAGCCACCGATCCCGCTATAAACACCCTCGACCAACTAAAGGCTTACCTGCGTGAACGCCAAACACTGCTGTTGCTCGACGGCTTCGACGATGCGCAGGATGCCGCTTCCGCACTGGCCGAGCTACTCCCCACCGCCCCGCGCCTGAAACTGCTAGTCACCAGCCGCGAACCGCTCCGCATCTACGGTGAACAGGAATACACCCTTACACCTGCAGCGAGTGCTGAGTGCTGAGTGCTAAGTGACATTTCCCCTCTCCCCTCGTGGGTAAGGCTGGGCTAGGGGTAATGTTGAAGCGCACCCATGCTATCACAAGCGACAATGCAAGTGCCAGGTTAATACAATCCGCACCACGGGATTAGATACGTGTTTGATTGCATCTTGTAGATTGTCACGCAACTTGCTACGTACCTCTTTCCCCTCGGCCTTTATCTGTACCGCACAGATTGGATTGAAACTTAGCTGTAGCTCCACCCCACGGTTGAGGCTCCAGGTTATCTTTGCCATTATGTACCTGTTATATTCCACATCTATTCCCCTCCTGTCATCGAGATTTACAGGGGCAGAACGGATCTGGCAATCTCCTGCTTCCCATACAGGTATATGAAGACTCTGTTCATCAAGCCAGCGCATCCTGACATGGCTGCCCAGGTGCAGGTCATCTACATAGCTATTCAGTTCGATCAGGATCTTCTCGCCAAAATCCTCGACCAACTGATTTATTTCACGCTGGGCAGTGGTTCGTTTAGCGGCTAGCTCCTCCTCTTGCTTCTCCTTTGCTACCTCGACCACCCTTGCGTCGTCAGCGCTGCTGTTATATTTATTCTGCAAATCAGCACCCCACTCCCTGTTGCTTGCCACCCCGCCAGCATCCTGCTCTACATATGCAGGAGATGAGTTCATAGCGGAGCGAATATAGTAAAGCTCCTTCTGGGCAACTAGAAAACACAGATGAGTCCATTATATACTACAAACCTTACCAAACACCTTACCATTATTGTGATATTCATCAGTGATGCAACAGGGCGGGCAGCAGCCCGCCCCTAGAGCAACCTATATCCATTTGCTCTGCTACTGCCGCTAAACCTAAGCCGTTGGCCGTCTGTCGTTCCTGCCAACCTCGCCACTGCTCCACCAGCGCCATCGTCGTCTCCTCGGTGCCGCTTCGCACGATGCCGCCGAAGGGACTGAGCGGGTTGCCGCTCTGCCGCGACAGCCAGGGACTGGTGAACTTGAACACATCCATGCCGGGGCGCATCACAAAGCTGCCAAGCTCGCCTTGAAGGTAGTGATATGGCCCGTTCTGGTCATACCAGGCAGGCAGGTCGGCCACGCCGTTGACTGGCTGCCAGGTTCGCAACTGCGTAGTCGGCGGCAACTCCTCCTGCACCGGCCAGCCGTGCAAGTGCATATGCGGCACGTGCTGGTAGCTAGCCCCATTCTCCCAGAAGGTTGCTTCACCATATTCATCGTAGAGGAAGCGTCGCACCAGCAGGCGCAGCTGCTCTAGCTCGGCCAGGTAATCGGGGGGCAACGCGCCGATACAGCGGATGTGTTCGCGGCTGTTGATCAGGATGTGGCCGGGGAACAGGGCGAAGCGAGCGGCGATGATATAGAAGTGTTCGCCCTGCTCCAACAGCACGGGCAGCATCTGCGGCCAGTCGCAGAAGGGGCAGTCGGCATCGGTGTATTTCGGGCTACCCACGCAGCACCGCCCCTACTTCCTTGCCCAGCCGCGCCACGATGCGGCTACGCAGGTTGCTGATCTCCTCCTCGCTAAAGGTGGATTTGTAACTCTGGAAGGTAAGGCTGTAAGCCAGGCTCTTCTTGCCAGGGGGGATTGGTGCGCCGGTGTAGACATCGAACAGCGTAGCCGCCGCCAGGTTCTTGCCGCCAGTCTGCTCGATTAGCCGTTGCACCTTGCCCGCCGCCACGCTCTCATCCACGATCAGGGCAAGATCCTGCCGCACAGTGGGGAACTTGCTGATGGGGCGGTACTTCTGCTCCTGCGCCTGCTGGGTCAGGGTGAACAGCGCGTCGGCATCAAGGTCGAACAGAGCGATACGGGCAGGTGGGTCTGGCAATCCCCACTTTTCGGCAGCAGCGGGGTGCAACTCGGCGACCACTCCCACCATCAGGCCACCTACCAGCACCGCCGCGCTGCGCCCTGGGTGGAGCAAACCGCTAGCATCCTGCACATGGCTGAAGTCAATAACGCTGAACTCCAGGTGGGTGAGCAGCCCCTCGACGATACCTTTTGCGTCGAAGTAATCCAGCGCATCGCCGCCATTCGGATAGTAGCGGCTGCGTGGTGCGCGGGGGCCACACAGCACCCCGCTAAGGCGGCTTGGCTCGGCGGGCAACTTTTCGTCGCCGTTGGAGTAGAAGACGTGGGCAATCTCGAACAGGGCCACCCGCTCGCTATGGCGCAGATTGTCGGCCAGATTGTGGAACAGGCCGGGTAGCAGGCTGACGCGCAAGTATTCGCGCTCGGAACTGAGCGGGTTGAACAGGCGTAGCGGTTCGCGGCGGTGGTCGGCAGGGAACCAGGTGCGGCCCACACCGCCCGCTTCGCGGAGGACCGCATCGGGTTGCTGCCAGAGCAGGTCAATGTCGCGGCGGCTTTGCAATGAGTAGTTGACTACCTCATCCATGCCCAGGCCGGTCACAATGTCGCGCACCCGCTCCTCGAACTCCCAGCTACGGTTGGGATGCTCCGGTGGTAGAGGGGTGTCGAGCGTGGACGTGGGCAGATTGTCGTAGCCGTACATCCGTGCCACCTCCTCCACCAGATCGGCGGGGATGTTGACATCGTTGCGATAGCTAGGGACGGTGACAAGCACAGAGCTGCCATCTGCCTGTGCTGACAACCCAAACTCCAGGCGGGAGAGCAACTCCATAATCGTAGCCAGGCTGAACTGCATCCCCACCAGGCGAGCAACCTCATGGGTGGTAAGGGTGATCTGCTTCAATGGCTGGGGATTTGGGTATATGTCTACTGAGCCGGTGGCAACATCGCCGCCCGCAATTTCGCGCAGGAGTTCGGCACAGCGGCGGGCCGCCCGCATTGTGCCTTCCGGGTCCACGGTGCGCTCGAAGCGATGCGATGCCTCGGTGTGCAGCCCCAGGCGGCGGGCAGTGCGTCGCACACTGAGCGGCGTGAAATGCGCCGACTCAATGAAGATGTCGTGGCTGCTTTCGTCAATCTCGCTAATCGCGCCGCCCATCACCCCGGCAATGCCGACCGGCTTCTCTGCGTCGCAGATCGCCAGCATCTGCTCGTCCAGCTTGTAGATAGTATGGTCAATGCCCTCGATGGTCTCGCCGGGGCGGGCGCGGCGCACGATAATCTGCTTGCCCACACACTTCTGCAAGTCGAAGGTATGCAGCGGCTGCCCCCACTCCAGCATCACGTAGTTGGAGATGTCCACCACGTTGTTGATCGGGCGCATCCCCGCCTTAACCAATCGCTCCTGCATCCATACAGGCGAGGGGCCAACCTGCACCCCGCGCACCAGCAGGCCGGAGTAACGTGGCGCGAGGTCGCTATCCTCCAATGTAACCTTCACATCTGCTGCCATATCAGGGCCAGTGGCGTGCAACGCATCTTCAGGGTAGCTGATGCGTGCGCCCTCCTCCCAGGTAAGCGCGGCGATCTCGCGGCCCGCGCCGATGATGCTGAGGGCGCGGCCCAGGTTGGGAGTGAGTTCCAGGTCAATCACATAGTCACCCATATAATCCAGCAAGGGCGTGCCAATCGGCGCATCATCGGGCAGCAGCAGGATGCCCTCGTGTTCGTCGCTGATACCCAGTTCCAGCGCCGAGCAGACCATGCCCTCTGACAGGATGCCGCGCATTTTAGTCGGCTTCAGCACGGCTATCTCGTGGGCCTCAGAGTGGCCGTTGTACAACTTTGCGCCGCTCATGGCGAACGGCACCTTTGCGCCTTCGTGCAGATTAGGTGCGCCAGTCACTACCGTGAGCGGCTGCGGCTGCCCATAATCAACCGTGGCGAGGATGAGGCGGTCGGCATCGGGGTGGGGCGCAATCTTCACCACCTGGCCAACGTAGACGTTGCCCCAGTCAAGCTCGGCGGGAAATCGGCGGATCTCTTCGACTGCCAAACCAGCCGTCGCCAACCGACGGGCCAACTCTTCCGGCGTAACCTTCAGCTGCACATAGTCGCCTAGCCAGCGTAGGGGGATATTCATAGCCTGGGTACTCCTTTCAGGAATTGCAGATTGCAGATCATGGTCGTAGCTGTTCGGTTTTAATCTGCAATCTTAAATCTGCAATCTGCAATCGGATTAGCCGAACTGCTCAAGGAAGCGCAAATCGTTGGCGTAGAAGTGACGGATGTCGTCAATGCCGTACTTCAGCAGAGCAACCCGCTCCAGGCCCATGCCGAAGGCGAAGCCGCTATACTTGTCGGGGTCAATGCCGCCGTTGCGTAGCACGTTGGGATGAACCATGCCCGCGCCCAGTAGCTCCAGCCAGTTGGTGCGCTTACCGTTGGGCAGGGTGCAGCGCACCATTAGCTCGACCCCTGGCTCGACGTAGCTGAAGTAGCCACAGACGAAGCGCACCTCGGCATCGGGGCTGAACACCAGGCGGGCGAAGGTCGCCAGCGTCCCCTTCAGGTCGGCCAGCGTCACCTTCTCGGCCACCACCAGCGCCTCCATCTGGTAGAAATAGAACTCGTGGGTGGCATCGGTGCGCTCGGCGCGGTAGCAACGGCCAGGCACGACCACGCGAATGGGCGGCTTGACCTGCTCCATTACCCGCATCTGGTTGGGTGAGGTGTGGGTACGCAGCAGCAGGCTGCCGGTGCCGCTCTTGTCCTGATCAGAGATATAAAAAGTATCCTGCATACTGCGGGCGGGGTGTTCGGCGGGGATATTGAGCAACTCGAAGTTGTAGCGGTCAACTTCCACCTCTGGCCCTTCCCAGATCTGGAAGCCCATCTGCACGAACGCGGACGTGACCTCGCGGATGGTGCGGGAGATGACGTGCATATGGCCCATCTCCGCAGGGCGACCGGGTAGAGTAATGTCCACCGTGTCGCTGGCAAGCGCATGGTGCAGGGCAGCAGCCTTCAGGCTGGCCTCACGCTCGTTCAGCGCGGCTTCCAACTGCTCTTTCAGGGCATTGACCGCTTGCCCATATCCAGCCCGCTGCTCTGGCGCAAGGTTGCGGATGTTGCCGAATAGCGCTCGTACCTTGCCCTTGTCGCCTAGCCACTGGCCCTTCCAGCGGGTCAGGGCGGGTAGGTCGCTGGCGGACTCTAGCTCGGCCAGAGCTTCAGCGGCGACTTGCTGCAATTCAGTATCCATATAAATCCTCCGATAAACATTTTCGTGAGGCGAGATTCTCCCCCAAACCCCCGCTGGGGGCTTTTTGCCTGATAGTAATACCAAATCGTCAAGCAGATAGTGTGTTTACGTAGGGGCGGGTGGCTGCCCGCCCTGGTGCAATTTACACCACCAGCATAGCGAATTGGTATAAAGCTGCGCTTAGGGCAAACAAATACCCCTCGTCCGCTTGCAGGGACGAGGGGCATCCACGTGGTACCACCCTGGTTCGGCCCCCGGCAGCGCAGAGCGCAGGCTGGTGGCCCTCATTGACCCGATAACGGTGGGTGGTCCGGTGCAGGCTAGTGACGGATTGCAGATTGTAGATTGCAGATTGTAGATTTGTTGGCGTTGCTGGCGGGGTGCAGGGCGAACAACGGTTCGCCCCTTCTGATAAAGCCTTATCTGCAATCTTAAATCATAAATCTGCTATTCCCTGTTCGCCTGTCGGCTTGGAAGTGAACTTCGGTGGCGGGCGCTGCGTGGGCGGCTCTCAGTCGGTGGCCGCGCTTCCCTGGGGCAGTTAACCGTCGCTTACTCTCTTCGTCATCGCCTTTGTGCTGATAATTTGTTGGTTGGATTATACACGATGTGTGGGCGAATTGGCAAGAGCAAAGGCATACATCCTGGGTGGTAAATAAGAGCTTGCTTGAGCCAGTTACAACGATAGGGAAATGTGCTATAATATCTGCATAAACCCCCTTCGCGGTATGGGCAAGACAAACACAATCCAGAGAAAGAGGATACTCCTATGGATAACCAGCACAACCCCGAACACAACTATAATGATGAGAAGCTAGAACCCGATAAAAGCGATCAGCACTCTTCTGCAGAAGTAGGGGGTAGCAACATCCGCGATAATCGCAACGTCAGCAGCGGTAGCGGGGACATTCACGACTACGGTGGGGTTCAAGGTGGAGTTCATAGCTACGGCGGAGTACGAGACGTTGTTATTCACTACAATCTACCCGATGCCCAAACACCTGGGAGTAGCGCCTCAGTACCGACTAAACAAACGGTTGCTCATGCCTGGCAAGTGGGTCAAACCAAAGCGAACTTGAATTTCAACCCTGAACTGAAGCTCAAGCGAAAGGCTCTAGCTATCGTGTTTCCCATAACGGTGCCAATTATCAAGCAGGTTTGTAACTACCTGCGAGACGAACTTAGCCTCAGCGCCGACATTGTAGTTATTACCAACTCAGATGACCCAAAGGTAAAAGAGGGGGAAGAGCTACCTGCGAACCAGCCTGACAAGTGGAAGGAACTAACGAACAGCTTCGCCGCGCTGCTCGAACGGGTGGGGAAGGATGGTCATCAACCGGCTATTCATCTGTTTATCAGCGCACCAGCAGCATTGGCTTATGCTCTTGGCATCAGTGCGGGGTACAACAACTCGCACCCGGTCCGTATTTATCACTTTGACAGAGATGATAAGCGGTACCACCTAATATACCAGAGGGGCTAGTCGTTATACTAATAGCTGTGATGGCGTTGTATTTCTGTAGGGGCGAACCGCAATTCGCCCCATCCGTTTTGCTGCTTCCCAAGCTTGATATAAGTAGCCGTTTTAGCCGTGTAGAGGCTCACTCTGCCGTTCGCAGGTAGAAGGCCCAGTAACCCTGCATCTCACCATATCTTTCGGCCAGCACGGCTAGGCGGGCGGGCGTGACGGCTTCATGGTAGACCTTGCTGGCGGCGCGGAGCAGTTCCTCATCGGGCGAGGTGCGGTCGAGGCGACCCAATCCGCGAATCAGCACGAACTTGGCCGACCATGCACCGATGCCGCGAATGTTCTGCAGCCAGGCGGCCACCTCGTCGTAGTTGCCACTGCGTAGCCAATCCTCGTCCACCTGCTGGAAGGCGGCCACCACTGCGGCAAGGTAGTTGGCCTTCTGACTGTTGCCAATCTGCCGATCCAACTCGTCCGCGTCTGTGGGTATTTGCTTCGCTTCGGGGAAGGCGGCGTATTGGCGGCCATCCACTTCGATAGCACCGCCATAAGCGGCCACCAGCTTATCCTTCATCTTGCGGGCGATAGGCATTGCCATGCGCTGGGTAAGCACCGCCCAGCAAGCGTTCTCGAACGGCGTAGCGAACTTGACCTGGTGCAAGCCGTATCGCCGCTGCACTGCGGCGTGGAACGGCGGGTCGCTTTCGGCGAGGGTGTAGAGCGGGCGTAGGTCATCGGCAAGGCTGAGATGGAAACTGATACGGTCAATCGCCGCCGCCCTAGTTGCCGCATCAAGCGGCGCGGCGGAGTAGATGGCGCAGGTAACATCGGGCTGGTCAATCGTGCCGCCACCGGCAACCACGAAGCACAGCGGCTGTCCCTGCACCATGATCGCGCGGGTGAGGGTATGATTGGCAATCGCGTGTTCGCCCAGCATCGGCGGGAACTCGCCGAGGAAGCTGAGGGTTTGCTGGAAGTCGAATGGCGGCGTGGCCGCAAGCTCAACGCTGATGCGGTCAAGAGTAGCAGGCATTTGGGTTATCCCCTTTCAGATTATGTTACCCTGATTGTAACCGATGCCTGTGACAACAGTATGTCAGCAGCGAAAACTGATATTGCCCGAATCTAATTTCCTTTTTCCGAAAACGGCAGAGCGGGCCGGTGGCGGGAATGGCGGATCGATGTCTCAGCAATTCGTGGCGAACCTAATGCAAACGCTAATGGTCGGGCTAGCTCCCAAAGATGAACAAGTAGCAGGCTGATAATCGCATCAGATAACCGATAGCGGCGCTTGCCCCGCCCCCGCCACAGTAGCGTCCACAGCAACGTAGTTACCAGCGCACCCAACCCTGCGCTCAGAAGCGGCACCTGCTGGTAGACGATTTCGCTACCCAGGTGCAGCTTCAGCAAATCCACTGCCAGCCAAGCGCCCAGCGCCGCCACCAGGATCGAGCCAACAAAGTGCAGCGGCAGCGGCTTACCGGCCAACACCTCGCCGATGTAGCCGAACACCGCGCCGTAAAGCAGATATATAAGCAACTGCATCGGAGGGGGAAGAACCAGAGCGTCCATGCGCCTATTCTAACGCAAAGAGTTGTACATTTCAAGCCGACGTAGCGCCCTCATCAGCAATACTACCAGATCGAACATCGCGACGTAACCCGCACCCGGCGCTTTGTGGATGCGCCACAAAAAGCCGAGGCCGCGTGCGCCAATATAGCGAATCGCCTCCAGATGATTGAAGCCGGGGATGAAGAACGGAGATTGGATATGGGCAGGAGCAGGCAAGGCAGGAGGCGGGGGCGCGGTAAGCCGCTGAAGCATCCGCTGTCGCATTTCATCGCTAAGGGGAGGACATGGTTGCGCCACACTACGTAGCTGTCCGCCCAGCAGCAGCATAACCCGCAGTTCGCCATCAACTTCAGGGTAAAGTGCGAGATACTGGCTAGGACTTATGCCCAGCGTAGCGATCTGCGCCAGGTGATAGTCGAGGTTGTCTGCCTTGTTCATATATTGTACTCACGAAAATCATATGAGCGAATTGCACTTTGCATCCATCCGCCAATAGATGAGTGCTGCACGGTACAACGAAGTAGCCAGGCTGCTGTTACGAATATCGAAGTGCTGAGTGCTGAGTGCTGAGTGCAGATAAGCCATTGCGTTATTCGTAGGGGCGAACCGTTGTTCGCCCTTTTCAGGAATCCTTGTTCGTAGGGGCGAACCGTTGTTTGGTCTTTTCGAACTTGCCCTGGTGAATTACGTAAATCCCTATCTTTCAGCAAAGCTACGATGCGGTCAATGATGCGTCGGGCGGTCTCTGCTTTGGGCATGGTAGGCAAGGTTTCGCTGCCGAAAGCGTCGAGTAGAGTGATGCTGCTATCATCGCTGCCAATGCTGGTGGCGGCATCGTTGGCGACGATCAGGTGCAACTTCTTGCGGCGCAGCTTGTCAGCGGCGTTGGCAAGCAGGTTCTCGGTTTCAGCGGCGAAGCCGACCCGTAGCAAGCCCTGCATCGCATCGGCACGCTCGGCCAATGCGCCCAAAATGTCGGTGGTGCGAGTCAGGTTGATGGTCAGGTACTCTTCACCCTTCTTGATTTTCTGTTCGCTCATCGCTAGCGGGCGGTAGTCGGCAACCGCCGCCGCCATGATCAACACATCAGCGGTTGGCGCAGCAGCCAGCACCGCATCGGCCATCTCCGTCGCTGTGGACACCCGCATCACCAATGCACCCACGGGAGGTTTGAGCGCGGTTGGGCCAGTAATCAGGGTCACGCTTGCGCCACGGTCAATCGCCCCCTGCGCCAGCGCGAAGCCCATCTTGCCCGACGAGCGATTGCCAATATAGCGCACCGGGTCGAGCGGCTCCTGCGTGCCAGCGGCGGTAATCAGCGTCCGCTTGCCCGCCAGGTCGCCATCGCGGCCCAGGGCGAGGCGGATATAGCCGAGCAGCGTGGCTGGTTCAGGCAAGCGCCCTTTGCCTTCATGCCCGCTGGCGAGGCGGCCACTCTCCGGTTCGATGATGGTCACGCCGCGTTCGTGCAGGGTGGCAAGGTTGGCAGTGGTTGCGGGATGGGCGTACATATGGCGGTCGCCCGCTGGGGCGATCAGCAGGGGGGCGGCGCTGCCCAGCAGGGTTGCAGTAAGCAGGTTGTCACTGAAGCCATGAGCCAGCTTGGCGATGGTGTTGAAGCTGGCGGGCGCGACAATGGCAAGGTCGGCCTCGGCCAGACTGACATGGCCGAGGTCTGCGCCCTCCCAGTGTTCGTACAAATCGTGGCGCACCTTGCGATGGGTGATGCTCTGGAAGGTGATGGGGCCGACGAAGCGGGTGGCATCGGGGGTCATCACCACATCCACCAACGCACCCGCTTTGGTCAGCAGGCTGGCAAGCTCCACCGCCTTGTAGCAGGCGATGGAGCCGCATACACCCAATAGGATACGCTTACCTTCGAGCATAACCTATTCATCTCATAGATCATCCTCAGCCCCTTCAGCGTGAGGTCGAGGTCGGTGTGGTCAATCACGTTGGAGTTGCTGGCGATGGTGGGGGCGAGGCCGCCGGTGGCGATCACTTTGATGGGTGGGGATGGTTCAGTAGCGGTGGCGAACATTGCTTCCATTTCGGCGCGGATGCGGGCGACCATGCCCTCCACCATGCTTATGTAGCCGAGTACGATGCCCGATTGCAGGCAGGTGGCGGTGTTCTTACCAATGGCGTAGCGGGGGCTGACCAGTTCGACGCGGGTGAGCAGGGCGGTACGCTGGTAGAGCGCGTCAGTGCTGATGCTGATACCGGGGGCAATTGCGCCGCCTAGATAGTCGCCTTGCGGCGAGACCACATCGAAGGTGGTGGCCGTGCCAAAGTCAATTACGATCGCGGGGCCACCATAGCAGCGGTGTGCGGCCAGGGTGTTGACCACTCGATCCGCGCCCACCTCGCGGGGATTATCAGTAAGGATGCGGATGCCGGTGCGTAGCCCCGGTTCGATCACAAACAGCTTGCACTTGAGGTACAGGGCCGCCATTTCACGTAGCGAGGTGGTCAGCGCAGGAACGACGCTGGCGAGGATCGCGCCGCTTATATCTTCCAGTTGGTAGCCGCGATGCTCCAGCAGCGTAATCAGGGTGCTGCCCCACTCGTCGGCCATGCGGCGATGCTCCGTCGCCAGCCGCCAACTGTGGGCCAGGCGATCGCCATCGTATAGTCCGACTACAACGTTGGTGTTGCCCACATCAATTGCAAGCAGCATGGCTTAATCCCCATAAATCTCAACGCAGAGGTTCGTTACTTAGAAAGCATCTGAAAGGGCAAGCAGCGGTGCGCCCCTACGCAAAATGCAACGGCTTTGCAGACTATTACTCATCTCAACACACAGCACTCAGCCTCTAATCTCCGATAATATCTTCGCAGGGGCGGCCCAGCACGGTGTTGTCAATCAGCCGTGTGTCGCCAAAGCGCACCGCCATGCTGACCAGCGCCTCCGGGCAGTCGCTCATCTCGCCTTCAAGCTCTTGCAAGGTGGTATTATCGGCCACACTGACATACTCTACGAGGGCAAGCGGCTCCTCGGCTAGCGTTGCCACCACAACCGCTTTGATGCGGGCAGCGTCGCGTACACCGTCGCCGTAGAGATCCATGGCTCGATGCAGCGAACGATAGAGGACGATGGCCTTCTCGCGCTCTTCGGGGCTGAGATAGGTGTTGCGGCTGCTCATCGCCAGACCATCGGGTTCGCGTACGATAGGGCAGACTACGACCTCAGTGGGGAACTGCAAGTCGCGCACCATCTGCTTGACTACGCTGACCTGCTGGGCATCTTTCTGCCCAAAGTAAGCGCGGGTGGGCTGCACGATATTGAACAGCTTGGCAACGATGGTGGCGACACCGCGAAAGTGGCCGGGGCGGGCCGCGCCTTCCAGCGGCTTGGTTATATCGCCGATGTCAATATAGGTCTGGAAGCCAGCAGGGTAAATCTCTGAAGGAGGCGGGGCGAACACTGCGCCAACGCTGCAACAGCGCAGCAGGCCGAGGTCGCGGGCGAGGTCTCGCGGATAGGTCTTGAAGTCTTCATTAGGGCCAAACTGCGTGGGGTTGACGAAGATACTGACCACATGAAGGTCGTTTTCCTCAAGCGCCCGATCCACCAGGCTGAGGTGGCCGCCGTGCAGGTAGCCCATCGTCGGCACGAAGCCAATCTCGAACTCGCTATACTCCTTACGCCACTCGCGCATCTCCGCGACAGTTTCGATCAGGTGCATCTATACCTCCGATTGTGGATTGTAGATTTAAGATTTAAGATTGCAGATTAAAAATGCCGGTGATCTCCACTGATTTGTCTTGTCTGTTGTTCAATCTGCAATCTGCAATCTTAAATCTACAATTATTCGAGTCCTTCCAACACACTTTCGTCCATCTTGAACGACTGCGCCTCAGTAGGGAAAGCGCCGGTTTGCACATCTGCCAAATAATCGCGGGCGGCGGCGGCGATCAGGCTGCCCACCTGCGCGTACTGCCTGGCGTGACGTGGCACATAATCAACGGTCAGGCCAATCACATCGTGGATCACCTGCACCTGGCCGTCGCAGCCCGCGCCCGCGCCAATGCCAATGGTCGGGATGGTCAGCTTGCGGCTAATCAGGGAGGCGAGGGGGCTGGGTACTGTTTCCAGCACCAGCGCGAATGCGCCCGCTTGCTCCAAAGCCAGTGCCTCATCAAGCATCCGCTGCGCGGCGTTGCGACTGCGCCCCTGCACCTTGTAGCCGCCCAACTGGTTGACCGATTGGGGGGTTAGCCCCAGGTGGCCCATCACCGGGATGCCCACGCCGGTCATTCGTGCCACGGTCGCCACAATCTGGGGGTTGCCACCTTCCAGTTTGACCGCGTGGGCATTGGCTTCAGTTAGGAATCGGGCGGCGTTACGCATCGCGTCTTCCGCGCTCAACTGGTAACTCATGAAAGGCATATCGCCAACCACCAGCGCGTGCTTCACTCCACGGGCGACTGCGGCCGTGTGGCGCAGCATATCTTCGAGGCTGACGTGCAGAGTGTCGGGATAGCCGAGCATCACCATCCCCAGCGAGTCGCCCACCAGTATCATTGGCAGCCCCGCCTCATCCACCAGCTTTGCGGTGGCATAATCGTAGGCGGTTAGCATAGCGATCTTCTCGCCCCGCGCCTTCATCTCGCGCACGTCACTGATCGTGATTCGCTTGTCCATGTGCTAAAGTCATCCTCCGGCCCGCGTTAATTTTGAATTATGAATGTTGAATTATGAATTGGTGATGGGGCGGGCCTTAACGCCATCAAATCCTAACTCATAAATCATAATTCAAAACTCAAAATTGTAACATCGCGGAGGCGATCGCTGCCTCATAGTATAGATCATCGCTGATTGGCGCGGGCGGCGCAGCGAACAAGGCGTGCAGTGCGTTCAGCTTATTGGCATCCAACCCCTTACCCTGAGCCAGCGGCAGGGTGAGCAGGCCAAGTTCACGGTAAAGGCTGGCAATATCAGTGTTGGTCGCGTCGAGCGCCTGCAGGTGGCGGGCTACCGTGCCACTGTCGCCACGGGCGATCGGGCCGGTCAGCGCGGCGGGCAAGCCGAGTTGCTCCATATTTTCGATGTTGCCGCGCAGCAGCGGCAGCAGGGCAGCAAGACCCGCTTCTGAGTCAATGCCAATCGCGGCCAGCAGCTGTGCGCCAAGCGCCGCAAGGGTGACAGAGTAGTTGGCGGCCAACACGACGGCGGCATGATAGAGCGTCTTATCCTGGGATCGGATTAGCATCGGCGTGCCGCCAACGTCTACCGCGATACGAGTAAGCGCGGGAATCAGCGTGGCATCACCCTCGATGGCGAAGCTACTGCCGGGCAGTCTTATTAGCGCCAGTTCAACGCTGGCAAACGCCTGCAAAGGATGCAGGCTGCCCACCAACGCGCCATGCTCGCGCACCCCGCTTAGGGCAGCGCTGGAGAGCGCACCGCTGGTATGTACCACCGCCTTGCCTAGCCCCAGCCCAGCTCGACCAATGCTGCCCGCAAGTGGGGCAATAACATCGTCGGGCGTGGTGATAAAGGTCAGGTCGGCAGCGGCAAACACCTCGGTAGGACTGGCCCGACGTAGTTGGGGATTATCCAACATTGCCGCCAACGTGGCGTGATGCTCTGCATGGCGGCTGGCAACCGCCACAATGTTGTAGCCCGCCCGCTGCATCAGTATCGCCAGGGCGCTGCCCACCCGCCCCACGCCGATGAAACCAATCCGCCATTGCGATGCTGGTTCGTCAAGCCAGCCACAATCCTCGTTATCCATCGCCCCCCCTTTGCCACTTGCGTAAGCAGCATGAAGGCTAGAGCAGGGCGTGCGGCGGCTAACTTCGTCGTCGGCCTATCTATAGCCATCTCAGGCGCAACGCGCTCCAAGTGGATACTAAATCATACCAAATGGTAGGTTGCACCTGCAAGATTGTGATTTAGTACACTTATTCGCCAGCAGCTCTACAACAATACATCTCTGGCAGCAGGCGAGGCCAACCCTGTTGTTGTATACTGCAATCAGTTTGAATCGCGGAAAACGCGGAAACGGGCGGGAAACGCAGAAAAAATATGGCAGCATTGGCGGTTATGATAAGCATTGATGCGCTTCGTCAGGGCGTATGCCATGCGCCCCTACATCAATCACCAATATTCAGAAAGTGTTCTCATCATTCAGCACTCATCACTCATCATTCATCATTCCCGAAAGGGGCATCATGCTGCTCACCATCACCAACACGCACGCGCCCGCCAGCGACCTCGGCTATCTGCTGCACAAGAACCCGGCGCGGGTGCAGAGCTTTGAGCTATCGTTCGGCAAGGCGCACGTCTTCTACCCCGAAGCAAGCGACGAGCGTTGCACCGTCGCGCTGCTACTCGATATTAACGCAGTGGGCATGGCGCGTAGCCATCAAGGTCCAGCGGGCGAGGGTAGGATTTGCTCACATTTGCACCTGATTGATTTTTTGACGTAGAATCTAACTGTCGGATCTTGCACGTACCTACTGCTTCAAGGAGCATACTGATGGCTGGTAATAAAGCAAACCTCTTCCTTATAGAACTTAAGAAGAAAGTAAGGCAGCTCAAAGAGAGCGCGGATAAGCTGATTCAGATACTCGAAGATTTTGGCTGGGAAGATCAACGGCCTGATCTCATTCCAGAGACAACATATCTGGAGGAGCTGATGATGTCAAATTCTCGCCCTATTAAGGAAAAGCGGAAGGTACCGCCATCCTTTGCTCAAAATTACCAGCAATGATACACTAGAGGCTTCTCTCTCATAGAGAATAATACGTCTTGGCGCAAAGAAGAACTCCGAACTACTCATGGAGACGTGCTGGGGTTTATCATAAATGAATACATGGACTTTGACGAGCAAATGATAGCAACGAGCAGCATTAGGCAAATTAAAGCTATTGTTAGCTCTGTGCCTGACTATGTGGAATGGCAAGCATACAAGGCAGAACGGGGACTTGAGCAATCGCTTGCCAGCGACTTGCTAGCAAACGTTGATGAGCTGCTGAGTGCTGGACAGACCCGCTCTTCTGGAGTGATAGCTGGTGTAGTGCTGGAACGCCAAATGAAGTTGCTTTGTGATAAGCTAAAGCTCAAATACGATAAAAGCGATAGAGACATAGGCAAACTTAATTCTATACTGAGCAAAGGTGCTTATGATGCCAGTTGGAAGATGAGGGTCAACTGGATGTATCTTATCCGCAATAAGTGCGCACATGATGCTGAAGGCGAGCCTACCATGGATGAAGTGGAGCGCTTGATTAGCGAAGTAAGGCAATTTTTCGAAATTTGTGCAACAGCATCCCGACCTTCGTGGAGGAGCCATTGATAGCGGTAGCCAGGCACTTTCCAAGTGATGTCGTTACAATCGGATTTAGCTTTCTGTATAGGCGCTAACAACCTTCCTCAGAATTACTGGTGTGCCTTACCTGCGTTACTATGTCGTATATGATACCCCGCCAATCTTCACTCATATACGACCAGCTACTAATAAGTTCCTCCAATCTAGGGTCATCCTTTGCCTGATGAAGTGCTTTTTCTTCAAGCTCTTCGCTACTGATATAACCACCGGCCACCAGCAAATCTATTGCGTTTGCCTCAAGTACCTTTGCCAGCACAGCAAGCTGTTCGCGTGTTGCCCTCCTCTTTCCATGCTCTATGCTCCATATGGTGGAGTCTTCGATATGATGACCCGCTTCTGCTGTTTGCTGCGCCAAGCGGCGTAGCGAATAGCCTTTTGCTGATCGCATATTCTTGATAATCTCTCCCTCTGTACTCATGCCGCCATTGTAGCAGACCTTAAGGAAAAATACAAAGGTAGGCTATTGACAAGATAAGAATCATAATGTATAATTGTAGTCATATGACTACAATTATACATTATGATTCTTATCTTGTCAATAGCCTACCTTTGTATTTTTCC
>JBBRMT010000070.1:0-19541 GCA_038230695.1 Chloroflexia bacterium
GAGCTTTGCGCCCCCGCCGCTACCTTCCTCCTCGGCTTCGGTTAGCTCAATATCGAAGGCCGAGTTGCGGGCCAGCTTGCCCGCGCCCATCTTGCGCTGCTGCTCGTCCTGCTCTTCTAGCGCCGCTTCGACCACGCTGGCGCTAAAGGCGATGCGCTGCCCGTCGGGCGACCAGCGGAAGTCGTTCACCCCGCCGCGCACAAAGGTAAGCTGGCGGGCCTCCCCACCGTTCAGGTCGAGCAACCAGATTTGCGGCTTGCCGCCACCCGCTGCCTCCTCGCGATCCCCGCTTGCCCCTCGGTCTGAAATAAAGGCCAGGCGTTTGCCATCCGGCGACCACTGGGGGTTGCCATCGCTCTTTGGCCCGGCAGTAAGGCGGCGCGGCTGGGGTTCGCCCTCCAGATCGAGCAGCCAGATGCTGGAGCGATAGCGATTTTCGGCCCGATCCACCGCTGTCAGCACGAAGGCGGCGCTTTTGCCGTCCGGCGCGATGCGTGGGTCACGCACGAAGCGGAAGCGATAGAGGTCGTGGCTGGTAATGCGACGCTTGGCGGAAGTATTGGCGGGGTTAGTCATGCTCAATATTTCTCCTTGAATGTGATTAGACAGCTATCTAAATGGTATGCAAGGCGTTAGGTTAGGGATATTATACACGGCTTGACTGATTTAGGCAAATACTACTTAATTGGCATAATCAAGGACGCTTAACTGTTTTGCGCCGCCATCTCGATCAATATGCCATCACGCAGATTGCGAAGCGAGACCACCAGTTCGCGGGCGGCCAGCGCGTCGGCGATTGCCAGCCCAATCAGCCCGCCGCTAACGATAATATCGGCGCGGTCGGGGCTGAGGCCCGGCACCTGCTTGCGTTCCTGCTCGTCTAGTGCGGCCAGCCTTTGAATTGCCGCTCGCAGGTGGCTTATGGCAAGGGGGTAGAGGTGCAATTTACTGGCATCGCCCCACTGGTGGGCATTGTCCACTGCGCCGAGGTTGGTCATGGTGCCGCCGCTGCCCACCAGGGTCGCGTTGCGTGCCTGTGCCAAAAAGCTGACCTGGGCGTGGATGGTTGTGGTAATGTAATCGCTTATTGGTTGCATCTCCGCTGCGTTCAGTTGCGAACTGGCGTTGGGGAAGCGCCGCGTGATGTTGCTTGCGCCAATTGGCACGCTGATGCGCTGTTCAGGCTGCTCCCGCCCGTAGATTATCTCGGTGCTGCCGCCGCCGATGTTGAAGACGAACAGTGGCATATCGCGTGCGGCAAAATCGCGGCTGATCGCTACATAGACCAGCCGCGCTTCCTCATTGCCACTAATCACCTCTAGTTCCAGCCCGCAGGCTTGGCGCACCGCTGTTTGCAAGTCGCCGAAGTTGCTGGCCTCGCGGGCGAACTCGGTGGCAACTGCGCGGATGCCTGCAACCTCGTACTCGTGGGCGCGGGCCACAAAGCGACCCAGTGCGGCAACCATCTGGCTGATAGCGGCGGGGGGGATTACGCCGCCGCGCATTGTCATACCCACCTGCGTCGCTACCGCATCGCTGGCAAGCGTGACGATCTCGCCATCCAAACCGACTTCAGCGATGGTCATCTTGGTCGAGTTCGTGCCTGCGTCAATTGCCGCGTATCGAGTCATGCGGGCCTCCGGTTCTGAAGGTAGAAGGTGGAAGGTAGAAGGTAAAATATATGCAATTTGGCAGTGAACTCCCCTCCCGCCGGGAGGGTCTGAGGATGGGTCCGTTCCTAGTCGCCCATTGCCGCTACCCGCTGGCTAATCTGCTCGGCTAGTATAGCAGGGACGCTGACAGTTATGTGCAGATGGGTAGCGGCGTTGAAGCGCATGAAGCGATGCAACGCTTCGGCCAGTGCGTCCACAAATGGCTCGTCGTTCGCCAGATATTCGTGGGCTGGCTCCAGCATCAGCGAGTGGATCAGTAGCCGCTTGCCTTTACGCTCGGCCTTCGCATCCATTCTACCTACAAGTTGCGTGCCATAAAGGATAGGCAGCACGTAGTAGCCCCAGCGCCGCTTGGCTGCTGGAGTGTACACCTCCCATATGTACTCGAAGTCGAATAGTTCCTGGATGCGCCCCCGCTCCCACATCAGGCTGTCGAGTGGGGCGATGAAGCTCACCCCCGGCGACGCATCGTCGGTCATGGCCGCCACTTGCTCAAGCAAGGGCAGATCTTTGGTCAGCAGGTAGTAATCGTCCTTAAGCCCCGCGATGCTGATGCGGCTGAAGGTGGTGAAATCCTGCAGCTCTTGCAACAGGGTTTGGCGCTGTTTGGCGCTGGGCGCGTCCCCGTTATAGAAGAACTTGAAGCGGGCCGACCACTGCGCCGATGTTGCCAGATTCAGCACCTTGAGCGTGCGTACCGCCCAGAACCGCATGGCTTCGTCGGGCGTAACCGGACGAGTGTCCACCCAGGCGGGCAGAGCTCGTTCGCTCAGGTCGTAGTAGCGCACCGCGCTGCGACGGTAGGCGGTGATAATGCGATTGTGATACCACAGGTGCCACAACGCTTTAGTTACATCCTTGACCTCGCTCCAGCCGCCCTTGACGATTGGGCGGTTCTCGAAGTCGCGGCTGCTTAGTGGCCCGCGCCGCTCGATCTCCGCGAGGGTGAAGGCCAGCAAGGCCGCCGCTTCGGGGTCGTGCGCCCAGCTATCCTCAGCCAGTTCGCGCCCTGGCTGGCGCAGAAGCCGATAATCGGCCAGCGGCTGGACATAGAGCGGGTAGAGGCTCTCGAACAGTTGCCGCGCCTCGCCATACAGCCAGTGTTCGAGGTGTTCAGGGCGATAGCCCGGCACACGGCTGAACAGGATCAGGTCATGGTTGCGGGCCACCACGCTGATCGTGTCCACCTGCACAATGGCAAGCGCCTGCGCTGCCCGCAGCGTGGCGGCCAACGGGTCGTAATCGGGCGGCAGCGGTAGGTTGTAGGGCGCAGGCCACAATCCCTGCCTCGCCAGCAGGAACCGTCGCGCCGTCTCACGGCTAATCTCCATCTTCTCCCAATCACCTTGATTAGATCAAACCCCAGCGGGTCGCTGGATTATAATAGCTCCCCGCCGATCGCGCAAGTTGCGAACTTGCAAGCTAATATGACTAATTTCCTATTTACAGGCTGCTCAATGGCGTGTTATTATGATTGCGGCGCAAGTCTCATCTACGCCAGCCCCTTTCGATCGGCAATTGAGCGACATTATCGCCCACTGAGGAGTGTTTAGCCATGAGTAGCAACGTAGAGAATAAGGAGCGGCGGCCTGCCCCCGCCCTGCTGAGGAGCAGACAACGCGGCCAGGGTCTGGTGGAAATGGCGCTGGTGTTGCCCTTCCTGTTGGTGCTGACCCTCGGCATCGTGGATGTCGGCGTGCTGATCAGCGACCGCTACAACATTCTCTACTCCACCCGCGAGGCCGCCCGTGTTGGTGCGGCCAATGCCTGCTTCTACGACGATAGCAGCATCGTGCAGCGAGTTGCCTCAGTGCTACGCAACAAACCAGTCTCCGACATTGGCCCAATCTACGTATATAAAGCCGATATCAATGGCAATATGGGTTCTTTCTTTCAGGAATACATCATCACCGGCACATTCCCCGGCTTCGGCTACCGTACTGTGAGCGGCAGTAACTGGCCTTATACTATACGCCATAACAACCCCGACTACCTCGGCCTCAAACCGGCCGACTGGTTGGGAGTGAAGGTAACATCTACCCACCACCCGATTACGCTGATCGGCCAGGGATTCTGGGGCGCAGCATTTAGCGTCACCGAAAAGACCATCATGAGGATCGAACCGCCAGAGAAGGCCGACGGCACCACCGATTGTCAGGGATAATATCGAGGGCCGCAATAGCGCCTTCAGATTGTGAGTGATAGCGATGAATACCCCGCTAACCAACCGAGAACGACCGAAAGCTAGCCCCTACGCCACGCGGCGCAAGGGCCAGGGCATCGTCGAGTTTGCCCTTGTCTTCCCCATCCTGATTGTCACCATCCTGGCGATGGTCGAGTTCGGGATGTACCTCAAGGACAGCCTGGGGCTGCATTACGCCACTCTTAATGCATCGCGCACCGTCGCCGCCGAAGGCACTACCACAACTGACGATAGCAGGGCATTGCTAACCATCTCCAACACTGGCCTGATCGGATTGAATCTCAGCGCGGTTTCCTACATCGAAGTGTACAAGGCAACCAGCCTCACCAGCGATTGCCCAGCGGGGACAAGTTGCACTCCCGGAGATCCGAGCAGCTATGTATCCCCTGCTCCTCAAAGTATGCTTTACTCGTGGCAGTATAGCCCTACCCTGCATACCAACATCTGGGAACTTGACACTAGCCATGGCGGTCTAAATAACTGGCCACCCGGAGTCCGCAACGATGTCCGCCCTACCGACGTGGCTGGGGTGTTCGTCAAGTATCGCCACTACTGGGTAGACCCGTTTCTGCATGACCTCAACGGCGGAGGCATAGAGATGCCGATCCGCAGCATCATGTCTATTGAACCGGCCTGCTACAGCGACGATGCGGCGTTCTGCCAATCGCAGCATGGTGGAGGAGGCTGAACCGACCATTGTTCCATAGGGACGAACCCATGGTTCGCGCCCAACGGTTAGACCCATCTTCAATCACAACCAGAGTATCGCGATTAGCGAAGGAGTAGTAGCGATGGAAGAAACAACCTACAAGCGGCCCGCAGGTGGGCAACGCGCCCCGATCAGCGCAACGCTGCTGCGCCACCGCCGCGGCGGTCAGGCGATCGTCATCCTCGCCATATTCATGATGTTCCTACTCGGCCTGGCGGGTATAGTATACGACCTGGGCTTTGCTCGCCACGAGGTATCACGGGCGCAACGCGCCGCCGATGCCGCCGCGCTGGCCGGAGTGGTGTTCATGCCGGAGCATTTCGACTTCTACTCCAACCAGGCTAATGCCAAGGAAGCCGCGTGGGAGACCGCCGAGCGACAGGGCTATATCCGCGCCCATGTGACCCCCGCAAAGGTGCCATCGAAGGGTTCGCAATTGGAGGTGGATATTACCAGCGTCTATACCGCCGCCTTCATGGGCATCTTCGGCTTCAGCACCCTGCCGATCAAGGTTTCAGCCATCGCCGAGTACAACACTCCCCTCGTGATGGGCGCTCCTGAGCCTTACCTGGGGGTTGGCAGCGCGCTGGCGGTGCAGCGCAGCGGCGATGCCTCGATGCGGATGCAGGGCTTCTGGCTCAGTATCCACTCACCCGGCACGCCCAAGGAGAACGGCGACCCCTTCATGGTCAAGTGGGATGGATCCTCTGGTGGCGGCTATCCCTGCTGCAATGCGCAGTACCAGCCCGACCACGACACCCAGGGTTACAACTACGGCCTCTACGTCCCTGACGGCGCTACTGCCAACCTGCAAATCTATGACGCTGCCTACCAACCCAAGCCCGGCATCCCTGGTGGTGGCGGGAATACTAGTGGGGGCCAAAACCCACACTTCGATCAGGCTCATCCCTGCGCTGCCTACAATTCCCTGCCTAGTGCCTGCAGCTCGGGTAACGTGCAAGATTACAACCGTGCTAGCCAGCAGTGGTGTGCCGTCAATAATGTGGAAACCGGCGACAATCAGCCTGGCGCCCCGCTCGGCCAGTGCGACCCCCAGGCAATAGGCGCTACCGCTGTCTACACTGTCTACCTTCCCGATGATACTCCCTACTACTTTGAGGACGATCAAGTGGCGAATGTTAACGGCGTATCCGGCAGATGGGTAGTGCCGCCCAGCCATCTGCCCGACCCCACCAACAGCGAGGACATCAATACTAACACCTATAGCCAGACCTGGACCAACTTCAATCGCGCCTCCAATCCCGCTGGCTACCAGATATCCCCGTACAATGGTAACCACCAGTGGCGCTTGCAGGTCGGAGTTCCACTAGACAACGACCCCAGCCAGAACGGAGTGAGGGCGCAGAACAATTACGCCATCCGCTTGAAGACCAACTACGCCAACGTGCAGGTTTATGCCATCCAGCGTCTGCCAGTGCTAGCCACCATCCCTCAAGGTCAAAGCACTTTCTACCTTGCCAACGTGCCGGTCGAGGATGCGGGCAAGACCCTGGTGGTCAGCCTGTTCGACCCCGGCGATGCCAACGGCAACAACTCGATGCAGTTGCTAGGTCCGCCGAGCGATGCTCCAGTCTTCTTCAATTCCTACGTCCACGACAACCGTGTTCCACCTCGCCCCGATGTTGTGGTGCTGAATACGGATAGGCTCGACACTACCCGCCCCGCGCATGACACCAACGACAAGTGGATTGATATAATCTACAAGATCCCTACCGCTTTCCCTGGCGGCTACTTCAAGGTGCAATACAACTTCGGATCCCAGACTCAGGACCGCACCGCCTGGCGCATCAGCATTCGCGGCAACCCCGTCCACATCGTGCTGGGCGGCAGCTAACCGTTCATTCTGGCGCGGGTTGAATACACCTGCACCGCGGGTGGGGGACGAGAGCAAGCTATACGCTGGCAGCGGCGCTCCCGTCCCCCGCCCCTTTTTATCAATTTCACCTGCTACATAGTATCTAGCTAAGGAGAGAGGCAATGGCTAATCGTAAGCGGTATGCGGATAAGCTGAGGTGGCTGTTCGTCGTCCTGATCGTGGCGTTGCTGGGCAGCGCGGTGTTTAGCCCCAGTAGCCCTAATTTGCCGGGTGGGCTGCGCCCTTACACCCCCAGCGGCACTAGCAAAGCCTACGCTGCGGACATCAATGTGCAGGCCGACCCTTCGCTCAAGGCCGCCGAACCCCTCAGCGTTACCATCACGGGCCGAGTTTACGATGCGGTCAGCACCACGCTTGGCATCCCCTCGATTGTCCACTTTGACCCTTTCACCACCACCACCGACACCAATGGCAACTACGCAATCAACCTAAACCCAGGCGCATATGCGGTCAGCGCGGTGCCAAACGACCACTGCCGTGCCATCAACGATCAGGGTACGGTCAACATCAGCGGCGCGATGACTATCAACTTCCCGATCAACCACAAGATTGACCAGTTCGGCCACTTCTGCGCCACTGGCAGCGGCAACTGGATCCCTGGTGATACTGCTGTCACCCTGGATGGGCAGGGTTACTACAGTACCACCCTGCCGAGCGACTTTAATTTTGATTTCTTCGGCCCGCTCGATGCAGCCAACCTCCAGGTCAACATATACCGCTACGGCTTCATCAACTTCGGCAACCGCCACGACATCGGTCAATACTTCAATCTCACCATCCCCAACAACACCCCGCCCGATAACGCCATCTACGCCTGGTGGGGCGACCTAACTATTGACGCAAGCAGCGGTATCTACACGCACCTTGACACCAGCCCGGTTGGCACCCGCAAATTCGTGGTCGAATGGCGCAACGTGCTGCTGCCGGAAACGGCTGCCTCACGGGTAAACTTCGAGATCGTGATTCAGGAAGGCACCCTGGCCGACAATACCACCGGCAACATCTGGCTGAACTATCAGAATACAGGCTGCGCCGACACTACCAACTGCTCCGACTCGCAGGGCCGCCTGGCGACCACTGGCATCGAGTCGATCCCCGACTCCATCGCCCAGACAAACGACGGCATCCAATACTCCTACGACGAAACCGCGCTGTTCAACGGTATGTCGGTGCATCTTTACCTGCCGCCCCAGGGTCTGATCGTGGGTCACGTCACCGATAAGCACACCCCTCACCACGATCCGCTGGATGTTGCACAGGTGCAGGTGCTTGGCACCTCGCGCCTCTTCAATACTAGCGTCAGCAACGGCTCTGCTTACACTATCTCGGTGGGGCTTGGCACCTATATAGTGCAGGCCAACAAGTCGCGCTACCAGACCCTGACCCAGACTGTCACCCTCAGCACTCCCGGCCAGGTCCAGATCGTTGATTTCGACCTGGGCAGCCCAGCAGTCAACCCGGTGCAGCCTGGATACACTGATATGTGGGTGTATGCGGGCATCACCAAGACCTACAGCCTGGCGGTCAACAACGTGGGCGAACTCGATATGCCCTGGGTGCTGCGTGAGGCAATTGATCACAATGGCGGTGGCCTCGCTCCTGTCTCTAGTGGTACTGCCGCTGCCGCCGCGCAACCACGCCAACTGCCCGCCTGGGCCAGCGGCTCACTCTCCGATCCCAGCCAACCCAAACCATCCCAGCCGATGACTAGCCCCGGTTGCGACCACGCCAATATCAGCGTGCAGCGCAGCTATCGTGCCTACGATAGCCCGCAAGTCAGTCTCAAGCCAGGCAACAACCTGCACATTGACTATACCATGTTGACGCGGCCAGTAGGCGCTGCACCCGATATCACCCCCGCTAACATCCTGCTCTACACTGACGATAGTACAAGTCAATTCTATGACCCCAACTCACCACTCAATTCCCAGGTGGCAGTGCGCGCCCTCTGCACCCTCGGATACAACGCTAACACCACCGGCTTCTTCAACGACCCCGATAGCTTCTGGACCGCGTTGCTCAACCCGCCTAGCGGGGGCTGGAGCATCGTGGTCATTGCGCTGGAGGTACGCACCGATTTCGGTAGCTCGACTCACTGTAACACCTCCTGCTGGGCAAACCTGCAATCGTATTACGCTGGTGGCCCTAACAATAATCCCCCCCCTGGAAAAGTGGTGATGACCACCTTTGATGTGACTGGCGCACTCATTGGCGGCAATAGCATTGATGCGACTAATTTCCTCAGCGGCACAATGGGGGCAACCGCAGTATACAGCTTCCAGAGTCCGCTTCACGTTTATACGTGGCCTGATCAGCGAGGCGATCCGTTCTACACCGTCCCCTACTCGCTAACCGCAATTACCAATCTCTACAATCCTGGCTACGGCACCAAGGCGGGCGACACCATGAATCCAAACGACGTGGTTGGCGCTTGCAAGGCGGGATTTGAGACGGTCAACCCGGTGCAGGGCCGCTGCGCGATCATCGCCAGCTACGACGGGCGTGGGGTGCTGGCCTCGTTCCGCACTAGCGCCGATTCGCAAGGTCTCAATGACCCACCACCATTGCAAATCACCGAGTGGTGGTGTAACATGATCAACCAGGTGGTTAGCCCACCGATTGAGTTTGGCGACATCCCTTGGATCAGCGAGTCGCCCCAGCAGGGCAGCGTGCCGCCAAATAGCGTCAACAACGTGACGCTTACGATTGATGCCACCAGCATCCACACCCGCACCATGATCCCCCTGAGCGGCTATCTCTACCTCGGCACCAACGACCCGCACGTGCCACGCATCGGTATCGAGCTACCCCTCAGCCTGACCGTGCTGCTGCCCGGCGATGCCACTCCCACCCCCGCACCGCCACCGCTGATTGACCTGGCGGTGGGCAGCATCACCGCGATTGGCCCCAACAACGATCACCCGGTTGCCAACATGACCACCACCATATCCGTTACCATCCAGAACGTGGGCAGCATTGGCGGCAACGCGCCGTTCTCGGTTGATATGTTCTATGACCAGGCAATCACGCCCACCTTTGGCACCCAATGTGACATCGTGCAGGATCCTAGCTGCTACCAATCGGTGTCAGCGTTGAACGGTAACGGCAACGTGACGCTCACATTCAGCCATATCTTTACCACCACTGGTGTCCACCGTATCTGGGTGATAGTCAACACCGACCTTCACCAGCTTGAGCCAACCGAGGTGTTGTCAAACAACAGCGGCGGAGCCTACGCCTGCGAAGAGACCCACACCGGCCCCAGCTTCAACGATGTGGCAACCAACAACTTCTCCTACATAGCAGTGGAGTACCTCGCCTGTAGAGGGGTGGTGAGCGGCATCAGCCTCAGCCCACCTTTGTTCGCGCCCAATCAGAACACTACCAGAGGGCAGTTCAGTAGAATGGTGGCAAAGGGCTTCGGCTTCCCGCTAACCACGCCGCCAACTCCTTCGTTCACCGACGTGCCGCCCAGCTATGTGTTCTACGCCTACATCGAAACACTGCACGCGCTAGGCATTGTGGGCGGCTTTACTCAACAAGCCTGTACCGCTGCAGGTAGAGTGTTTCCCTGCTTTATACCCAACAGCAACATCACCCGCGCCCAGCTGAGTGTGTTCATCTGGAAGGCCAAGAAGCTGCAAAACCCGATCTGGGGTACGCCGGTGGTCGGCACGAACTTTACCGATGTGCCATCCTCCAGCTTTGCCTATACGGCCATCGAGATTCTCTCCTCGCAAACCTACCATGTGCTGGCCGGGATAACCAGCGCAACTTGCACTGCACATGGCATTACGCCGCCCTGCTTCCTGCCCAGCGACAACGGCACCCGCGGCCAGTTGAGCGTGATGCTATACAAGGCGCTAAACCGACCGTAACGTAGCGCTGAGTGCTAAGTGCTGAGTGCTGAGTGCTGAGTAAAAGCAAACACGCCCGCTCCATTATGGGAGCGGGCGTGTTTGTTAGGTGCTGCGGTTCCTTATACCACTGCCAGTGGGCGACGGGGTAAATCGTAGGGGCGGACGGTGGCCCGCCCCGGCGCAGGGCATCAATGCTCATCGAAAGCGATAAAGCTGGGGTAGGGGCGAATCGCATACGCCCCGGTGCAGGGCATCAATGCCCATCGAAAGCGATAAAGCTGGGGTGGGGCGAATCGCATACGCCCCGGCGCAGCGCATCAGCCCATCTCACCCCTGAGATACTCGCGGATCATCAGCGCAGCGGTTGCGCCTTCGCCGACCGCGCTGGCGATCTGCTTGGTGCTGCCGGTACGCACATCGCCCGCAGCGAACAGCCCCGGCACGTTGGTGGCAAAACCAGCGTTGGTAAGCACCGAGCCTTGCGCATCGAGCGTCACCTGCACCGGCTGATGTGCGGCATCGGCATGGATATGGGCAGCCATCTGCTTGAGGAAGCCGGTGTTGGGACTGAGGCCGATGAAGACAAACAGCGCAGCGGGAGTAATCTCCTGCTCCTCACCAGTGACTCGATTGCGGATAGCCGTAGTCTCCAGCCGCCTGGCCCCACGCAAGGCGACCACCTCGGTGTTGTATCGCACCGCCATGCGCCCCTCGCGCACCAGGTCGTCAACCTTGTTCTGCGCCACCTTGCTGGCATCAAGGCGGTCGCCGCGCACCAGCAGCGTTACCTTGCTGGCGAAGCGCAGCAGGAACGCGCCCTCCTCCACCGCGCTGTTGCCACCGCCAATCACCGCTACCTCGCGGCCCTTGTAGAACGGCCCATCGCAGGTGGCGCAGTAGTGAACCCCCGCGCCGGTGAACTCGGTCTCATTCGCCACCCCCAGCCGCTTGTAGTTAGAGCCAGTGGCGATCAGCGCAGCTGCCGCGCTGTACTCGTCGCCACCAGCAGTGCTGACTACGATATAATTGCCATCGTGGGCGATGTTTGTTACCTCCTGCGCCTCCAGCATCTCCACATCGAAGCGGGCGGCCTGTCGCTTCATTCGCGCTGCGAAATCCTCGCCGCTAACCCCTTCGGGGAAGCCAGGGTAATTATCCACCTGCTCGGTTGTCGCCGCCTGCCCGCCCAGCGCAGCCCGCTCGATCACCAGCGTATTCCAGCCGTCGCGGGCGGTGTAGATGGCCGCGCTCAGGCCGGTCGGCCCCCCGCCGATGATGATCACGTCGTAGAACGGACACTTTGCTTTGGCGCTGATGCCCAGCTTGCGGGCCAGTTCCGCGTTGCTCGGCTCGACCAGCACGCTGCCGTCGGGGAAGACGATGGTGGGGATGGACTGCCGCCCGCCCTGCAAATCCTGCACGATCTGGGCGGCTTCCGGCTGCTGCTCTAGATCCACCCAGTTATACTTGATGCGCTGTTCACCGAGGAATTGCTTGCTGCGTTTGCAGTCGGGACACCAGTTCGCCCCATACACGGTGAGCAGGTTGGGGTCGAGGCCATCTGCGTGTTGGTCAGCCATGTTGCGTTTCCCCCATTATTGTTTGGCAGGCGGCCACTGCCGCGTTGATAAAGCCAGCCGCCTGCTGCTCCTGCCCCTCAGCATCGCCCGCGAGCAACGCGGAGGCGGTCAGCGCCGCACCGACCCAACCCTCGGTATGCCACGCGCCGATTGGCAAGGGTGGCAGCTTGCTAACGTCGGGATAGGGCCAGGGGGTAATGTAGAAGTAAGGTTCGGCGTAGCCACCGTCGCCCGGTGACAGACCAACGCCGATGCTGCGGGCCTCCTCTCCCTCCGCCTCATCCAGCTTAATCAGGGTGGCTATATCGAAATGGTGGGGCCAGACACGCACTGCGGCGGCACGCAGTTGGTGGGCGACGAGATCGCGCAGCAGCAAATCGGAATCGGCATAATAGTGGGCAATCTCGGCGGAGCTAGCCGGATCCAACTCGAACGCCCGCCCCTCGCCCACTGGATGATCAGGGAACTCGCCCGGCTGATAGCTGGGTAGTTCGACCTTCGCGCCATCTGCGCCGAACGCGCTAACCTGCCGCCGCATCCAATCCAGCCCGCTTGCCAGGGTCTTGCCGTTAAGCATATCGTCGGCGAGGATGCGCCCTTCTTCATCGAGCAACAGCAGCATCAGGTCTGTGAGACGCAATGCGGCGCGGAACGAGGGCGTACCCACCACCAGTCCGCCCGCCAGCGCCGCTGGCCCGGCCAGCCACTCCAGGCTGGTGTGGCTATAGTCTGGCACCGGGGTCGCCAGCGAAGTACCCACCGCTGCCACGATCTGCGCGGCATGGTGCAGTTGCAGCCGCGCATCCGCCAGTTGGTCGGGCGCGACTGCGCCGAGGGTTTGCCAGGTTTGCTCCATTGGGTTTTCTCCTCCTTATGCGAAGAGCGAACCGCAGTTCGCCCCTATAAGCCCTATTGCAAGATTAAATCTGCCGCAGCAGTTGCGCGGGTGTAAGCATCTTAATGTTTGCCCTCCTGAAGCCCATATCCCTGGTTACAATTACATCCAATCTGCCCACCAATACAGCAGCGGCCTGCAAGTTATCTTCGAGGTCATCGCCAGGCTGGTCGAGCGCGGTTTGCATTACAGCTTTGGTGAGCCAAATAACATTGAGACCACCAACGCAGTAACGGACATCGGCGAGCGCCTCTTGCACTGCTTGCTTTGGGGCAAGACCTGCCCGCCTACGTAGCGATTCACCCAGGTAGGCGATATTGGGTAGCGTGGAGGCAGCGACATAGCCTACGAACTTACCATCCTTGTGCGCTTGCAAAATGGCAAGCGCTTCAGTAAAGAAGGAGGGGCGCTTTAGAAAGGCATCGAGCAGTATGTTGGCATCAATTAGCACCTTCATCATTCCTCTTCTTCCTCCTCATCTTCCAGCAAGCCCATCTCTCTGGCTAGTCTTGTCTGCTCATCCAGTCGCTTTCTAGTCAGCCTGTCCGACTTCCACTGCGCCCTCATCTCTGGTAGCAATTCTGGGGCATACTTTTTCATCCGCGCTTCGCCGATTATTTGCTTAATCTCATCGTCCTCTATATCATAAGCAAAGTCCCAGCGACCTACGATGTCAAGGATGTTGCCTTCATGCACTTGCTGTTCCACGCTATCTTCGTCTGTGACGCTTGCCCCGTTTGTTTTCGGCTGCACCCGCTGCGGCACCACCTGATTAAGCAAATCGTATATCAGCTTGGTCTGCGCCGCGGCTGGCAGGCTGAAGGCCGCCTCACGCACAATATCGTAGCTGGGCGCTTCGGCCTCGCCATTACTCACCATCTTGGGTCTCGGTTTAGTTGCGGTCATTGCACACCTCCTTGTTAGCTATGCGCTTATTGTAACCCATAAGTATCTCATTGACAACCGCCTACCCCCGTGCTATAATCTCCCCGCGTGTGGGAGAGTGCGGTCGAAGATCGTAGTTGCATCCGCCGCCGAAGGGGCAAACCTGCCATATATCAGCAGGCGAAACTCTCAGGCAAACAGACCACCCGCCCAGTCCCTCTGAAATAGCCCTCCCACAGCGGGAGCTACGCCCTGACAGAGGAAGCGAATTCTGCTTCCCTGTCAATTTTTATTTGCCTCACCAAACCCCTCCCCCAAAGGGGGAGGCTGGGTGGGGGAGTGGGCGAGTGCAACCCGCCCCTACGAACATCTGCCAGCAAACAGGGCGAGCGCAACCCGCCCCTACGAATATCGCATAGCCGCAGGGCGAGCGCAACCCGCCCCTACAATCTGCAATCTGCAATCTGCAATCTGCAATCTACAATCAGAACGGAGGTATCCCGCTTGGCTCTGAAACGCACCCCTCTATACGATACCCATGTGCGGATGGGCGCACGGATGGTCGAGTTCGGCGGCTGGGAGATGCCAGTGCAGTATCCCAGCGGCATTATCGAGGAGCATCGCGCCACCCGCAACCACGCCGGGCTGTTCGACATCAGCCACATGGGTGAGTTTATTGTGCGCGGCCCCGATGCGCTCAAGCTGCTCAACTACGCCACCACCAACGATCTGGGTCGAATCGAACCCTGGCAGGCACAGTACAACTTCTTCGCGGCTGAGAGCGGCGACGTGAAGGATGATACTATAATCTTCCGCTTCCCCGATTATTACTACGTGGTAGTCAATGGCGGCCCCACCGAGGGCGACTACCAGTGGCTCGAGGAACTGGCGAAGAAATACAATGTCGCTTTGGAGAATGTCTCCGATGCCACCGCCAAGATTGACATCCAGGGTCCCGAAGCGGAACAGATATTGCAGAAGCTGACCGCGGTTGACCTAAAGCCAATCACTTTCTACCACTTCACCACTGGCGAGGTGGCAGGCGTGCCGAACGTGATTATCTCACGCACTGGCTACACCGGCGAGGATGGCTTCGAGCTATTCTTCCCTGCCGAACACGCCGACCGCCTGTGGCAAACCTTTATTGATGCGGGCGCAAAGCCGGTTGGCCTGGGCGCACGCGACACCCTACGCATGGAGGCGGGTCTGCCGCTATCTGGCGCAGATCTGGGCGATAATGGCCGCGACCCGGTTTCGGCGGGCTTCGGCTGGGCGGTCAAGCTGAACAAGGAAGATTTCGTGGGCAAGGTTGCCTTGCAGCAAATCAAGGAAAACGTCACCCGCAAGTGGGTCAACTTTGAAGTGACCGGACGCGGTGTGGCTCGCCCCCATTACCCTGTCACCAACCAGGCGGGCGAGGTTATCGGCGAGGTTGCCAGCGGCACCTATGCCCCCACCCTCGACAAGAACATCGGCATGGCCTGGGTTAAGCCAGAGTACGCCGCCCCCGGCACTGAGATCAACATCGTCATTCGCGAGAAGCCAGTGGCTGCCGTGGTTCGCCCGCGCCCAATGTACAAACGCGAAAAGCAGTGATGAGTGATGAGTGATGAGTGATGAATGAAAGGCTGTAGGGACGGATTGCGTCCGCCCAGGGGGACGTTGTAGGGGCGGATTGCGTCCGCCCTGATGCCCAGGCACCAATGCTCATCGTAAGCTACGTGCCGAACTTACAGCCAATATTCTACAATCTGCAATCTGTAATCTGCAATCTGCAATTTGCAATCAAGGAGAAAGTGATGCCCAATAATCCTACAGACCTGAAGTACAGCGAGAGCCACGAGTGGGTCAAAGTGGTCGGCGACGAGGCGGCCCTGGGCGTGACCGCCTACGCGGTCGAACACCTCGGCGACATGGTTTATGCCGAGTTCCCTGACGCTGGCACCGTTCTCAATGCTGGCGATATCGCTGGCACGTTGGAGAGCGTCAAGGCCGCCGCCGACCTGTTCACTCCCGTTGGCGGCGCTGTCACCGCCCGCAACGAAGCGGTGATGGACGACCCCGCGCTGCTGAACAAGGATGCTTACGGCTCCTGGCTGCTCAAGCTCACCCTGTCCGATCCCAGCCAGCTTGACAAGCTGATGGATGCCGCCGCCTACGACGCTTACGAAGCCAGCCAGTAGGCCGCTTGCAGATTGCAGATTTCAGATTGCAGATTGAGGCTGTGTGCTAATCTGTAATCCGCAATCTGCAATCTGAAATAGGAGACAATTATGGTTTATTCCGCCCATACCCCCGTAGTGCGCGATGAGATGCTGCGGGCAATCGGGGTGCAGAACATCGAGGAGTTGTACGTTGATGTGCCTGCCGGTAAGATAAACGCGCCGATCAATCTGCCCGCGCCGCTCAGTGAGCCGGAGCTAATCGCAGAGATCCGCCGCATCAGCGCTCAATCAGCCGATGTACTGACTCATCCCGCCTTCCTGGGCGCAGGCGCGTACAATCACTTTGTGCCAGCGGCGATCCGCTTCATCCAGCAGCGTGGCGAGTTCCAAACTGCCTACACTCCCTACCAGCCGGAACTGAGCCAGGGGACTTTGCAGGCGATTTACGAGTTCCAGACCCTTATCTGCGAACTGACAGGCATGGATGTTACCAACGCGGGGATGTACGACGGCTCGACCAGCGTGGCCGAGGCGGCGCTGATGGCAACGGTGATCAATCGGCGTAAGCGCATTGTGGTTAGCGACGCGCTGCACCCGCATAGCATTGACGTGCTGCGTACCTACGCCGACGGCCACAAGATTGAGATTATCGCCACCGCCAACCCACTCGATGCCGACCTCAGCGATGTGTCCGCCGTGATCGTGCAGCAGCCCGACTTCTTTGGCCGCATCGCCGACCTGCGTAGCGCAGCGGAGAAGATCCATGCAGCGGGCGCGTTGTTCATTCTGGTTTACTACCCCATCGCACTCGGCCTGCTTAAATCCCCTGGCGAGTACGATGCCGATATTGCGGTGGGTGAAGGCCAGCCGCTGGGCAGCGGGGTCAACTTTGGTGGGCCGTATAACGGGCTGATGTCGTGCAAGAACCAGTATGTACGCAGTATGCCGGGGCGCATCGTCGGCCAGACCAAAGATACCAACGGGCAGCGAGGCTACGTCCTTACCTTGCAGACCCGCGAACAGCACATCCGCCGCGAGAAGGCCACCTCCAACATCTGCACCAACTCGGCGCTGATCGCCCTGGGCAGCACCGTCTATATGTGCATGATGGGCAAGGCCGGGCTGAAGCGAGTGGCCGAACTGAGCTACAACCGCGCTCACTACCTGGCCGAGCAAGTGGCGAAGATACCTGGCTACAAGCTGCACTTCAGCGAACCATTCTTCAACGAGTTCGTGGTCGAAGCGCCTATTGCCCCCGCCGACTTGAATAAGCGATTGTGGGACGAGGCGGGCATAATAGGCGGCTACGATGTTAGTGACCGCGTGCCGAATGGCTGGCTGCTGTGCGCCACTGAGATGACCACGAAGGCGCAAATCGAGCAGTTGGTGGCACTGCTGCAACGCTATGCGGAGGAGAAGTAATTATGGAGGCATTGATCTTTGAACTTAGCTGCCCTGGACGCATCGGCCATAGCCTGCCGGAGATTGATACCGACGACTATGCCGCCGCTATCCCCGCTGAACTGCGCCGCGAGTCGCTGGACCTGCCCGAACTGAGCGAACTGGACGTGATGCGCCACTTTGTGCGTCTATCGCAGCTTAACTACAGTATTGATAGTGGCTTCTATCCCCTCGGCAGTTGCACGATGAAGTACAACCCCAAGATAAACGAGGATGCCGCTGGGTTGCCGGGCTTCTACCACCTGCACCCGATGCAGCCGGAGTATGAGATCCAGGGCGCGTTGCAGATCCAGTACGAGTTGCAGGAGATGCTCAAGGCATTGGCGGGCATGGATGCCTGCACTTTGCAACCAGCGGCGGGCGCACACGGCGAGTTCACCGGCATGGCCCTGGTGCGGGCATACCACCGCTCACGCGGCGATACTGACCGCAATCTGGTGCTAATCCCCGACTCGGCGCACGGTACCAACCCTGCGACCTGCACCTCGCTGGGCATGACGGTGATCAGCCTGAAGACCGGCGCGGATGGCAACGTGGATATGGCAGTGCTGGAGCGGGCATTGGCCGACAATCAGGGCAAGGTGGCGGGCATGATGATCACCGTACCCAGCACCCTCGGCCAGTTCGAGCCGAATATTGTCAAGATCGCCGACTTGCTGCACGCGGCGGGCGCGTTGCTCTACTGCGACGGCGCAAACATGAACGCGATGGTCGGCGAGATCCGCCCCGGCGACCTCGGCGTAGACGTGCTGCACATCAACCTGCACAAAACCTTCACCACTCCGCATGGTGGCGGTGGGCCGGGCAGTGGTCCGGTTGCCTGCAAAGCCAACCTCGCGCCATTCCTGCCCACCCCCATCGTTGCCAGAGAGGGCGACCGCTACGTGATGCAAACGCCGGAGCATACCATCGGTAAGGTACGCTCCTTCTGGGGCAACTTCGGGATGCACATCCGCGCCTACACCTATATCCGTCAGCAGGGCGCTTCTGGCTTGAAGGAAGTTAGCCGCGACGCGGTGCTGAACGCCAACTACATCCGCACCCAGCTTCAGGATACCATCCCGCCCGCGCATGACCGCCCCTGTATGCACGAGGTGGTGCTGACCGGCAAGCGGCTGAAGCAGGAAACCGGAGTCAAGACCCTGGATGTAGTCAAGCGGCTGATGGACTACGGCTACCATGCGCCGACCATCTACTTCCCGCTCATCGTCGAGGAGTGTATGCTGATTGAGCCGACCGAGACCGAGAGCCGCGAGACGATGGACGGCTTCATCGCCGCAATGAAGGCGATCGTGGCCGAGGCGCATAGCGACCCCGATCTGGTCAAGACCGCGCCGCACAATACGCAGCTAGGCCGCCTCGACGAAGTGACCGCCGCCCGCGATCCCAAGCTGCGCTGGCTGCCCAGCGACCCCCGCGACGCGGAAAGCAACTGGGGCAGTGGCCGCAACCCCAACCAGGTCAGCAAGCTGGAACCGCTAAATCGGGATTGAAGATGGTAGTTTATGGATAACTATGAGCTAGCCAAACGCTACAACGAGGAGCGCCACAGTATGCCGCCAGAGGCGTACCAGGATATGCGTAACCGCGAACTCGTCGCGGAGGCGGATGCCTGGTACGAACTGTCCGGCCAGTTCCTTGACGGCAGCTTTGCGGCGATGAAGTGTCCGCACTGCGGCACGCAGGTGTTCACCGCCGTGCTGTTCCCTCACCACCTGTTCATCTCCTGCCGCATCTGCACCCGCTTCACCCGCCCCCGCGTGGAGGAGTACGACCCGCTCAACCTGAAGAAGCTCGCTGACCTATATGTGCGTACCCACCCCAACGCACTAGAGGTAACGGTCAAGATGGCTGCGCCATCGGAGGATGAGGGATTAAGGACAAATGTAGGGGTGGGCTGCGCTCACCCAGTTGCAGCGCATCAATGCCCATCGGCGGTGTGGATGTTAGCGTAGGGGCGCATGGCATACGCCCAGTTGCAGCGCATCAATGCTTATCGGAGGCGATAGCGTTGGTGTAGGGTGCATGGCATACGCCCAGTTGTAGTGCAACTATGCCCATCGCAAGCGTTTACGGTTACAATAGGTATTAAGGCGTTGAATCAGGGCGGGCCACCTCCCGCCCCTACGCAAACTATGAATATCTTCGGCAGGGCGGGCCACCTCCCGCCCCTGCGCAACTATGAATGAAACAACTCAAAACTCAAAACTCAA
>JBBRMT010000071.1:0-19366 GCA_038230695.1 Chloroflexia bacterium
CATGCCCGACATCACCGCCCGCACCGGCAAGCCTACCTGCCCGCCCAGCGCGACCATCGTTTCGGCGAGGGCGCGGGCGGCTTCCAGCGTCTTCATGAACGCGCCGCTCCCGTGCTTGACATCGAGAACCACGCCGCTTGCGCCCGCCGCAATCTTCTTCGACATGATGCTGGCGGCGATGAGCGGCAGCGACTCCACCGTGCCGGTTACGTCGCGCAGGGCGTAGAGCTTGCCATCAGCAGGGGCCAGCGAGGCTGATTGCGCGGTGATAACCAGACCGACATTCTTCACCGCCGCAATGAACTGTTCACGGTCGAGGTTGACGTTGAAGCCGGGGATCGACTCCAGCTTGTCAATAGTGCCACCGCTGAAGCCGAGGCCGCGCCCACTCATCTTGCCGATCGGCACGCCCGCTGCGGCCACAGCAGGGGCAACCACCAGGGTAGTCTTGTCGCCCACTCCGCCAGTGCTGTGCTTGTCGCCCACGAAGGGCAGGCCAGTGGCGCGGCGCAGGTCGAGGTGTTCGCCGCTGGCAACCATCGCCATGGTGAGCGCGGCGGTCTCCTTCGCCGTCATGCCCTGCCAGCAGATCGCCATCAGCCAGGCGGAAATCTGGTAATCGGGGATGCTACCAGCGGTGTAGCCTTGCACCATGTAGCCAATCTGCTCATTGCTGAGGGTCTGGCCGCTGCGCTTGGCGAGGATGATGTCTACTGCGTTCATCGCTCATCCTCGTCGCGGTCAAGCAGCGGGGTAGTGCCGCGCTTGAAGTTGATGCGCCCGCTGGGGGTGGGGGTTATGCGGTCGGTAGGAACGGCCAACGCTTCGCTGAGGCTGAGGTCTTCGCGGCCCAGCAGGGTAGTAGCGTTGACCAGGGTGCCGCCACGATAATAGAGGCGCGGCACGCGGGGGGCGATGGCGCAACTGAGTTCGTAGCTAATCGTTTCGCTGAGGGCGGCCAGTTCGTCGAGGCCAATACGAGCATCACCCTGGCTACCGACAAGCACCACTTCATCGCCCTCGCGCACGTTAGGGATGTCGGTCACATCGGCAGTACACTGGTCCATGCTGATGCGGCCAATCAGGGGGGCGCGTTGGCCGCCAATCAACGCCGCCGCCCGCCCGCCCAGGTTGCGGCGGTAGCCGTCGGCGTAGCCAATCGGCAGGGTGGCGACGATGGTGGGACGGTGGGCGACAAAGGTGCGATTATAACCAACCGTATCGCCAACCGCGATCTCGCTCAGGCGGGCGACGCGGCTGCGGAGGGTGAGGACGGGAGTGAGGGCGATTTGGCTGGCGGCAGCGACGGCGGGCGAGGGATATAGCCCGTGCAATAGCAGGCCACAGCGCACCAGGTTGAAGTGGCTGTGGGGCGCAGCGAGGGTGGCGGCGCTGTTGTCGGCGTGCAGCAGGGGTGGGCGCACACCGCGCTCGGCCAGTTCGTTACGCACCGCACTGAAGCGTTCAAGCTGCACGGCCACAAAGCTGAGGTCGGGGTCATCGGCAGCGGCAAAGTGGGTGTAGAGACCCTCGATGGTGAGATTGTGCATCTCTTTGACCGCGAGGGCGAGATCTTCGAGTTGGTCAGCGGGGCGGCCAAAGCGGTTCAGGCCGCTATCGAGCTTGAGGTGAACTGCGCTGTTGACCCGGCATTGGAACGAGATGTTGTCCAGCGCCCGTGCCAGGGCGAAGCTGTTGACGGTGAGGGTGAGGTGATGGGCGACCGCCGCGCCTGCCTCTGAGGGTGAGGCATAACCCAGCACCAGAATCGGCTGGCGGATACCAGCCTGGCGCAGTTGCACCCCCTCGTCCACCACCGCCACGCCCAGCCAGCTTGCGCCGCTGTCGAGCGCGGTAGCGGCGAAGGCGCGTGCGCCCAGGCCATAGGCGTTGGATTTGACTACCGCCATCAGTTCGACGGCATCGCCCAGCCACGCCTTCAGCGCCCGCGTGTTGGCAGAGACGGCATCAAGATTCACTTCGGCAACCGTTACCCGCCCTGACCACATAGTATCACCCCAGTTCGCTCATCGCCAGCGGTATGTACATCAGCAGATCGCCCGCCAGCAAGCCAGCAGCGCGGGTCAGGCCCATGCTATCTGCGCCAAGCTGGGCGGCGCGGGCGTGCAGGTGAACCCCGGCGATGGCGGCATCGTGGCTATCCAGCCCCTGGGCCAGCAGCCCGCCGACAATCCCCGATAGCACGTCGCCGCTACCGGCGGTGGCGAGCAAGGCGCTGGCGTAAGGGCTGATCGCATGGCGGACCGCCTTGCCGTCGGCAGTGGCAATCAAGGTATGTGCGCCCTTGAGGATGATGGTATGCCCAAAGCGGCTAATCGCCTCGGCTAGCGCGGCTTCACGGTCGGCCTGCACCTTTTGCGCGGTGTAATCGCCGCCCAGCAAGCGGGCCAGTTCGCCGGGGTGCGGGGTCATCACTGTGTACGCGGGCAGATGTTCCCACCAGGGCTGGTTCTCCAGCGCGGCGACAGCATTGAGCGCATCGGCATCGAGGACCATGCGCTCCGGCAGGCCGCTTTTGTGCGCCTCTTCGCTACGCTCATCCTTCTTGTCGGCGCTATGAGCGGAGCCGAAGCCCATCGGCTGGGCGGCACGAGGATGGGCAACCGTCGGTTCTCGGCGAATACCGAGCAGGCGATAGACGAAGCTCTGCGTCTCCTTCTCCCCGCCAATGCCGGGGCCGAGGATAAGCGCATTATAACCCTTGTCGGCAATCGCCTTCTCCACTACTGCATTGGCGCGGGCGGAGATCACCCCCATGTCGGTCGGTAGGGGGATAAAGGTGGATTCGGTCAGCTTGATCTGGAACAACTCTAGCAAGTCGCCCGCCGTCGCCAGCGTGGTCAACCCTGCGCCGACGCGCATTGCCGCGCTGGTGGAGAGATAGGCCGCGCCAGTATAGTTGATGCTACCGGCAACCACCAGGCACTTGCCAAAGCTGCCCTTGTTGGAGTCGGGCTTGCGCTCCGGCAGCAGTTGCCCTACCAGTTTGCCGCTGATTTCCTGCCAATCGTTCGATGCCAAGTTGTAGCCTCCCATGTTGTTAGCCAACGGATTTTAGCTAAAGGATTGTTTAGCCAACGGATTGTAAAAACGGATAAACGGATTAGGTGTGGCGACATTTATGTTTACAATCAGCATTGGTGCGCTTCACTGGGGCGTATGCCATGCGCCCCTACATCAGCGTGCCTGGTTCCGATGATCATCGTTGCGCTGCACCAGGGCGGTCAGCCACCCGCCCCTACAGCCGTTTGTCCGTTGGCCCAATCCGCTGGCCCAATCCGTTTATCCGCAGGTCGCGCTTACCCCCACCTCAGCGAAGCCAATATCTAGCACCTCCACCTTGCCAGCGGCGAACTCGCCTTTGCCTTGTAGCAGGCCCGGCTTGGGGTAGGCGAAGGTGCAGGTAATATCGGCCATGATGTAATTGCCGCTGATAGCCTCACCAGTATCCGCATCTATGCCAGTAGGTATGTCTACCGCGACCATCAGAGGAAAGTGGCGATCTATATCCTCCATATTACCTATAACGCAAAGGATGTTGTCAAGGTCATCGGGGAAGGGTCCGCGCTGGCCGGTACCGAACAGGGCATCTATCGTGAGGTAAGCCTTGTCCTGCAGCTTGCTTATTTCCTCAGTATCAGGGTCGTCGGTGGCGCGATGAAGCCGAATACCAGCGGCCAGCGCTTCACGCAGCGGCCAATCCTTATCGGCAGGTGGGTCGGTCTGGCGTTTCCAAAGGTATAGATCAACATTGGAAGCGCCTAGCCGGTTAGCAAGCACGGTGGCGCAAACCAAACCATCGCCGCCATTGTTGCCAGGGCCAACCAGGATTAGCGCCCGCACTTCGTCCTCTGCTTCGAGGGTGGTATCTTCCTCCAGCCGCATACAGATAAAGTCGGCCACGCCAGTACCCGCCCGCCGCATCATCTCATCGTAGCTGAGACCTTTGGCGTTGGCGGCGGCTTCAAGAGCCTTCATCTGGGCGCTGGTGACGGTCGGGGTGTCCATTGCGCTACTTGCCCTTCTGGCCGGGGGCGAACGATCTGGGGGCGGCGAAGCCAGTGTGCAGAGACCCAGGGGCGGCGAGGGCGAAGCGGACCGAGAGCGGGCCAGCGTTCTGCACCCGCACGCTGCCAGGGGCGGCAATCTGGATGCCAACTCCCAGCGGGCCGATGAACTGGATGCCGAGCGCGCCGGGGGCAAGCGCCTGCAGGCCAATCGCGCCAGGGGCGATGAACTGTATCCCGACTCCGCCGGGAGCGACCGGCTGCGTGCCTGCGCTGGCGGGCGATAGCGCCTGCCTGCCGACTGCGCCGGGGGCAAGCGGCTGCCAGCCCGCGCTGGCTGGGGCTAGTTCCTGACCGCCGACTGCGCCGGGGGCAATTGGCTGCCCACCCGCGCTGCCGCTGCCCAGTTGTTGCGCGGCTGCCTCGCGGGGCGCGACCGGCGCAAACTTGAACTTATCTTGCACTTTGCTCATGCTTTATCTCCTGTTTGGGGCATAGTCTTCAGCAGAAGGGCGTATGCGATTCGCCCCTACACCAACGTGCGTAGTTACGATGAGCATTAATGCGCTTTGCCAGGGCGCGATAAATCCGCGCCCCTACATTCATCATTTACCATTCACTATTTACCATTCACCATTTAACTTGCGCATTGCATCGTATGCGCCCTCGCCGCTGGCGGCCATCACCATAGCGATGCCGATGGTACGCTCGTGGGTGAGGCTGACTGCCCAGCGGGTGAGATTGATCTGACGGGCGCGGGCGGCGGCCTGGCCGTGCAGGAAGACGAGCGGGCGGCCACGACGGTCAATCAGGATTTCGATCTCCTGCCAGTGGATACCAATGATGCCGGTGCCGAGCGTCTTGCTGACCGCCTCTTTAGCGGCGAAGCGCACCGCTAGCTCAGGCACCCTTCCGCGACAGAACTGCCGCTCTGCATCGGTGTAGATACGCTTGAGGAACTTCTCGCCCCAGCGTTCGATGACTGCCGCGATGCGGGGGATCTCAATAATGTCCACCCCGCACTGCAAGTTGTCGGCAACAAATGCCTCGGTGTCCAGTGGCGCAACGAATGGTGGCATGATACGGGGTAGCATAGTTATCCAAATCCCCCTCTCCCCACCGGGGAAGAGGGTTGGGAAGTTCGTTAGTTTCTGCCGACCCCGGCGTAGGTGAAGCCAGCCTCGCGCATCTCGGCGGGGTCGTAGAGGTTGCGGCCATCCACCAGCAGGCTGCCGCGCATCTCGCTCTTGATGCGCTCCATGTCGAGTTGCTTGAACTCGTTCCACTCGGTGAGCAGCAGCACCGCATCGGCATTGGCCGCCGCTTCGTAGGCATCGGTGCAAAGGGTGAGGCCGGGGAGCAGGCGACGAGCCACATCCATCGCCATCGGGTCATATGCCCGCACGGTCGCGCCCGCATCCTGCAAGCCTGCCACAATGTCGAGCGAAGGGGCTTCACGCATATCGTCGGTGTTTGGCTTGAAGCTAAGACCCCAGACTGCGATTTCCTTGCCCTTTACGCTGCCGCCTAGCAGCTTTGCCACCTTGTTGACAAAGAACTGGCGCATGGCATTGTTGACCTCTATAATCGAGCGGAACAGGGTGGGGTCCACATTGTGGTCACTGGCAACCATCGCCAACGACTTGACATCCTTGGGGAAGCAACTGCCACCGTAGCCAATACCGGCGTTGAGGAACTGCCCGGCGATGCGCTTATCGTAAGCCATGCCCTGCGATACCTGCTTCACATCCGCGCCCAACGCCTCGCACATCAAGGCAATCTGGTTGATGAAGCTGATATAGTTGGCGAGGATGGCGTTGCTGGCATATTTGATCATCTCGGCGGTGCGTAGGTCGGTGATCACGATGGGGGAGTTGAGCGGCTCGTAGAGGCGGCCTACCTCCTCGGCGGCGTTGCGGTCGGCGGAGCCAATTACCACGCGATCGGGGTTGAGGAAGTCGAACATCGCCTGGCCTTCGCGCATGAACTCAGGGTTGGAAACCACCGCATAAGTCTGACCGTCGGTGGTATGCTCGGCGATCAGGCCATGCACCCAGTCACCCGTGCCGATCGGCACGGTACTCTTATTCACGATGATGGTGTGGCCGTTGAGGTGCTGACCGATGCTCTTGGCCGCGCTCTCCACATAGGTCATATCGGTGTGGCCGTCGGGCGCTTCGGGGGTGCCAACCGCAATGAACACGAAATCAGCATCGGGGACACCCTTTGTATAGTCGGTAGTGAAGTAGAGGCGGCCCGCCTTTACGTTGCGATGCACCATCTCCTCCAACCCAGGCTCGTAGATAGGCATCTCGCCGCGGCGCAGTTGCTCGACCTTGGCGGCAACCACGTCAACGCAAACGACATCGTTGCCCAGGTCGGCGAAGCAGGCGGCGGCGGGCAGGCCGACATAGCCGGTGCCAACAACACAGATTTTGCTCAAACTGGCTCCCTTCCTTTCTTTCTTTAGCTAAACGATGCAATGCTGGATTATATCCGAGAATGGCTCATCGTGCAATTTATGGCGTATCAGCGGGCGGGATCATTGACGCACCGCACAGGGCGAACTGTTGTTCGCCCCTACAGATTTGGGTGTGCCATGCAAGGGCGTGAAACGCACCCTCTACAATCTACAATCTGCAATCTGCAATCTGCAATCTCACTATCGGGCTGCAAGCGATATGTTTGTCACGAGCGCCGCGTACTCATGACCGGCGGCGTAGACCTCCAGCCGCACGAGGCGCTTCATCCCCTTTAGCTGCTCAATAGCAAGCAGATTAGGCAGTTCGATATGTACCCACTGCCCTTCGGCAATCTGCTTGCCTAGCGTGGGGTCAACCGGGCGATTGGGGTCGGGATTAAAGTAGTAGCCATATTGCCAGGCCAGTTCACTGCCGTTGCTGCTATTCTGATAGGTTATCTTGAATATAAGCGGGTATTCTACATAGCTGAATCCACCGCCCAATACACTCTGGTTAATCAGTTTGACATCGGCGGACAGGCGCAGGATACCGCCAGATAGGTAGGGGGAGAGGTCGCGGTTGAGTTCCTGACCGATAGCAACCGAGGCATAATCAGTCAGCACGCCGCTATAACCCAGGGCGGGGGCGTTGCGATAAAAGTAGGCGGCGTGTTCCGCGCCAGTATAGACAAGCGTATCAGTGATGGCAACCTGGCCGTTTACCCCACCACCATCGCCACCCTGCCCGAAGCGAACCGGCCCCCACACGCTGGTCTGCTTGCTCAAATTGTCAACCTCGTCTCTGGCGTAATTGCCATCCACAACGAACTCGTCCCAGGCGGCGGCCAAGCTGGGCTGGCCGCCAAAGCCTACGGTTGCCATCTGGTCGAGGCCAACCTGCGCTGCGTTGGACGGTCCGGGCATTGCGCTTACCTGAACCGTACCATGCTGCACCATCGCCCGACTGTAGGGCTGATTGCTATTGGGGTCGGTGGCGGTGGAAATACGCACGGTGCTATAAGGAGCTATCGAAATTCTGGCAATGGGCTGGCTGGTGTCGGCGCTGGTGTGGACTATTACCTGGCTGCTGTGATAGCCACTGCTGGTTACCTGCGGCACGCCAACGATAATGATGCTACCCTGGCGGGGATCGGTATCGGGGATGGGCTGCTGGGTGATGGTTACATCAATATGATCCCTGCTGAAGCGGCTGGCCTTGATCTGGGTGATAGTTACCTGGCTGTTGGGAAAGATATGGACGATGCTGCCATCAGGGAAGGCGATGTCGGCCTGAGTGTCCCCGCCGGTGCGGATGCTGTCGCCTTCGTTCACCTGGGTGGTGTAACTGAAGGGAACTGCGAAGCGGGCGCTGCTAACCGTCTTGATGGTCAGGTCGTTGCCGGTATTGCGCTGCACGGTGGCGCTGAGGCTGGTAGTCGCGTTGTCATAGATAAAGCCGCCAAGCTGGAAGATGCCGTAAACAAGCAGGCAAAAGAGGGCAAAGCTGGACAACAGCACCACCCAAGCGATGATGCGATGGCGCTGGGCGGCTCGTGACGATGATTGTGGTTCGGTTAGTTGGTCTACTGCGCTCAATGTCTCACCTCGAAGGCGGGGAACTCACCGAAGTTGCCCCATTCTACCTGCACGTCGCGGATGCGGGCGGCGAGTGGCCCGGCGTATAGCTGGCGCAGCAGGACATCGAGCGCGGGGCGGGGGCCGCTGGCTACGGCCTCCACCTGACTGCCGTTCTCCCAGTCTTCCGCGCCGGGCAGGTTACGCACGTAACCGCGCAAGCCGAGGGCGCGGGCGTGGTCGGCGACGAACATCCGAAACCCTACCCCATGTACTCGCCCGCTGATAATCGCCCGAAACTGCTCCGCCTCATTCATAACGAACGAGCCTCCCACCTGGTAACGAAGGTTCGGCAGATATTATACCATATTCACGGCTGTCGCTTGATACTGGCGATGCGGGCGGCGCGTTGGGCGGCATCGGCGGCGCGGTCGGCCACTTTGTAGTCGGCGAGGAAGGCGGCGCGGAGGGTGGCGAACTTGCCCGCGATCAGGGCGGCGCGAATCTCCTTAGCCAGATTGACCATGAAGTAGACGTTGTGGATGCTGTTCAGGCGGTAGGCGAGTAGCTCCTCGGCGCGATAGAGATGGTTGAGGTAAGCAAGGCTGAAGTTGCGGCAAGTGTAACAGGCGCAACCATCCTCGATGGGGCGGTCGGCCAGAGCGTAACGGGTACTCTTGATGGGGATGCGCCCCTGCCGGGTAAGCAGTGCGCCGTTGCGGGCGAGGCGGGTGGGCAGCACGCAGTCGAACATATCAATGCCCCGCGCAATGCACTCGAACAGGTCTTCGGGGCTGCCCACGCCCATTAGATAGCGCGGCTTGACAATGGGCAACAGGGGAGTGGTATGCTCCAGCGCCGCGTGCATCTGCTCCTTGCTCTCACCGACGCTGAGGCCGCCGATGGCATAGCCAGGCAGGTCGAGCGCGGACAATACCGCCGCAGACTCGGCCCGCAGGTCGAGGAAGGTTGCGCCCTGCACGATGCCAAACAGCATGGGGTCGGGGTTGGGCCAGTCGTCGCGCACTTGCCGCAATTCGCCGAAGGCGGCCAGGCATTGCGCCGCCCAGCGGTGGGTGCGCTCCAGCGCAGCAACGTTGTAGGCGTGGTCGCTATCGGCGGGGGTACACTCGTCCAGGGTCATGATAATGTCCGCGCCGAGCAACAGTTCGGTACGCATCACGCTGGCCGGGGTGAAGGTGTGGCGGCTGCCGTCGAGGTGGCTGCTGAAGATGACTCCATCGGCAGTCAGCTTGCGCCGATCGGCAAGGCTAAATACCTGGAAGCCGCCGCTGTCGGTCAGCATTGGCCCATCCCAGCGCATGAAACGGTGTAGCCCGCCCAGCGCGGCCACCGTCTCCGCGCCGGGGCGCAGGTAGAGGTGATAGGTGTTGGCAAGGATGATCTGTGCGCCGAGGTCGCGCAGGTCATCGGGAGCCAGCGCCTTGACCGTGGCCTGGGTGCCAACCGGCATAAACACCGGGGTTTCGATCACGCCGTGGGCGGTGTGCAGCGTACCCCAGCGGGCCATGCTGCCACTGCTGTCGCTGCCTTGCAGGGTGAAGCCGGGCGCAGCGGAGTGATGAGTGATGAGTGATGAGTGCTTAGGAAGCGCCTGAGTAGCCGTTGCGTCGTTCGTAGGGGCGAACAATGGTTCGCCCTGTTCAGGCGCTTCCTGACTAACGATTTCCATAGATATATGCCCCATTTCAATACCAATTCACCTGGCGAAATAGTAAAGTCGGCACAGCAGAAGTTGCGCCAGGGCGGGCAGCCGCCCGCCCCTACAGTTTGCGACCCCATATAACAAAGCAGCCTGCGGTTTGCGACCCCGCATAACGAAGCAGCCTGCGGATAGTTGCTCCGCAGGCTGCTGGCTGGCCTTACGGCCAAAGAGTAGGGGCTTTGGGGTATGGCCCCTGTTGATTGCTTAGTAGTTGTCCTGGTAGCCGTTGCCCTGCTGGGCCTCGTAACCACCGTTGCCTGCGGGCGCAGCGCCGACCGGCGTAACGTTGACTGCCTGCTGACCCTTCGGCCCCTGCACCAACTCGAACTCGACCGCCTGGCCCTCGGCGAGGGTCTTGAACCCGTTGCTCTGGATGGCGGAGTAATGAACGAACACGTCGCCGCCATTTGGCTGACTGATGAAACCGTAGCCCTTGGCATCGTTGAACCACTTAACCGTACCTGTAATCCGCATAATTGTAATGCCTTTTCCTTTCGTATAAAAACGTGCGAGCGTCTGCCGCCATAGCGAGGCTATGGTAGAACCAGTTGACGCAGTTTGGCCCAGGGTTAGAGGGTTGGTACATGGTCACGGGCTTTGCGGCAGCAAAGCGAGTAAATCGCAGCGGGAATAGTGGCGGGAGTACGGGGGTGTTGACTGCCCTGCAACTTGCCTTACCCAAATCTACAATCTTACTGCTTCGCTGGTAAGTATACGGTATGTTCGGGGCTTTGTCAAGATATTTGAGGCCAACCTATATGCGTCATGTTGTTATCGCCAAGCGTCCGTAGGGGCGAACAACGGTTCGCCCTGGTTAAACGTTACGCACCGCTGCGGCCAACACATCCAGGTATAGCGATGGCAACCCGCAAGCGTTCAGCGGCGGCGCAGGCGGCTGATCAGCCAGGCGAAGGCGGTGATTAGCGCAACTGCTGCCGCGATAAGCCCAGCATACTCGATAGCATAGAGCGGCGCTTCGGCAGGTGGCGGAGGCTGGCTACCGCGTAGCCCATCGGTGCGGCGGATGCGCCACAACGCGCCGCTCTCTTTTTTCATTCTAATGCCGCCCACCTCCGGCGCGATCTCGATCTGGCCCCAGTCCACCACGTAGAGAGCGCCATCGGGGCCGAACTGACAATGTGAAGGACGCTCGAAGCCGTTGTGGGGCAGCTTGGAGGCGGGACCAACGATTTTATTGACCGCGAAATCCACGATGCGGCCAGTGCGGGTGTCAATCCGCGCTACCTTATAGCCCTCCGGCTTGAGCAGCTTTTTGGTGGTGAGGGGGGCGAGGTCGCCAAACAGGGCGACGAAGGCATCGCCCACGAAGCCGAAGTGGGCATCGCGGCAGAAATCTACCCCATTGGCGGCGGCATGGGTGGCGAAGCTGGCAAATGGCTTAGGCGGGTCAGGGTCGGGAGGTTCGAGCAGCACCGGCTCACGCCCCTGCCCACCGTCGCCCCAGTAGGGGTCATCGAGGCGAATGCCGGAGGCGAAGTCGGGCCAGCCATACCACGCGCCTTGCTTGATCTCGTAGAAGTCGTCGTAGTCGTCCATGATGAATCGCCCGCCACGTTCGTCGCTACCGTGTTCGGTGGCGAACAGCCGCCCGTCGGGGTGGAAGGCGATGCCGTAGGGGTTGCGTAGCCCCCAGGCCACCACTTCAAGCTCAGTGCCGTCGGGGTTGCAGCGCAATACTGCGCCTGTGCATTTGACATTGCCCTTGATCACCTGTCCTGCCTGCGTCTCGGTGCCAAACGGCACGTATGCGCCACTACGTACCGTCTGCTTCAGGTCGCCCAGCACGTTGCGGTAATCGTAGTTGCGCCCCGCCAGGGTGATGTCCTGAGCAGGAACGTCGCAGAAGTCAGGAAAGTTTGGCAACCACTCATATGCGAAGTTGTCCGCGCCGACAACGCCGTTGTTAGTGGCGCTGCCCTGCCCGAAGTATAGCTTGCCGTCCGGCCCTACGATCGGATAGTTGCTCTGATGGTCGCCACGTCCAGCCAGGCCGGTGACAATATCTTCCAGCTTGCGGTCTGAGCCAATGCGCGAGAGGGTATCGGTGTTCATCACGTAAAGGTAGCCGTCGTGCCAGCACGCGCCGGTGACGGAGCCGGTCTTGATCCAGCGTTCAGGGGGATACTGGTAGAAGATTTCACTATTGCCAGATTGCACATCCACCTTGAGGATGCGAGGCGGCGATTCGATCTTGTGGCCGCCCTCGCTGACGTAGCAATTGCCTGCATCGTCGAAGCAGCAATGCACTGGGGCGTTGAAGCCGCCCGCCACCAACTCGGCCACGTAGCCTTGAGGCAGCAAAATATCCTGGGGCTGGTACTTGCGCGGCCCCTCGCGGTTGATCTTAATCTTCTTCAGCAGGGGCAGGAAAGGCTTATAGATATAGGCAAGGGCGCTGGGCAGGTCGAAGGCGGTTTGGCTGGGCATGGGGCTGCTCCTTTCACACACGGGTTATGAGGATACAGCAAGGCGTGTACCAGCGACACAAGTGGATGGGCGAAAACCCCTCCAGCGGATGATTCTCTATTTGTTCGGCGAAGTGATATAAGATATGGGTAAGAAGTTGGGAGGGCGTTAGAACTGTGATACCGAACATTCCTGAGCAGGCAAAGTCACGAACGTTATCAGTAACGATAATATCCACATCACTCCTGAAAGAACATATTAGCTGTAGGTTATCCTCAAAATCATTGCAAGCAATATCCTTGCTCATCAATTCGTTGGCATCCCACAAGTATTCGTGTAGCATATCGTAGATGAAGAAGACTTCAAGGCATCTCCTTATATCTCTATAAGCCGCGCCTCTTGCCAGCCGCTTGCCATTAGCCCAGTCCATCCCTTTACTAGCATTATATTTAATGTAGTGACCTTCAAATTGGGTAAAGAGCATAGGGACAGAAAAAGCAGCCGGGTAGGCATCAACTCTACCATCTTCAGCGGCTTACCAAACCGCCTTTGCATCGTCAAGGTAGTGGGGGTCATCCTGTTTATCTTCCCCCAACACGGCTGTTCTTATAACGTTGATATCAAAGAAAACCTTCATCACTCAGACTGCCCTATGCTGCCCTCCGCTAGAATGTCATCTCCAAGCAAGCTAAGGGGGTAGTCCGCATTGGTTCGCGGCACAATTCGGCCATTGTCGTCACGCTTTGGCTGGGAAACATCGTCTGGCGATGCCAGTTGCTTGAAAATCTGATGTATGATAATTCTGGCCTCATCGGTAGCATTTGACTCCCGAATAGCAATGCTCATCAGCAGCTTATCAAGTTCACGGCGTTCCCTTTGGGGCATCTGAAACCCTTGTAGCAGATTTTCAACTTGCTTCAGTCGGCGGGTAATCTCATCTGAGGTCAGATCCTCTTCCTTTGAAGCCAATATCTCAACCGCCTTAGCCATAGCTTCTTGCTTGGTTGGTACACTGCTCTGTTGAGAGTAATTATTCATGGGCAAACTAACCTGCATCCATAGTGCCGAGGTCGCTTCGTTCGAGATTACTCTCACAAGGATAGGATTGCCCTGCAAACGTATACTGAGGTGAGGCTCCCTACTCTGAGGTTGCGGGCTGATAAGCCACTGCCTCTGCTGCTGTGGAGCGGTTGTTCTCTTCCAATGTGTGGGATTACTCTTCCACTTCGTTATAGCCATGGCCTGCTCCTAGTTTAGCCTCTATCCAATAATCTAGTACATCTAAATGTATCTATATATTAGTATACAGATTGCATTGCTGTCAAACAATTATTTCCATATCTGGTATTACATTATGCCCTCTTGCGCCGCCAGGCTCTTTTCCTCAATCTGCAAGGTGGCGTGTTCGATACCGTATTTCTGATGCAGCATATCCTGCACATCGCAGAGAGTGCCGTGGGCATCATAGCCAGGTGTGTGCCTGTCCACCAGAATATGGGCGCTGAGGGCTTCCACGCCGGAGGTGATGGTCCAGGCGTGTAGGTCATGCACCTCGCGCACGCAGGGCATGGCACGGATGTCGGCTTCCATCTGGGTAAGGTTCAGGCGGGCGGGGGTGGCTTCGAGCAATATGTCAACCGCCTCGCGCAGCAGCGTCCAGGTGCGCGGCAGGATAAACAGAGCGATGGCAACGCTGAAGATGGGGTCAGCGTAATACCAACCGCTAAAAAGCATTACCACGCCCGCGACCAGCGCCCCCGCGCTGCCCAGCGCGTCGCTCACCACCTCGTAGAACGCGCCCTTCATGTTCAGGCTTTCGCCCGCCGCGCCCACCAGCAGGCGCACATTGAGCAGATTGACGCTAAGGCCAACCGCTGCCACCACCATCATCAACCCGCTCTGCACCGCTTCGGGCTGGCGGAAGCGTTGCCAAGCCTCGAACAAAATGTAGCCGCTGAGGGCAAACAGAATGATGCCGTTCGCCAGCGCGGCTAGGATCTCCAACCGATAGTAGCCATAGGTCTTCTGGCGGGTGGCGGGCCGCTCGGCGAACCAGATCGCCAGCAGGGCCATGCCCTCGCCAAATACGTCGGTGAGCAAATGGATGGAGTCGGCGAATAGGGTCAGCGAGTTTGCCAGCCAACTTCCGAGTAGTTCGGCGAAGAATATAATCGCGGTCAGGGCCAGGGCAATCTTCAGCCTACCCTTGTTGCGCCCTGCACCGCTGGCAAGGTGGCTATGGCTATGTGGCTGTGGCACCGTTGTCGTGATGGTATCTTGTGCCAACCTCCGCCTCCTATACAGGTTAACCTGAATTGCGGGCATGGTGGGTGGTGAGGGCATGGGCATCAGCGCCAAAGTGACCGCAGGGGTCAACATGAACGTTGATTTCCGATAGGCGGGGCATTGCATGGAACAAGGCGTGGCGTACCTGCTCGGCAATCTGGTGGCTAGCCAGGGTGGGCAAATCCTGGTCAACGATGATGCTCAGTTCGGCGTGTAGCTGATGACCAATCCAGCGCAACTGGATATCGTGAACCGCTTGCACGCCAGCAACCGCATTTGTGGTCTGCTCGATATTGCTAACCATTGCAGGGTCAACCGCATCCATCAGCCGCTGCCACATCGTCGCCGCCGTATCCTTGACGATGAACAGAATCGCAATGCTAATCAGCAAGCCAATCAGCGCGTCGGCAGTGGGGAAGCCGAGCGCCACGCCGATTACCCCCAACAGCACCGCCAGGCTGGTGATACCATCGGCGCGGGCGTGTTGCCCATCAGCCACCAGTGCGGCGCTGCCAATCTCGTTGCCCACCCTGATGCGGAACACCGCTACTGCCTCATTGCCGAGGAAACCAACGAAGGCGGCCACCGCCACCCAGCCGAGGTTGGTGACAGGCAGGGGATTAAAGAACTTCGTCAGCGACTCGTAGGCGGCCAACGCCGCGCTGAGGAAGATGACCAGCACGATTAGCACCCCGGCGATGTCCTCGGCACGGCCATAGCCGTAAGTGTAACGCCTATTGACCGCGCGTTGGCCCAGCGAAAAGGCAATCCAGAGTGGCACCGCAGTGAAAGCATCAGCGAAGTTGTGGATGGTATCGGCAAGCAGCCCGACGCTGCCGCTGACCAGGACGACTATTAGCTGCAGTATGGCAGTAGCGCCGAGGCCAAGCAGCGAAACCTTCAGCGCCCAGCGGCCACGGTCGCTGCCTTCCAGCGCATCATCGGCGTTCATTTCGCTGTGGCTGTGGCTATGACTGAACGGCAACAATGCCCGCAATGTCCCCAGCCAGCCGGTGGGATGCTCTTGGGCATGATCATGTTCGTGGGCGGGGTCATGCTCGTGGTCATGCGGGTGGACATCATCATGCTCGTGATCGTGATCATGCTCGTGGTCGTGGTCATACCCAGCCACATTTGGTAGCTGACTCATGGCGTTCCCTCCTGATAAGTTCGCCTGCTAGCACCTATGTCTGCCAACAAGCAGTCATACAATTATACAGGTAAGCGCAGTGCCACTGTCAAGGTTGTTGATATAAGGTATCATAAATGGTGATGCGGATGTTTACATAAACGTAGCATGATGGTATAATGTTGTCACCAACCTTCCTTCACACTACCCTCTCCCACAAGGGGAGCGGGGATGTAGCCCTACCTTCTCCCTAAAAGGCGAGGGAATACTACGAGGAAAACCACCCATGTCGTTCGCCCACCGCTGGAGCATCCGCAACCTACTCACCGCCCTGGTGGTATTCTTCATCCTGCTGGCGGCGATGGTGATTGTCCTCAATCTGATTGGGGTACAATCGTCGGTCAACTTCGCGCTAAAGATCATCATCGCCATCGGTCTGCTGGTGGTGTGGGTGGCGCTGAACATCCCACCGCCGCGCCCGCCCAGCGGCAACTTCGTGCTGGCCCTGCCAGAGTTTGGCGAACAGGTTCATGACCTGGGCAAGTCCACTGCGCGAGGAGAGGCGTTCACCATCCGCCCGGTGCCGCGCAGTCTGCTTGAGGAACTCAACCTGGAGTTCGATCTGCGGAGCCTGCTCAACTTCACCCACCTGTTGCCCCGCCGCCGGCCTGCGCCACAGCCGCAAGCATCCAGCGGGGGCGCGGCAGTAGTCGCGTTGCCCACTCGCCAGCTTAACCCCACCGCAACCCTGCCCCAGCCCGGGGCAGGGGGTGTCGGACTCTCCACTCGAAGCGGGGGCGGGGTTTCTGGATTGCTGCCTCGCGATGGAGGCGGGGCTTTGGTTACAACTCGCATCAGTGAAGCTATGCTGCCCGCGCCGCTAACGGTTGCCGCCCCCCCCGCCGATGCCCGCGAACTTACCGACCGCCTCAACGACCGCATCACCGCGCAGTTCCGCGAGGCGGATGCGTCCGAAGCAGCAATTGGCCGCGCCCCTTTTGCCGCCAGCGAGACGGAGGCGCTGGCCCGCGCCCGCGCCATGAAGGCGACTGCGTTGCTGTGGGGCTGGCTGAAGGGCAGCAGCAAGCGCGAACGTTACTTCCACCCCATCTTCCAGATCATCCGCCCTATCGAGGCGCAACTGCTGGGCGATCGTGAGGAGATGCGGCTGGCCGGTCTCAGCCAGGTCAACATCAGCGATCAACGAGCCAGCCGTCCCAATACCCTGCTCTTCCTCATCAGCGGGCTGGCCTGTTACGCAGGGCGCGACTTCGATCAGGCGGTTAGCGAGTTCAAGATGGCGTTGATCAGCGCGATTATCGCCGCCGACGACGATGGGGCTGCGCTGATGGATCAGGCGATTGTCCGCTTCTACCTTGCCAACTGCTACTACCTGTCTGGCGAGACTGCGGCTGCCGAGCATGAATATCAGCTTGCCGCCAAGGCCGACCCGCTGATGGCCGAGGCGTATCAGAACCTGGGCATTGTGCAGCGGGCGCAGGGCAGGCTCGACGAGGCCGCCCGCAACCTGCAAGCGGCGGTGCGCCTCAGCCCCAGCGGAGTGTCGGCCCTGTATGACCTGGGCATTGTCTACATAAACCAGAACCAGCCCGCCCGCGCCCGTGCCGCCTTCCAGAAGGCGCTCTCTACCGTGGCGGCAGCTAGCGACGGGGTACGTCAGACGGGGCCGCTTGCCGCTGCCACCGCCCGCGAACTGGCCTCCGCGCACCGTGGGCTGGCCCTGGCCTTCCGCGCCGAGGGCAACCCCACCCAGGCGTTGGGCCATCTGCAAGAGGCGCTCAAGGCATATCCGCAATTTGCGGCGGTGCATATGGATATGGCCGCCATCTACCACGCGCAGGACGAGAACGAACGGGCCGAGCGTGAATTGCTGGCCGCGCTGGATGTTGCCCCCAACATGGCCGAGGCCCACTACACTCTAGGCCTGATCTATCGCGCCGAGGGGCGGGTTGATGCTGCCGCTGACCAGTTCCGCGACGCGATCCAGATTAAACCCGACTTCCCCGAAGCGCACTACGACCTGGGCTTGCTATACAAGAGCCAGGGCCAACTGGACCTCGCGGTACGCCAGTTCAAGGAAGCGACCACCATCCAGCCCGCCGATGCCGAAACCTTTATCAACCTGGGGCTGGGCCACAAGGATGAGGGCAACCTGAGCGAAGCGGCGCAGCAGTTCCGCCAGGCCATCAGCCTGGAGCCTAACAACGCCGAGGCCCACCACCAGCTTGCCAGCGTCTACCAGGCCAGCAGCGACCCTGGCGCAGCGATAACAGAGTACGAGGCCGCGCTCAAGCTCAACCCCGACCTCGCCAACGCCTATCACCAACTGGCGATTATTTACAAGGGGCGCAAACAATACGACGCGGCGATTGCCGAGTTGCAGCGTGCGATCAAGCTGAACCGCCGCGATGCCTACGCCTACTACCTGATGGGGACGGTACATGTGGCGCAGCGGCAGCTTGACCAGGCGTTCGAGGCGTTCCGCATTGCCCTCACCTACAATCCCGACCTGGCCGAGGCGCACTATAACCTGGGCGTGGTGCTGACCAGTCGCGGGCGGCAGGACGAGGCAGTGACCGAGTTCCAGCAGGTGATTCGGCTGAAGCCCGATGACCCGCAGGCGTACTTCGTGCTGGGCATCGCCTTGCGCGACTTGCAACGTTACGACGATTCGGCCAACGCGCTTGCCAACGCAACCCGCCTCAACCCCGACTGGCCCGAGGCCCGCTACAACCTGGGGCGCGTCTACCTCGCCGCTGGCAAGCCGGAGATGGCAATGGGCGAGTTGCTCGATACCTTGCGCCTGCAGCCGGACAACGACAAGGCCCGCTACCAGCTTGCCTCCGCTTACGCAGGCGCGGGGCGCATCAGCAACGCCATCGAAACCTTCATCGAACTGCTGCGCCACGACCCCAATAACGCCGAGGCTTACTACAACCTGGGCATTGCGTATACCGGCCTGGGGCAGAATGAGAACGCTGCCCGTAGCTTCTATCAGGCGGTGCGCCTGCGCCCCGCCGATGCCGAAGCCTACAACAGCCTGGGCATCGCGCTGAAGACGCTGGGGCGAGTGGACGAAGCGATCGCATCCTTCAAGCAAGCCATTGCCCTCAACCCCACCTACGCCCAGGCCCATTACAATCTAGGCCAGGCATACACTGCCATCAACGCCGTATCGCAGGCAATCGAGGAGTTCCGCAAGTACGAGGAGCTTGGCGGCAAGATTGGAAGATTAAAGATTTTGGAAGCCAACACCCTGTTTCACGCTGACAACCTGCCCACCCTCCGGCGATATGTGGCTGACGACAGCGTGGATCTCGTCTACCTCGACCCACCCTTCAACAGCAACGCCAACTACGACCTGCTGAATAGGGCTGGGGATGGTATAAGGGCGAAGCGGGCATTTGCTGACACCTGGCGTTGGGATGAGCGGGCGGCGGCGGATTACACGCTGGCAATGCAGGCGGGCGGAACGGTAGCCCGTTATATGCAGGGCTTCTGCGCGATGTTGGGCGATGGGGGAATGCTTGCTTACCTGGCGATGCTTGCGCCGCGTCTGGTGGAGCTACGACGGGTGTTGAAGCCAACTGGCAGCCTCTACCTGCACTGCGACCCCACTGCCAGCCACTACCTCAAGCTGCTGCTCGATGCCGTATTCGGCGCGACCCACTTCCAGAATGAGCTAATCTGGCATTATCAGACTGGCGGAGCAA
>JBBRMT010000072.1:0-19292 GCA_038230695.1 Chloroflexia bacterium
CGTATTGACGATAGCAGCCTGTACATACTCTGCGAATACATCAAGGCTGATGTGCCAGGCGCAACCGACCTTGATAGCAGCCGCTTGCCCGGCGATACCCTCTCGGTCAAATCCATGTCGCTGATTCGCTACTGCCGCCAACGGCAGATGCTGCACACCCTCGTCGAGAACCTGCAGCTTGTCCGACCCGATATGCTGGGTGACAATTATACCACCTGGTTCGCCTGGGCCAACGCGCAGGACGGCCCGCAAGCTACATCCTCTGTCACCGCACCAGCAGCCGCACCAGCGCCAACCGTCAACCCTGTCGCCGCTACGCCAGCAAAGCGCCACTTGCGCGACGAGCTTGTTGAAGAATTGTATGAGGAACTAGAGGCTGCAGTAGCCGGCAAAGATTGGGACAGAGCGATCAGCCTTGGCCAGGAAATCCTTGCGCTCAAGCCGGAGCATCAGCCAACTAAAGATAAGCTGAAGCTAGCCTACAAGAATCGCGGCGATGTGTACAATGTCCAGAAGCAGTACGAACAAGCGCTAGCTGACTTTAACCAGGCTATCTGTCTCGACCCTAACTATGCTGTGGCCTACAACAATCGCGCCGCTGTCTACTATGACCAGAAGCAGTACGAACAAGCGCTGAAGGAGTATAACCAGGCCATTCATCTTGACCCTAACTTTGCTATGGCCTATAACAATCGCGGCCTTGTCTACTATAACCAAGGGCAATACGAACAAGCGATGGTTGAGTATAACCAGGCCATTCGCATTAACCCTAATTATGCTGATGCCTACAACAATCGCGGCGATCTCTACCTTGCCCAGAAGCAGTACGAACAAGCGCTAGCTGACTATAACCAGGCCATTCGCCTCGATTCTAACTTTGCTTCGGCTTATAACGGTCGTGGCGACACGTATCGGCGCAAAGGCGATAGGGCCAGGGCAATTGCCGATTACGTTCGCGCCTCGGAGTTGGGCAATGCAATGGAACGGCTATATGCAGAGCAGGCGTTGAAGGAGTTGGGGGTGCGATAGAATCACGGAAGACACGGAAAGGACGGAGGACACGGAAAAAGCCGACGTTGCCGCCCCTCACAGCTGCAATGAGCATCAGAGGCGCTGCAACAGGGCGGGCAGCCGCCCGCCCCTACACCAGCATAGATGCTTGCGATGGGCATTGATGCATTGCAAGATTCTCCCCTCACCAAACCTCTCCCCGCTGGGGAGAGGCTTTTTGCTTTGCGCCAGGGCGAGTGCATCCCAAATCCGCTTCATCTGCTGTTCCAAATCCGCTGGCTGGCCTTCCTCCCTTGCAATGCCGTCCCTCTAATCCGCTTCATCCGCTTGCCAAATCCGCTGGCTGGCTGTTCCCATCCCAATGCCCATCGTAAGCGATCAATCTTGCCCTGCATCTTCCGCGTCTTCCGTACCCTTCCGCGTCTTCCGCGTTTCTAATGGGTGATGTTGATATTCACCACCCCGCTCCTTGTCTGGTTGCCCGCCTTGTCGGTGACGATGACGTAGAGGCTATGTGGGCCAACCCCGATGCGGTCGAGGTGCAGCGGCACGGTGTAGGGGCCGTCGCCGCTGATGCTGTCGTAGGGCTGGCCGTCCACGAAGTATTGCACGTGGTCCACCGCGAAGTTGTCGGCGGCATCGGCGGTGAATGGTTCGGGTAGGCCCGCGTTCTGCTTGATGCTGAAGGTTGCCCCTTGTGTGGGGTATAGCACACCGGCACGCGGCGGGATATTGTCGGCCACTAGCGGGATTTGCTCGTCGAGTTGCTGGCCTGCCAGCGTGTAGCTGAGGTGCAGGGTGATTGCCCCATTCATCGCGCTGCTATCGAGATGGGAGAGGATGCCGCTGACCTGATCCGCATCGCTGGCGAGCGGCAGACGCTGGCCGCCGCTGTCGCCGCTGCGCCCCACGTATAGCGCGACGTTGCCCGCGCCCGGCGGTAGCTGGCCGCGCACCTCTACCACGCCGCTGACATACTGGCCCGCCTTTGGCGCGGTAATCACTGTTGCATTCCGCCCAGCGCTGCCATTCGGCGAATAGGCGGTGGGCGGCTGCGGCCAGCCCTGCTGCTTCACCCAGTCGTTGTACTCTGGCGGCAGGATGGCGTACACCTGAGTGATCACGTCCGCTGCTGGCGTATAGCGGGTGGCAAGCAGGCCGTTAGTGCGGTCTAGCTTGAAGGGCTGGTAGAAGTTGTCGGGCAGGGTCGGCTCAGTGCCAGCGATGAACGTCTCGGTGCGGGTGGCGGCGCAATATGGGGTGGGTAGCAGGCCGGACAGCGAACAAATCTCCACGTCGCGCAAGCCAGGCGGGCGGGGGAAGTCGCGGGCGGGTAGCCCGGCGCTGGCCTGCTCCATAAAATCGTGCCATATAGGAGCCGCGCCAGTCACGCCGGTGCTGCCATCCATGCGGCTGTTGTCGTTGTTGCCCACCCACACGCCGACCACGTAATCCATGGTATAACCCATCGTCCAGTTGTCGCGGAAGTCGGTAGTGGTGCCGGTTTTGGCGGCGGCGGGACGGTCGGGCAGATAGAGCGGGCTGTAACGGCCAAAGCTGGGGATGCGGGCGAAGTTGTCTGACAGGATGTTGGTGAGGACGTAGGCGGCCTGTGCGCCATTGTTGCCCAGCATCGGGGTTGGCTGCGTTGATTGATACTGCTCCAGCACCTTGCCACTGCTGTCCTCCACGCGCAGGATGGCGCTGGGCGGAGCGTAGTTGCCGCCGTTGCGGAAGGTGGCATAGGCGGCGGTAAGGTCCAGCAGGCGCACGTCGCCGCCGCCCAGCGTCAGGCTGAGGCCATATTTGCTGGGGTCGGCATCAAGGGTGGTCAACCCCAGATTGCGGGCCAGCTTCAGCACGATATCCACTCCCACGCGGCTCTCCAGCGCCACCGATGGCACATTGTATGAGTTCGCCAGCGCCATCCGCAGCGTAACCGGCCCGTGATAGAGCTTATCGTAGTTAATCGGCATATACAACGAGCCATCGCGGTCGGGGTAGGTGGTGGGAATGTCGGGCAGCAGGGTCGCGCCGGTGGCCCCGCCTGCCAGCGCGGCGGCGTAGGTTATTGGCTTCATGCTGCTCCCTGGCTGACGTGGGGCCAGCGCCACATTCACCTCGCCGTCAATGGTGGGGTCGAAGTAGTCGGCGCTGCCCAGCATCGCCAGGATCTGGTTGGTGGCGGGATCGAGCGCGACGAGGGCGGCGTTGCTGACGTGATCCTGCTGCAAGGTGGCGAGGTGATTGGTGGCGACCCGCTGGGCAATGTCCTGCAAGGGCAGGCTGAGGGTGGTATAGACGCGCAACCCGCCGCGCTCCACCTTCTCGCGGCCATATCTGGCTTCCAGCAGGTCGCGCACGTACATCACGAAGTGGGGCGCTTTGATGGCGTAACGTTGTCCGGCATAATGCAGCTGCTCGGCAGCGGCAGCGTCGGCCTGCGGCTGGCTGATGTAGCCACGCTTCACCATCAAGTCGAGTACCTGGCGGCGACGGGCATCGGCCTCGGTTGGGTTGGTGAGTGGGTTGTAGCCGTTAGGCGCGGCGGGCAACCCCGCCAGCATCGCGCATTCTGCCAGGTCGAGGTCGCGGGCAGCAACGCCGAAGTACGATTGCGCCGCCGCTTCCACGCCGTATGAAGCGTTGCCGTAGTAAATCTGGTTCAGGTACATGGCGAGGATGTCATCCTTGCTGTAACGCTGGTTGACCTGGAAGGCCAGCACCACCTCGCGGGCCTTGCGCCAGTAGCTCTGCCCTGCCTGCTCCGCATCGCTGAACAAAGCCGCCCGCACCAGTTGCTGGGTTATCGTGCTAGCGCCGGATACAACCATGCCGCTGCTGAGGTTCTGCCACAGCGCCCGCAGCAACGCGCCCGCGTCGAAGCCGGGGTTGGTATAGAAGTCGGCATCCTCGGTGGCAATGGTGGCATCGCGCAACGTGGTAGGGATTTCGTTCAGCAGCACGACGGTGCGATGGCCCACAGTGGGATCGCTGATATCATAAAGCAGCCGTCCATCGCGGTCATAGATGAGCGTGGACTGCAGGGGCGGGCGGTTCAGCCCTTCCGGTGAGGGCAGATCCTTGGCGATATACCAGTACAGCCCCAACGCCCCCCCAAATAGCAAAATCAGCAGGATGAGGATAGCGCGAAACCCCCAGCGCAGCCAACGGCGCAGGCGAGGGTGGGTGGGGGTTGTTACAGTCGTAGCGGCCATAGCGAAGTGCTGAGTGCTGAGTGCTGAGTGCGGAGTGCTGAGTGTGGGCGGGTTGCACTCGCCCCGGTGCGGCGTGAACTACACAATAATAGCTTGAATAGTAGTTATGTTCGGGTTAGGCGGCGGCCCGCCGAGTTACCGAGGGCTGGGAGCGTAGCTCCGGTCGGTGCAGCGTTACTAATGCTTATCGGAACTCGTGTTCACCCCGCGCTGCTTTGGCCACAATCGCCCGTTACCGCCGCTCATAGAGTGATAGCGGCATTGTTCACAATCGTAGCATTAGTAGCATTGCACCGATCGGGCTATGCCCCCAACCCCCGGTAACTTGGGGACTCGCCGCATGGCCCAAACCGCCTCACTGTTCACCAACGCAGCATTCGTAGCGTTGCACCGATCGGGCTACGCCCCCAACCCCTGGTAACTCGGCGGGCCGCATGACCCCAATCCGCCACAAATTGTTCAGGATAGCAAGCAAGTCTGCATTAGTAGCATTGCACCGATCAGGCTACGCCCCCATCCCCCGGTGACTTGGCGGCGGGCCGCTGGCTTGCACTTTTGTACTCCCCCTCCTTGCCTCCCCCTTTGGGGAGGGATAATCTTTGCCTCCCCAAAGGGGGAGGGATAATCTCTGCGAGATGCTAATGCGTGGCTTTCGCCCGTTCGATAGCCGAGTCGTGGGCCTGCACCTCGATGGTGTCGTCCAACGGCGGGAGGGTGATGTTGCCATAGCGACGGGCAAGGGCGCGGGTAATCAGCCAGTCGGCCACTTGTGGGTTCTTGGGCAACAGCGAACCGTGCAGGTAGCAGCCGATTGCGCTCTTATATACCGCGCCCTCCCAGCCATCTTCGCCGTTGTTGCCATGCCCCACCGCCACGCGACCGAGCGGCGGCAACCCGTTGTTCAGATAGGTGTGGGCGCTGTGGTTCTCGAAGCCGACAAGGCGGCCAAACTGTTCGCTGTCCACCACCATGTTGCCGATGAAGCGGGTTGGCCCCGCCACCGAGTAAGCGTCGAACAGGCTGATGCCAGGCAGCTTGTCGGCGTTATGCGGCTGGTAGTAGTGGCCGAGTAGCTGATAGCCGCCGCAGACCGAGAGCAACGCCGCGCCGTCCTCCACTGCCTGGCGCAGCCGCGCTCCGCGCCCGTCGCGCTGCAAGTCGGCGGCCACCACCTCCTGCTGCTGGTCCTGCCCGCCGCCGAAGAAGTAGAGGTCGTAGTTGTCGGTATCCAGCGGCTCGCCTACGCTGACTCGCTCCACGTTCACGCCGATGCCGCGCCACTTGCAGCGCTGTGCAATGCTGATGGTGTTGCCGCGATCGCCATAGATATTCATCAGGTCGGCGTACAGGAAGGCGACGTTTATCTGAGGTGATGAGTGATGAGTGATGAGTGATGAATTAGGGTGTGGGGTTGCTGAGGACATTAGCTTTTCCTTTGCAAGAGCGGGATTGATGATTAAGGTGTGGGCGTATTGCGGACATCCACTTCTCCTTTGATTAGCTCATCATAGGTGGGCATCTGGATTTTGCCGGAGGTCGGATCCTGGATGTAGAGGCGCACTGTCTTGGCGCTGCTATCAGCAATCATGATGGTGCGGCTGGCGGAAGGCGAGTCGCTCTGGCCGTAGAGGGTCAGGCTGCCAGACTTGCTACGCCGTGCGTCGAACATCCCCAGCGTCGCGCTGATGCTAGTACCGGGGGCGATGATGGTGTCGCTGCTGCCGTCGCTGCTCACCTCATGCACCCCGTCGGACAGCGCGGGCAGGCCGTCCTGGGTCTGGCTTAGGCCGTAGATGTAGTAGCGTAGCTTGCCCGCGCTGGGCCAATCAAGCCGAAAGTCGGTCACGATAGTCTCGTACTTGGCGGTATCGGGCTGGGGGTGGTTCATCACCTTGTCGGCTACGATGATTTTCTCGGCATTGCCCGCTGCGTTGTTCAGGCACAGATTCCAGCTATCGGCCTGGATCTCCAACTGCTGGGTCTGGTCGTTGAACTGGGTGGTGAGGCTGCGGCGGAAGTAGGCCACCTGAGCGCCGTCCGGCGACCATACTGGCGACTCGAAGGTAGTGGCCTGCTGCGGCGGGTTGGAGTTGAGGTCGCAACCGGCAAGCAGCAGCGGCAGGAGCAAGATGAGGAGTTTTGAGTTTTGAGTTTTGAGTTTTGAGTTGAAGGGCATTGGGTTGTTTTCCTTACGTCAGAGTGAGTACAATCCGCGCCAGAGTTTTGAGTTTTGGGTTTTGAGTTTTGAGTTGAGTGGCATCGGGTTGTTTTCCTTGCTTTTGAGCGAGTGCAGTCCGTTGCTACCCAATTGACCACAACATTCGGTAAATACGTAACTATACTAACTCAAAACTCAAAACTCAAAACTAATCCTCCCAGAACCGCCCCACCACGCCCAGGTCGCCGAGTAGGGCGCGCAGTTGCAGCATGGCAGTATACGTGGGCAGCACGTACAGGGTTGCATCGGCAGGGGTGGCGGCAAGGGCGAGGTCCAGGGCGGCCCGCAGGTTGGCGGCGGGCGTGGCAGTGATGCGGCTGGCATCTACGCCCGCATATTTGAGGCGCAAGGCCATGTCGGCAGCCCGCAGGCCAGCGGTGGTGGCGCTGGCGGTGGTGTCGCCCGCCAGCAACTCGAAGTCCACATCCCAGAGCCAGCTAACGTCGCGGCCATCGGCGGCCAGGTCATTGATAATAATCAGCAGGTGCAGCGGCGCGGCAGGCGCGAGCATCCGCAATGCCTCGTTGAAGCCCACCGGGTTCTTGACCAGCACCAGCAGCAGATGCTTGTCGCCAACCTGCACCCGCTCGATACGCCCGAAAGCGGCCTGGAACGCCAGCAGCCCCTTTTGCGCGTCGGCTAGCGATAGCCCCAGTTCGCAGGTGGCCGCCGTGGCCGCCAGTGCGTTGTACACATTATACAGCCCCGGCACGCGCACGGTTAGAGGTTGCTCATCGTCGGGGCTGGCAATCAGCGCCTCGCTGCCGTCCGGCCCGCGCAGGGTGACGCGGCGGGCGACGTAATCGGGCTGGGGGCGGGCAAAATCCCCGTTGGGACAATGGTAGATGCCGCTATCCGCGCTGTAGACCACATCGTAGACGAGGGCCGCGCCGCAGCAGGGGCAGTTCAGCGCGTCGGAGGCGTGGGGCAGAGCGCCGATATTGTGCGCCTTATCATCCAGCCCAAAGTAGCGCACTCTGGCGCGATGCTCGCCGAGACCGAGGCTGGCGACGGCGGGCGCGTCGGCATTGAGCAGCACCACGCTCTCCGCCCCCAACGAACTGATCGCCGCCACCCACTTGCTCCGCACTGCGTCCACCTCACCGTAGCGGTCGAGTTGGTCGCGGAACAGATTGTTGATAAGGAGCAGGCGTGGCTGCACCGCCTTCACCGCCGCTGGCGTGGCCGCCTCGTCCACCTCGAACAGGGCGAACTCCTCGTGCAGCCCGCCGCGCAGATTAGCCGAGCCAATCAGGGCGCTGACCAGCCCGCGCATCAGGTTGCTGCCGCTGCGGTTGTGCAATACGCGCCAGCCCGCCGCCTGCATGATGGTGGAGAGCATCCGCGTGGTGGTAGTCTTGCCATTGGTGCCGGTCACGATCGCCGCGCCGCGCCCCAGTTGGCCGACCATGCGGCTGACCAGGCGGGGGTCAAGCCGCTCGGCAACCAGGCCGGGCAAAGCGGTGCCGCCGCCGCGCCTCAGCCGTCGCGTGGCCCAGCCCGTCAGCTTGCCCGCGCTAATCGCGGCTGCGGTGCGTAGCCCTGGCTTATTGCTGCGCTGTCCTGCCACGTTCGCTCCTTCGGCAAAATGCCCCCAGCGGGGGTTGGGGAATCCCGCCCAGCCTTAACTACTAAGCCCCAGCGGGGGTTTGGGGGAGAATGTTGCCTTAACGTAATGCCGGTCATAGGCCAGTTGCTTGTGAGCAGTAGGATTTGCGCTTCCGATAAACACGTTTGACACTTCGAGCTTTCTCCCCCAACCCCCGCTGGGGGCTTAGTTAATCAATGGTGCTAGTTCGAGCGCGTTGCACGCTCACCAGGGCGGGATTAATCCCGCCCCTACAGCGGGCAGTGGTAGCTTTTCTGAGCGTGGTAAGGCAACTAGCACCATTGGTTAGTTGATGGGGCTAGGCAGGATTCCTCCGCTGGGGGCTTGGATTGATGCTTGGGGGCGAGGCGTTGTTCGCCCTGCCAGAAGTTAGGATAACAGATTTACCCCATGCGTGCAAGGATGCTCGACCACATTGGTAGAAAGAATACGACCCCGGCGGCTTGCATCGCTGGGGTCGTATTCTTGGGCGAAAGGGCGGATACCCGTGCCGCTAATTTGTTGCGCTCGGCTTTGGCTCGATGACCAAAGGTGGGGCAGGCGCTCTCGCTCCCTGCGCTTTCATGTCGCGGTAATACTCACGCCAGATCAGACGATGTACCCCCAGGCGATAGGGCAGGCGGTTGACGAAGGGGATGAATGGGAAGATGATCAGGATGAGGGTCAGTATCCCCATCAGCGCCCAGATCAGGGCATCGGCGTTGGCAGCTGCGTCGGTGGTGAATGGCGGTATCTGGTACCAGGCGGTGTACAGCCATAGCCAGCTCTGCCCTGGATAGCTGTGGGTCTCGTTCATCATTCCCCACTGGTTGCCGAGCAGGCCAAAGTTGCTGGCCTGGGCGGGCAACGCGCTCTCCGACAGGAACAGCAGCGGCTTGGTGAAGTCGTTCTGGTAGAAGCCGTTGCTACGCACCAGCAGCCCATCCATCGCGCCGCTGGTCGCCAACCCCAGCAGGCTGCCCATCATCGTGCCGTAAGGCCCGTAGTCTCCGGGCGGCACGGTCAGCGGCAGGGTCGGGGTGGTTACGCTGCCCAGCGCGCTAGCGTAGGCATCCTCCCACTGGGTCTGCGAGACAGGACTGGCAGCAGTGAAGGTTTTCAGGTCGGTTGCCAGCTTGGTGTCGCTCTGCGCCGCGATAGTCAGCGGCTCGATCACGTAAGTCTGCGCCGTATCAATCGGGTGGGTCACGCCCGCCAGTTGCTGCAAGGAGACCGGGCCGAGGTACTGCACCGAGCCGGTGCCGTTGTTGTAGGGTGGGCCGTACTGCGAGATGATGCCGGTGCCGCTGATTTCGGCGGTGGCAGTGGTCAGGAAGTCTACCGGCTTCTCCTGGGCGTACTGCTGGATGGTCAGCGGCTTATCGTCGGGCGAGGAGAAGATGGCAGCGAGGGCGACTGTCGCCACGATCACCACAGCCAGCGCGATTAGCCCTTCGCGGATCAGATCGTAAGGCATCATTCGTATGCCCTGATAATAGCTGGTCTGGTCAGAGGGGATTACTTGCTCGGCGGCGGGTATGGCCTGCAGCTTCTTGCGCCGCCCGGAGAACCACGACGACCAGCCGGGGCCGAGTGGCCCGCCCCACTTCTCCTCCCTGGCCCGCTCGGTCTGGATGTTGGGGGCATATGGCCGCACCACGCCGCGGATACGCACTTCCACCAGATGGATGACCACCAACATGATTACAAATAGCGGCAGGATGACCACGTGGAAGCTGTACATCTGGCCGAAGTTCATGGGGTTGAAGAACGCGCCGATACCCACCCCGTTGAGCGCATCCTTGGCGGAGACGGCGATCCACTGCGCGTCAAAGTTAGTCTGCGAGAGGTAGCCAGTGAAGGCGGTGCCGATACCGGCGACGAAGGAGAGTGCGCCCACTACCCAGGTCCAGCGCCGACCATGCCGCCACGAGCCTTTGAAGAACTCGGTCCACAGGTGCAGGGTGAGCGAGAAGAAGAAAGCCTGGGCGGACCAGAAGTGGAGGCTGTTGACGAAGTGGCCGATGTCCGAATTATGCCACCATTGCGGGCCGAAGATGGTCAGCACTATGCCGGTGACGATGATCAGCGCCAGGGCCGATAGGGTGATCACCCCAAAGAAATAGGCGGGTGAGCGCACAAACGCGGGTAGCGTGTCGGGCATCAGATCTTCAAGCGGCAGCCACTTGCGTACCTTTTCGCGGATTTTGGTGGTCAGGTTCATGGCTGCACCCCTAGATTGGTGTCCGCGCCGTCAGCAGCGGTGGTCGGTAGTTCGATGGTAGAACCCTCGTGTGCGCCGGGCCGTCGCAGCGCCACGGCAATAGCGAAGACTACGATTAGCAGCCCGATGACGAGGAGATTGGCTACTGAGATGGTAATAAACCAGAACTGCACGTATTGCGCGGTGTCGCCCATAGGAATTGCCTCCTTTTATTATCATTATCGCTGAGGTTGGTGAAAATGTTCGTGTAATTTGGTGAATAATCGGTGAAAAAAGCGACTGCCAGATTCTCATCCAAATCCAACCAAAACTCGTGTATAAACCTCTTGCATTTATCGAACACCTGTGCTATAATTCACTCAGCCCATCTTAGAACACTTATTCTAATGTTCGGATTGGTCGCGCCGACTGCTGGAACGCGGCGCACGTCATAGCACAGGAACCCCCTATGAAGGATATTCTCGAATACAACGCCAATACGATTGAGTATGTGCTGCATACCCACGGTATCGAAGGCCGCGTGGATGGTGGCACCGTCTCACCCCGGCTGATGGGCTTCCACCTGACCCTGCCGCCGCAGGTGCGCCCGTCGCGCATCGCTGCGTTGCTGCCTACCATTGCTACCGCGCTGGGGCAACCTTCCTGCCGCCTCAGCGTGCGCGATGGAGTGATTACCCTGGAAGCGCCGCGCTCCGACCCGCAGATGGTCAAGTTGCTCAACCTATACCAACGGCTGGATGGCGGCGAGTTCGGCGACGATAGCGATATGCCAGCGGCAACCGCGCTGCTCGGTCTCGACAGCGAAGGCACGCCGCTGCTGCTGCGCCTCGACGGGCAAGGGGTGGGCAACGTGCTGCTCACCGGCGAACACAGTGGCGGCAAGAGTGCGCTGCTGCGTGGGATGCTGATGAGCCTGGCGCTGGCGAATGGGCCGGACGAGCTACAAATGCTGGCGATTGACGCGGGCAAGCGCGGCGGCACTTTGTCCCAGATGGACGGCCTGCCCCACCTGCTCACGCCGGTGGTTAATGACCCGCTCGACGCAATCCATCGCCTTAGCTGGCTGGCCCGCCATCTGGAATGGCGCGAGGAGAACGAGGTGGCCGAGCCGCGCATCGTGGTGGCGATTGACGATGCTGCGCCGCTGCTGGCTGCTGACGGGCGCAAGTTTGCCAGCACGCTGAAGATGCTCTGCCTGCGCGGGCCACAACGTGGTATCCATATCATTGCCGCCCATCGCAAGCCCGACTCCGCCATCGTCGGCGATAACCTGCGTAGCAACTTCCCCGCCCGTATCGTCGGCAAGGTGGGCAGCGCAGACGAGGCCCACGATTGCACCGGCCAGAGCAACAGCGGCGCGGAACAACTGCTGGGCGCGGGCGATATGCTGGTGGTGCTGGAGGGCGAGCTGGTGCGGATGCAGGCCGCCTACGCCAGCGATGCCGAGTGTACGCAAGTGGTGCGGCTGATGCAGAAGGTGGCCCGCGAACACCAGCGCGAGCAGGAGCGCGAGAAGCAGCCGCTACGCGCTGTGCGCCCCGCCCGCGACCTGGCCGCTCGTCAGACTGCGCCTGCCTGGAATGATGACGACGAGGCCGAAGTATACGAGCAACCGGCACGGAAAGCGACCCGACGTAGCGGCAACCTGCGGGCGGTGTGACGCTGAGGCACGAGGCACGAGTGACGATTACCCTCTCTCGGCATCCCCCGGTGGGGGAGGGGTTTATGAAAGGATTGATGAGAACTATGAAGAAATATATCGCACTGGTGGGTGTGCTTTGCGCGATTAGCCTGACGGTGGTGGTTGCTTTGCGGATCGAGCCGGGGGCATGGGCAGTGATCGCTGGTATCTTCTTTGGCGGCCTTGCCAGCGTGCCGATGTGCTTTATCGCGCTGATGCTGCTGCGTCACCAGGCGGTCGCCCCAGTGCAGCAACAGCCGCGCTACCAACCCCAGCCGCAGGTGATCATCGTGCGCGAACCGGCGTTGCCCCGCCGCCAGCCGCAAACCTACATCCAACCCACGCCTCAGCTACAGTACGCTAATGATGATGAGGAGTACATCGAGGGCGACTTCTACGAGTACGAGCAACCGACTACTGCCCCACGACCGGCATATGGCACGCACGTAGTCAACCAGCAACCCAGCAGCGTCCGCGTTATCGGCGGTCGCTAATAACCAAAATCCAACCAACGAACTGAGTATATAAGGAGAACTGTGATGATTTACCTCGGTTGGTACGACGACAACAGCAAGAAGAAGACGGAAACCAAGATTGACGAAGCGATCGAGCGTTACGAGTTCAAGTACGGCCTCAGCCCCAACGTCTGCCTGGTATCGGAGAAGGAACTGGTGGAGCATCCCCGCGTGCAGGTGCGCCCGGTGCGCCACCTTCGCCCCAACTATTTCTACCTCGGCATCGAAGAGGCCACCCCCGCTGCCACCGCCATCATCACCCCAGCGCTGGAGGCAAAGGCAGCCTGAGTAGCAATCCCCCCAAAGAGGAGGCTGGGAGTGAAAGCGAGTTGCGCTGTAGCCCTACCCCCAGCCCCTGCCGATGGGAGGGGAGTCTAATCTAGACATTCTACATTCTACATTCTACATTTTCGACAGAGGGTGGGGAATAGGTCATGGCCCGGCCTGCTCTTCTCCCTCTGTTGTTGCCTTCACTGGGCATCAGGCGCGGATGCGGTTATAATGGTCTGGAATTGGAGTATAAGAAAGGAGCAGCAGCGATCACCCCGAAGTTCACCGCCATAACGTAAGGGCAGTAAGCCCGCGCAGTCGAACGGGCCACTCAACCAACTTATTTAACACTCAATCACACAAACAAAAGGAGGGTACAAGCGTGTTTTACATTGCTACCACGACCGTTTTCGTCAGCGATCAGGACAAGGCCATGGATTTTTATGTTAACAAGCTCGGTTTCGCGATGGTGAACGACATGACCCAGCAGGGCTATCGCTGGCTGGAAGTGGCGCCGCCCGGAGCGCAGACCAGCGTGGTACTATCGCTGCCAATGGAGGGACATGAGGCAGGCAAGTCAATCGGGTTGCATCTCAATGCTGACGACATCAAGGCGCTGCACCAGCAATGGACCGCCAAAGGGGTCGAGTTCAGCGAAGCGCCCACTGAGTACTTCTATGGTTGGCAGGCGCAGCTTACCGACCTCGACGGCAACGGCATTGTGATAGTGCAGCCTGCCGCGCAAGGCTAATCCCCATTAGCTGAGCAGATGGTAAGGGTTGGGCAGGGTGGGCGGCGCTCGCCCTACCCCGTTTCGCCCCATCGCCAAACGCTATTGGTTTACGAAAGGGAGAACGCGTTGATTAAGTACATTTCGATCACCACTGTCTACGTCGGCGATATGGACAAGGCCGGGATTTCTACACCCACGCGCTCGGCTTCGAGCTAATCACCGACGACGCGCAGAGTATACCCGGCTTGCGCTGGCTGCAGGTTGTACCGAAAGGGGCGCAAACCAGCATCAATCTCTACCCCTCCGACAACCCCGACCAGCTTGGACACTTCTCTGGCCTCTTCCTGGTTACCGAGGATATGACTACCACCTACAGCGAAATGGTCGCCAACGGGGTCAACTTCACCCAGCCGCCCACTGAGCAACCCTACGGCATCGAGGCCAAGTTTGTTGATCAGGACAACACCAGCTTCGTGCTGCTCCAACCACCAACACGGGACTAAGAAAGGAAAAAGCGATGATTAAGGATCTGCCAATCGCCACCATCTACGTGAGCGATCAGGACCGCGCCCGCGACTTCTACGTGAATAAACTGGGTTTCAAGACTGAAGAGGCCCCAATGCCGGGGGGGATGCGCTGGGTGGTGGTCTGGCCGGAGGGATCGGCGACTGCGTTTACCTTGATGCCGCCCACCTCGGCTGAGGAACACGTCGGGGTTGCCACCGGCTTCGTCTTTTCCAGCAACAATCTGGAAGCCGATTACCAGGAGATGACCGCGAAGGGCGTAAAGTTCACGATGCCGCCCACCAACCAGGGTTGGGGTATGTTCAGTGAGTTCGAGGATGACGACGGCAATCGCATCGGCCTGTCGCAGACAAGCAATGCGCAGCAAGACTGATAACCGACGAGATGCCGACATAGTTATAGCAAAAAGCCCCCAGCGGGGGTGGGGGGAGAATCTTGACCTGTACTAATGCCGAAATATGTGCAAAGGCACAAAGCTCCATTAGGCATTGACACACTTCGTGCTTTCTCCCCCAACCCCCGCTGGGGGCTTAGTTGATCAAGTTTCGGTACGTGCTTACCTTAGCACCATGACGCTGCAACATTCTCAACCAAACCCCCGCTGGGGGTTTAGTTGATCAAGTTTCGATGTTTCATGCTACGCCAACTTCAGCCGCTTTAGTCTTCGACCACCACGCGACGGCCACTACGGATGCTGAGGGTGGGTTCGGGCTTCTGGGCGGGGTCTACCGGCAGCGCCTCGGCCTGGCCCCAGGCGGTGGTCTGCCAGTTGTCGGTGGCATCGGGTGAGGGCAGCCAGGGGGGTAGGTCGAGCAGCAGGTGGCTGGCGAGCGAGTAGACGTAAGGCTCATACAGCGCCCGCAACTCGGCCAGGCGCAGGTTGTCGAGGAACTCGGTATGTGGCTGCAAGCCCCCGGCAGTCAACTCGGCACGCAGGTGGTCAAGAGTATCGGGGTTTAGCCGCGCCAGGCTGGACAGGCGGGGCGCGGTGCTGAAGATCTGGGCGAGGTCAACCGCAGCGTGGCGGGCCATCGCAAAGGTGCGTCGCGCCTGTAGCACAGGGATACCTTCGATGCCCACGATGATCAGGGTGCAAGCATCGAGGACCATAGTTAGGGCAGCTACCCACGACTGGTTTTCATGCTGGGAGCGGAAATAGGCCAGCGCGGGGTAGGAGATATGGCTCTCCAACAGTTCCGCCGACCAGCGTTCCCATTCGAGCAGCACATCGTTGACCGCTGCGGGGTCGCCATCCTCAGAGTAGCGGCGCAACAACTCGCTGGCGGTGGGCGGCGAACCGGCCTGCCCATCGAGCAGCGATACGCTGATCTCGCGTTTGGAGAATGACTGATAGAAGGTGGGGACGTAGCCAATCACCAGCGCGAGGAAGCCGAAGCCGGTGCCGGTTTCCAGCACGGCAATAACGCGGCCCGCACCAGTGGTGGGGGCAACATCGCCATAGCCGAGGGTGAAATAGGTAACGCCACTCTGGTAGAGCAGGGTGCCAAAGCCCTCGATGCCGGTGGTCATCTGCCCGCCGAACGCCCATTGCATACCAGCGAAGCCGACAATAAGCACCACTGTCCACGTAACCAGCAGCAGGATCAGGGATAGCGGGCCATAGAAGCTGAGGAAGGTTTCGCGCCTACCGCTCGACTTGATGCGTCTTCCCAAAGCCGACCACGGCTTCCAGCTAAAGAAATAGAACAGGCTGGTGAGCCGATAACGCTGCTGAATGCGGCGGGGTAGAATAATCGTCTCAAAGGCATCGAGCAACACCACAAAGATAAGAAAAGCACTGACCAGCGCCACCAATATCTGCAACACAGTTATCCTCCTAAGCCATAACCTGCTCCTAGTAAAATCATTGCTGTATTATACCAAATTAAAGAAAAAAGCCCCCAACGGAGGCTTCTTGCATCGGTGCAACTTCAGTCGCCACGACCTTCCCACCTCATGGAGAGGCGAGTCGTAATACTCAGCACTCAAACCTCAAACCTCAGCACTGCTTAGGTTCGCGCCCGCTTTACCGGGATGTTGGCGGTCAGTTTGTCGAACTTCTCGCCTTTGGTCAGGTTGAACTCCACGCCCTCTGGCTCAATCTCCACATACTTGCTGATCACGGCAACCAGTTCGGCGCGGATGGCATCCATCACCTCCGGTGGCAGGTTGACCCGATCCTGCACCAGCACTACCTGCAAGCGTTGCTTGGCGGCATGAGCGGGCGTGCCGACCCATTCCGAGGGGCGTTCGCGGCCCAGCAGTCTGTTCCAGAAGCCCATCATACCCTCCTACTGCGGTGACTGCTGCTGCCACCACCGAATAGATTGCCCAGCCGCGCCATCAGCCCAGGCCGCTCCTCCAGATCCATCAGCGGCACCTGTTCGCCGAGGATGCGACGGGCGATGTTATTATAGGCTAGCCCGGCCCGTGAACTCTTGTCGTAGACGGCTGGTTCGCCGCGATTGGTGCTGGTGATGATCGCCTCATCGTCTGGCACAATGCCGAGCAGGTCAATCGCCAGAATGTCAATCACATCCTGCTGGCTCATCATGTCGCCCCGCGCCACCATGCGCGGCTTGATGCGATTGAGGATCAGGCGGGGCAGGTGCAGGCCGTAAGCCTCGACCAGCCCGATGATGCGGTCAGCATCGCGCACCGCTGACACCTCCGGAGTGGTGACGATGATCACATCGTCGGCTCCGGCGATGGCGTTGCGAAAGCCCTGCTCGATACCAGCGGGCGAGTCCACCAGCACATAATCGAACTCAGTCTTCAGAAAGTTGCAGAGTTGCTGCATCTGCTCCGGACTGACTGCGTTCTTGTCGCGAGTCTGCGCCGCTGGCAGCAGGGCAAGCTCCGGCAGGCGTTTGTCCTTAATCAACGCCTGGCGGGGACGGCAGCGGCCCTCCACCACGTCCACAATATCGTAGACAATGCGGTTCTCCAACCCCATCACCACATCGAGATTACGCAGGCCAATGTCGGCATCGAGTACCGCCACCTTCTTGCCCTGCATTGCAATTGCGGTGCCGAGGTAGGCAGTGGTGGTGGTCTTGCCCACCCCACCCTTACCGCTAGTTATCGTGATTACGCGACCAGCCATCTTGCCCCCTTCGGGTAATGTTTAATGGTGAATGCTAAATGGGGTGGCCGTAAGCTGAACCATGCGCACTCACCCCAACCTACGATTATTCACCGTTCACAATTTACCATTTACCATTTACCATTTACCATTGTTTTATTTCCACCGCTCCACCACGATGCCGCCATCCACCACGCGGGCGGTTTCGGGGTAGGCGTGTTCGACTTCCGGCTTGTTGCCCAGGCCGAGGATGCGAACGCGACGCTTGTATGGCTCAGGGCCAGGGCCGCGCCCCGCTACTTCGGCGATGCGTAGGATGGTGGGTGCGAGGATGAGGGCGCAGATTACCGCCTTGTCGTCGCCGCTAGCGCCAGCGTGAACCATGCCACGCAGGCTGCCCCATACCACCACATTGCCACTGGCAACCACCTCCGCGCCAGCATTGACATCGCCAACGATGCAAATATCGCCATCGTGGCGCAGCCGCTGGCCGCTACGCACCGTGCGGCGCACGAACATTGCGCTGCCAGTGATTTCCTCGGTGGGGGTAGCGGCTAGCTCGACGTTGTGTTTGGCCGCATCTTCGTCGGGCTTGCCGCGTAGCACTGCGCCCGCCAGCCGCCCCGCCGCGCCACCCGCAAAGCTGGGCGAACGTGACTTTATCTCTAGCAGGCTGGCGGCGTGGCGGGTATCATCGGCGGCGCTGACGATAGTATCCAGAGTCATCTGGTAGCGGCCCAACGCTTCGATGAAGGTTGCCAATTGTTCGCGCCCCAGTGGTCTGCCGCCCAGGTTGGCCGTAACCTTCGCCCCGCTGAAGAAGCTCTGGTTGGCCTGCACCCGCTGATCAAACTCGGCCAGCAACTCAGCCCAGGGCATATGCTCGTCAAGCAGCACCAGCAGCCCGCCGCGCACCCCTTTGATAATCACCGCATCGCTCTGCGTGGTTGCCATGACTCCCTCACCCTAACCCTCTCCCCCGGCGGGGCGAGGGGATCTACGCCCCTCACCCTAACCCTCTACCTCGGCGCGGCGAGGGGATCTACGCCCCTCACCCTAACCCTCTACCTCGGCGCGGCAAGGGGATACATCGCTACCCCGCTAATCTAGGCCCCCAGCGGGGGTTGGGGGAGAAATCTTGCCTCACCGCTAACGTCGAAGCAAGTGAGATAAGCCTTACCCAACTACCACGCCACTATTGCGCTGCACCATTCTCCCCCAACACCCGCTGGGGGCTTAGTTGGTCAACATCCTGGCCCTACTTGAGCGTCTCGCTAAGGTTGAAGTAATACTTGTATATGTCTGCCGCCACTGGCGCGGCGTAGGTAGTGCCTTCAAGCTGGCGGCTGTTTACCTGGCCGTTGCCCGCGCCGCCCTGGATGAAGACGGTGACGGCGATCTGGGGGTTGTCGTAGGGGGCGAAGCTGGTAAACCAGGCGTGGCTGGGGCGATATTGCTTGCCGGGCAGCGGTTCGCCAAACTCCGCCGTGCCGGTCTTGCCCGCCACTGCCAGCGTGGTATAGTTGATGCTGCGGGCGGTGCCATATACGCCATCGCCGCCAGTAACCGCGATCCGCATCCCCTGGCGCACCACCGCGAGGTTGGCGGCGCTGACCTGCACCTGGCCCAACACCTTCGGCTGGAAGTCTTGCACCGTGCTGCCACTATGGTCGCCGCTGCTGACGCGATAGACAAGCGTGGGCTGATAGAGCGTGCCGCCGTTGGCAATCGCGGCGGTGGCGTTCACCAGTTGTAGAGGGGTAAGCAGGTCATAACCCTGACCGATCGAGCTAATCAGAGTGTCGCCCAGCGACCAGTCATCGTTGAAGTGATCCAGCTTCCACTGGCGATCAGGCACCAGCCCGACTGCCTCATTGGGCAGTTCGATGCCGGTGGGCTGGCCCAAACCGAAGTAGTGGGCATACTGGTTGATGCGCTCGATGCCCAGGCCGTTGAAGAAGATCGGTGTGTTGGAGTTGGGCGGCAGGAAGCGGGTGTACTGCCCGTCGGTCTCCTGCTGTTTTGGCCCGCCCAGATTGTAAAAAAATGTATCCGACGAGTCACCCAGCGCCTGCACCACATTCAGGTTCTGATTGCGGGCCAGGTTCCAGTCGTAGTAAAGGTTGGATTTGGAGTTGTCGCCGGTGTATGGCACACGAATGTAACCAGGGGTATAGTAGGTGCTATCAGGGGTGATCACCCCGCTCTGCAAGCCAGCGGAGGC